>JAZBPL010000174.1:0-3459 GCA_036351635.1 Desulfotignum sp.
ATCAACGCGGATGACTTCCGCATCGTTTTCACTTCTCCCAAATTTCCCACCTCTTCATTCGGGTATGCCCATAATCTGCATCCGGATCTCGTGAAAAAGATAGTCGATGCGTTTTATGCCTATCGGTTTACCCCTGCCATGCAGGAAACCTTCGGCGGGGCGGACCGGTTCTATCCGGTAACCTATGAAAAGGACTGGAAAGTCATCCGTGACATTGCCGCATCAACCGGTACCTCCTACAACCAGGACGGTCTGCGGAAAATGGCGGAAAAAGAAGCGGCCAAAGCAGCCAAAAAACAATAACAGGCAGATTGATGTTTTCAGGCGCCATTAGTCCCGGCCCTTAAGGGATAAATGGCGCCACTCTACCATATGATGATGTCACCTAAAAAACAGACCGGGAGTATATGACTGTAGAGGCACAGAGCGAGGGCAGCGCTCACCCCCAGCGTTCCATTTGCATTGAAAATCTGAGCAAAGAATATGTCAGGGGCAAACCGATTTTAAAAAATATCAGTTTTACGGTCCAGGGGCAGAGCAGTGTTGCCATCATAGGTCCTTCCGGCACAGGCAAAAGCACCCTGATCCGGTGTGTCAACAAACTGATTCCCCCCACTTCCGGCAATGTGTATATCAGCGGGGAAAACATCACGCACCTGACCGGGCGGGACCTGCGCATGGCCAGGAGAAAAATCGGCATGGTTTTCCAGGAATTCAACCTGGTGGAACGGCTGTCCGTCATGGAAAATGTGCTGTGCGGCCGGCTGGGATATGTGCCTTCCTGGCGGGCCTGGTTGAGAAAGTATCCACAAAACGACATTGACAACGCATTTGCCCTGCTGGAATCCATCGGCCTGCTGGAGTTTGCGCGCCAGCGGGCCGACAGTTTGTCTGGCGGCCAGCGGCAGCGGGTGGGCATCGCCCGTGCCATCATGCAGGAACCCCATGTCCTGCTGGCCGATGAACCCACCTCTTCTCTGGATCCCAAAACCAGTGTTGAAATTATGGAACTGCTGGTTTCTTTGTCCGCAGAACACGATATTCCCCTGCTGATCAACATCCATGATGTTGAACTTGCCAGGCGGTTTACCGTCCGGGTTATTGGACTTTCCAAGGGGGGAATCATCTATGACGGTCCCCCGTCGGAATTGACCAACGACCATCTCAAACAGATTTACGGCGGTGAGAACTGGCTCCAATGACTGCAGATACAGCAAAAAACTTCGGCCCGGCTTTCAAGACAAACTGGTGGGCCCGGGCCGGCTGGCTGGCAGGGTTTTTGTATGCCGCCTATGCGGCCAATTATCTGGATGTCTCCTGGACACGGTTTCTCCAGGGATTGGGAAACGGGGCTGCTTTTTTAGCGGAGATGGTGCCGCCCAATTTTTCCCGCTGGGAGCTGCTTGCAGCCAATCTGATAGAAACCGTGGAAATTGCCATCATCGCCTCTGCCTTTGGTATTTTATTCTCTTTGCCCGTGGGCCTGCTGGCGGCCAGAAACCTTATGCCGTCCTGGATTACCTGGCCTTTCCGTGCCTTTATTGCCCTGTGCCGGTCTTTTCATCCGGTGATCTTTGCCATACTGTTTGTCAAAGCCGTGGGATTCGGTCCCCTTGCAGGCATTCTGACCCTGATTTTTGCCTCCATCGGATTTATCGGCAAACTGTTTACAGAGGCCATTGAAGAGATCTCCCTCAAACCCCTTGAAGCCCTGCGGGCAGCCGGTGCGCCCTTCATGAGTGTGATCATCTATGCGGTGCTTCCCCAGGTGCTTAACCGGTTTATCGGATTCTCCTCTTATCAGCTGGATGCCAACCTGCGCAATTCCACCATGGTGGGCATTGTCGGTGCCGGCGGCATCGGGGGCACTCTCTTTGCGGCATTTCAGCGGTTTGACTATGATTTTCTTGCGGCCATCCTTATTTCCATCATCGCCCTGGTCATGTTGAGTGAATTTATTTCCACCCGGATAAAGAGGGTTTTTCAGTGAGCCAGGCCGCTTCGTATAAATGGGAAAGATTTAGCTTTTCTGAGCGGCTGGCCCGGTTTGCCGTATTTCTCGGCTTCGCCATAGCACTGTCACTCTCCATGCGCTCCGTGCAGATTATTCCCGAATTTCTCTATGATGCCCCCACCCAGGTGGCCGACCTTTTCAAACGGATGTGGCCCATGGATTTTGCCTATTACCCGGAAGGCATTCACCATGCCATGATGGAAACCCTTCACATTGCCACACTGGGAACCCTGCTGGCCATTGTCATGGCAATTCCCATCGGCGTTCTGGGTGCGAACAATATCGTACATTTCCCCCTGCTGAACTGGTTTTCCAAATTGATCCTCGTATCGTCTCGATCGGTCAATTCCCTTGTCTGGGCCCTGCTTTTTGTGGCGGTTTTCGGACCCGGGCCCCTGGCCGGTACCGTATGCATCGGGTTCCGGTCCATCGGATTTGTGGGAAAACTGTTTGCAGAAGCACTGGAAGAGGTGGACCCCGGTCCCATAGAGGCATTGACAGCCTCGGGTGCGCCGTGGTTCAGTGTTTTTCTCAAGGGGTACTGGCCCCAGGCTGCACCGGCTTTCTGGGGGGTGTTTTTATTTCGCTGGGACATCAATGTGAGAGAATCAGCCGTTATCGGTCTGGTTGGTGCCGGCGGTATCGGTATGGTGCTGGACACCGCACTCAACCTTTTTTTCTGGAACCGCGTGTCCGTCATCTTGTTGAGTATCTTTGTGGTGGTCATTCTGGCCGAACTGCTGGTAACCGCCATCCGGAAGCGTATCATATAACCCTGCACCACCTGATCAGCCCAATTTTTCAAATATCAGATCCGGCCTGACCGCAGACCGCGACAGCATATCCAGGGTGGTGACACCCGTGAGCACCAGGGCGGAACAATACCCGTAATCCCGGGCTCCCTGTATATCGGACCGGATGAAATCCCCTACCATAAGAACCCGATTCCGGGGGATGGATTTATCGTACAAGGTTTCCAGCTGGTCATGGGTTTTTTGAAATATCGGCGAAAACGGCTTTCCAAGATAAATGGGGGACAAACCGATCCCATAGGTTTCGAGCACCCGGACAATAAACCGGGCCACACCGCCGGCCCCGATGCAGATATGTCCGGAGGTTTTTCCGGGATAATATTCATCCGGATTGGGAACAATCAGCCGGGCATCGGGTTTTTGGATAAAGAAATTGACAACCGCATTGATGGTGGTTTCCCAGTCATATCCTTTTTCTCCCACGATAATACCCTGGCTGTGATCGATCTGTGACAGGTCCCGCGTGGCATGCAGCCCGGCCTTTTGGGCAAAACATGGATTGCCCAGGTTGCCCATGATAAAAAATGGATCACGGGAAACGTTTTCATCCATATACAGGGTCACCAGGCCGTCTGCACAGGAAATAATTTCCGTATGATGAATCTGCAGATCTGCGGCATTGAGAATCTGTGC
>JAZBPL010000175.1:0-6391 GCA_036351635.1 Desulfotignum sp.
ATTTTAAATCGAAATCTGATTTTGTCAAGCAAAAAAATCTCCTGCGGCATTCCAGCCCCGGAAAGACCGGAATGCCGCAGGAGAGACTAATACATGAGGTTGGGCAAAAACAGGATGATATTGGGGAACAGAATGAGAATAAATACGCCGATGATTACGGCGATAAGAAAAGGAAAAATGCCCTTGAATATTTTTTCCAGGGGAACTTCCTGATTCAGAACATTTTTTGCCACCCCATAGACCACATACACATTGATGCCCACCGGCGGCGTGATAACCCCCATTTCCGTAACCATGACAATAATGATACCAAACCATATGGGATCATATCCCAGTTCCATGACCACAGGAAAGAAAATAGGCACGGTAAGGGTGACAAAGGCCAGGGCATCCATGAAGCATCCGCCGAAAAAATAGATGAGAAGGATCACGCCCAGAACCAGTACCGGCGATATTTCCAGTCCGGAAACCCAGCCTGCTATTTCAAATGGAATCCGGGTGACCGCCAGAAATTTGCCGAAAATGACCGCCCCTGCAATGAGCATGAGGACCATGCAAGAAGTCCGCAGGGTTTCCATAAGGGATTTGACAAACCCTTCCCAGGTGATCTGCCGCCTTACCAATGCAATGAGCAGCACACCAAATGCCCCGATGGCTGCCGCTTCCGTGGGGGTGAATAATCCGATGAAGATACCCCCGATAACAAGGATGAAAACAATCAGGGTTTCGCTCAGGCCCAGCAGGGCTTTGAATTTTTGCGTCCAGGAAAAGGATTCTCCCCTTGGTCCCTGATCCGGTGAGATGCGGCAGCGGATATAGATGCAGATGATGAACAGCAGGGTTACCAGCAGTGCCGGGAAGATACCGGCCACAAAAAGGGCACCAATGGATTGTTCTGTGAGGATACCATAGATAATGAGTACCACTGACGGGGGCATTATCATGCCGATGCCCCCGCCTGAGGCAACCGACCCGGTGGCCAGTTCGTCATTGTAGTTGTACCGTTTCATTTCCGGCAGGCCGACGGTGGCCATTGTGGCGGCTGTGGCAGGGCTGGAGCCGCAGACCGCACCAAAAGCAGTACAGGCGGAAACCGTTGCCATGGCAAGTCCCCCCCTGATGCTTCCCAGAAATTTATAGCCTGCGTCATAAAGCCGTTTACTGATGCCGGAGTTAAACCCCAGCTGTCCCATGAGAATAAACAAAGGGATGGTGGTCAGATCATAGGAGTCAAATGTTTCATAAATATTTCTGGACAAAAGGACCAGGCCCGCATCCGTGCTGATTACGACGGAGAACCCCACAAATCCAACGCTGGCCATGACAAATGCCACGGGCATCCGTGTCAGAAACAAAACAAGCATGATGATGATACCGATGATGCCGATAAGTGTCGGGTTCATTTTGTGTGCAACTCTCTTAGTTTCTTGATATCGTGAAAAATGGTTTCCAGAATGGTCACAGTGAAGATCAGCAGGCCAAAAGCCAGCAGATAAACAATGTAATAGATGGGAAATTCCAGGTTCATGGAAACCTCCCCTGTTTTGTAAATATCTTCCCCATACAAAAACATCTGCCAGGTTATCAGGGCAAACAGAACAAGGGTGAGGCTCCTGGTCAAAATATCGATCCAGGCCTGGGCCTTTTCAGAAAGCAGCCGCACCAGGATTTCTACGCCCACATGGCCGTCCATTTTATAGGTATAGGGAAGGGCTGCAGCCACCACGATGGTTGCCAGAAATCCCACCAGTTCCACGGAACCGAAAATGGGAGATTTGAAATACCGTCCGATGACATCTACAACTGTCAGCATCATCATAGCGGTGAGGGCAATGGCGCCGATCAATTTCAGAACATCGGTGAATTTATTCAACGCCTGGATAATAACACGCATAGTCAATCCTGTTTAAAAAAATCGGGTTTTTGAACCAGCAGGCAACCGGCTGCAAAACTGCCGGCCGCCTGCTTGGATATTACAATGATGGACCATTGGTTTTATAAATTAGCTTTTATATAATCCACAACTGCTTTTCCGTCGATCCCTTTTTCAGAAACACTCTGGATATATTCATCTATTACAGGCGCTGCTTTTTCCGCCCAAAGTTTTGCCTGTTCTTCAGGCTGGGGAATGACTTTTCCCCCTTTTTCCTTGAAGAATGCCATGCCCTCTTCGTCGGATTCATCCCAGGCCTGGCCGTGTTTCAGGGCAAATTCCGCATTGATGGCCCTGATGGTTTCCTGCTGCTTCGCGGTTAGACTGTTCCATTTGTTTTTGTTCATAAATACGGCAAAAGTGGTGGTATAGGCTGTGGAGAAGTTCTGGGTCATATAGTTGACCACTTCACCGACTTTCCACCCTTTGTTGGTTTCCACAGGATGGAGGGACCCATCCACAACCCCTTTCTGGAGCATCTGATAGGTTTCTCCCATGGCTTTCCCCACTGGAGATCCGCCCAGGGCAGCCACTACTTTCCCGCTGGTGCCGGTTCCCCTGATTTTCAGCCCATTGAGGTCGTCCAGGGTAACCACTTCTTTGTCTCTGGTATGCAGCAGTCCGGGACCATGGGCATGGAGAAACATCAGTTCTGTATCATTGAATTCTTCGGGATTGAATTTTTCCAAAACCCCATTGGCAATGTTGGTGGCCTGGACACCGGATGAATATCCCATGGGCAGGTCAATGGCTGCAGCAACAGGAAAGCGTCCCCTGGAATAGGCCAGAACCGTCATGCCGATATCGGCAATGCCCTGGACAACACCGTCATAAGTCTGGGGGGCTTTGGTCAAAGTACCGGCCGGAAAATAATTGATGGAAATTTCGCCGTTGGTGCGTTTTTCCACTTCTTGAATCCACTGCTCAGCAAGCTTGCTCTGGATGTGGGTGGGGGGAAAAAAATTGGAATAAGTGAGCGTTGTTTTTGCAGCCGCGTTCATGGCAAAGAATGCGGAAAAACAAAAAACCAGTAGTGCCGGAATCGTAAACCTTTTCATCGTGTTGACCTCCTGAAAATTGGGTTCTGTAAAAAAGAAAAACCAAAAAAAATCATTCGAAAAGCAGCCACCTCCTTTCGGTTTTGCCATTTAGTGTTACAATGTAACTATAATTAAGCTGTATATTGCCACTATATTTAAACATGTCAAACCCTGTCAAGTAAAAAATCAGATTCGAAACAGAAAAATACCGAATAATTGGTTGATAAATCAACTATAAGCGATTCGCATGCACTGTCCGTGACTGACAAGGCTTTTAACTTTCTGTAATCCGATGCCGCCCCTTGTGAAAACCTTATGACCGATAAGGAATCAGAATCGCATGGACCGGTCATAAGCGCCAACGAGGGTGTCAGATCCATATATCTGGCGGTTTGCCTGTATGCGTTATCATGAAAAAAAACTTGACATAGCTGTATTGTATCTATAAAGTATCTAATTAATAGCTTATTTGGTGCGGCGTCAGGAAAAGCGTATGGGAAAAAATAGATGCCCGTTCCAGGCGGGTTGCAGGACACAGATTTTTCCTTGACATGTAGTTACAATGTAGCGTAATCATGATTACATTGTGTGCCACACACCAATAATTATAAGGTAAGGTATTATGCAGCGCAAACTGTTTTTTGGATTAACCGCATGTCAGGTTTTTACGGGAATATAAAGAGGGGTAAATCATGAGGTACGCAGAAACAGGCTTTAATTTAGAGGTTGATCTTACCCGGGGGAACATTGAGAAAAAGGCAACAGACCCCAGGGAAACAGAACTCTATCTGGGGGGGTTGGGAACAAATGCCAAGATTTTGTGGGACAGGGTCGGGCCGGAAGTGACCCCTTTTTCTCCGGAAAATCTGCTAATTTTCAGTGCCGGGCTGCTCTGCGGCACCCCGGCCACCGGCTGCAACCGGACCATTGTGTCCACCATCTCTCCCCAGACAGAGCTGATGGCCTTTTCCATGATGGGGGGATTCTGGGCGCCGGAACTCAAATATGCCGGGTATGACAAAGTGGTGCTGCGGGGAAAGTCTGAAAAACTGGTGTACCTGTGGATCCACAACGATACCGTGGAGATCCGGGATGCCGCCCACCTGGCCGGAAAAGGCGCCGTTGAAACAGCGGAACAGATCCGGCAGGAGCTGGATCAGCCCAAGGCACAGGTTGCCGCCATCGGCCTTGCCGGGGAAAATCGCGTGTATTATGCCTCTGTGGAGCAGGGCCGGTCTTCTGCCAGCAGAGGCGGCATCGGTGCGGTCATGGGCGACAAACGGGTAAAGGCCATTGCCGTGCGGGGCACCAAGGACATCAACCTGGCCAAACCCGAAGAGTTTCTCTCCCTGTGCAACGAGGTGCTGGCCTATATCAAACACAGGGAAGACAACCCCATCAAGGGCGTGATGCCCATTCTGGCCGGTCTGGGATCTCCCCAGGAAATGAAGGTGCATGATGAAAAATGGCATACGGAAAATTTCATGTGGGGCAACTCCCGCACCCGGCGCAAAGGGTTCTGGAATGATGACATTGAAAAACAGTGGACCGATACCCTGGAAGGTGCCAGAACACGGCTGATCTCCTGCTTCAACTGCCCCATGAAATGCGGGGCCACCATCTCCATGCCCGGCCTGCCCACCTATATGATGAAATGCTTTACCAAACTGACCTATACCATGGCTGCCTATTCTGACCTGGATTTTGGTCTGCGGATCGCCCAGAAGGCAACGGAATACGGTCTGGACGGGTTTTCCACCCCCCAGGTCATGGCCTTTGCCCTGGAGCTGCTGGAAGACGGCATTTTAAGCAAAGATGATTTCCCCGGCCTGCCTGAGGGCAATGAGGACCGGTTCTATTATCTGCTGGATATGATTGTGAAAAGAGAGGGCATCGGCGATGTCCTGGCCAAGGGCACCTACTGGGCCGCACAGGAGATCGGTAACGGGGCGGAAGCATACGCCCACAACACCATTAAAAAACATGAGCAGCTGCCTTTAAAACTGTCCATGCTCAATCCCATCTATTTTTTGATGTATTCCATCGGTGAAAAGATCAACATCACCCAGATTGAAGGCCAGTTTCCCCAGGCCCCCTTTCCCAAACGTGAGCACAGAGAAAAATTCTGCGAAGACTGGATCCAGGTGCCCCACGAAAAATTCAAGCAGTATTTTATCGACTGGGAGCTGCGGGGGGAAAATTCCATCCCCTATTACCCCACCGTGGACATGACCTGTGATATCGTGGAGTGGCAGGAGATGATGCACTATATCGATGATGCCCTGGGACAGTGTGCCGGGCTGTCCTCATTTCCCCTCAAACCCCCGTATCACATCCACAACTATCCCAAATTCATCTCTGCCGGCGCCGGTATCCAGATGGACCAGGAAAAACTCACCCGGGCAGCCAAGCGGTACCGGACCCTGGTGCGTGCGGTGAATATCCGGCGGGGCATGCGGAGAAAAGATGAAAAACCGCCTGAGGACCACTGGAAAAAGCGGTTTCCGGAACTGGAAGAACAATTGCTGGACGCCTATTACAAGCTCAAGGGCTGGAATGAAGAGGGCATCCCCACAAAAGAAGCCCTGGAAAAAATGGACCTGGGTTATGTGGCAGAAGATTTTATCCAGCGGGGTATTTTAACGGATGAAGAAACAGCAGATAAGCAACAAGAAACACAGACCCAATAGTGTGGAGGGCAAAAACCGTGGCCAGTAAAGAAAAAAAAATCATAAAGACCATCAAGATTGACGTGGACAAATGCAACGGCTGCCGGGCATGTGAGGTGATCTGCTCTTCTTTCCACGCATCTCCCAAATACAGCTCCAACAATCCGGCAAGATCCAGAATCCGGATTATCAGGGAACCATTGCGTGATATTTATGTGCCGGTGTATGCCGGAGAGTATACCATGGCGGAATGCGCGGGCCGGGACAAATACACCATTGACGGCAAGGAATATGACGAGTGCTCCTTCTGCAGAGCCTCCTGCCCTTCCAGGGAGGAGTTCAAGGAGCCGGATTCCGGACTCCCGCTTAAATGCGACATGTGCGAAGGAGAAGATGAGCCCCTGTGCGTCAAGTGGTGCCTGGTGGATGCCCTGACCCTGGAGGAAAGAGAAGAAGAGGTGGAGGCGCAGGAAGAGATGGAGGACCTGGAAATCGGGCTGGAATCTCTGGCAGATAAATTCGGCATGCAGACCATCATGGATACCCTGGCCCGCATGTCCACAGATGACAAAAGCAAATAAAAAGGAGAAACCATGGAGACCATTGCTCCTTTTATAGAAGTAATCGACGAAATCAAAGAGGCTGGCGGTGATCCCTATCAATTGTGCTTTCAGTGCGGATTGTGCGATGCGGTCTGCCCCTGGAATCAGGTCCGGCAGTTCAGCATGCGCAAAATTGTACGGGAGGCA
>JAZBPL010000176.1:0-3484 GCA_036351635.1 Desulfotignum sp.
TGATTCCAATCGCGTTGTAGATGATTTGTGTATCATATCAGTGGCATTGAAAGCCTTGAGAAAAAGTGCGCAGGGGCATGTCTTCAGCGCATATCCATGTGCCCGGGCACGCCATGAAAAATCGACATCTTCAAAACAGGGGGGCAATGTTTCATCAAATCCCGCCAGATCCTGGAAAGCCTCCTGGGAAATGGCCATACACATGCTCGATACCCAGGGGGTGTCAAACGTATGTGGTTCATACTGTTTGGCATTGTCCGCAGGAAACTGCAATGCATCTACAAGGACTTTGCCGTGTCCGGCGTGCACCATGTGAACCAGGGATTTCACCGCGCCGGGATGCAGATGCCCGCATGGCCTGACAGCGATATACAAGTCAAATCCTTCTGCAAATGCCGCGTGCATCAATTTGTTATGCGCCGCTCCAAAACCGGTTTTTTTGCAGGGATCCAACCGTGTCACAAAAGCGGAATCCTGGCACCCCTCTTGGTTTGTTTCGCCATTGCTTATTGTATAAACAGCGCCTCGAGATCTGAATCCGGCTGATTTCAGAGATATCCCTGCCGCGTCGATCATGCCGGTCAATTCATCTTGACCGGTGTTATCCTCCCCCACAATACCGATCACTACCCGTGTATCCGCACTGACCCCGGCATACATGCCCAATGTGTGATGTCTTATGCGGGTAATGAGGTTTGTGGGGACTTTGCGGATGCCCTCTGAAACATCAGTGCAGGGTTTCACTCCCCCGGGGTTCAACAGCTCAAATGTACAGCGGTTCATGAAATTTGATAAATCCGCCCGGCAGGACACATCAACGATCATGGGTGTCTGCTGATAGAACCCGGGACAGGCAATTTTTATCCAGGACAACCCTTTGTGTTCACAGACATGGAAAAACAGGCGTTCAATGGCATGGGCCAGGGTGCCGTCTATCGGCATGGGTTCTTCGACAAAATCCCT
Source organism: Desulfotignum sp. (assembly GCA_036351635.1). Taxonomy (GTDB): domain Bacteria; phylum Desulfobacterota; class Desulfobacteria; order Desulfobacterales; family Desulfobacteraceae; genus Desulfotignum. The sequence continues at coordinate 964 of JAZBPL010000176.1, forward strand.
GGTTTCCAACCCCAGATCAAGCAAAGGCATCAGCGCTGACGTCCGAACCCAGAACATGGAGCCTGCCGGGAAATCCAAGGGATCTTTCTGGTTGATCACAAACCCCATCTTTGATGCTAGTTTTTGAGCAATTGTGAAATTGTTTCCCCAGTTGATCCAGATCCGCGTGGGTTCAAAATGCTGTGCTGCAATTATCCCGATATTCGGGTTGTGCTCAAACGCATGGAGAATGCTTTTGACAATCTGAGTGGTTCCAAGCAAACTCTCCAAAAGAAAATGCCGCCAAAAAGACAAAACATCGGCATGAAACGATCGTTTGCCATGAAGAAACAGCACATACTCGTAACCGGGGTATACATCCTTGAACGTCACCAGTTTCGAAGCGATATCCCGGCCCCGGTTCTCAACGATGCAAACCGACACCCGGCCCTTGTCCCATCCTGCAAATGCACCTTCGATGGCAGCGGCTTTAAATGAATCGGTTGTAGATATGAAAATATCCATATCCACGGGCACATGGGCCAGATAAGACCGCATTTCAACTGCAAGATCTTCATAGTATAGGTGAATAACTGCTGCCACTTTGCCGCAGTCTGAAACAGGCACCTCAAACCTGAATGGAACAGATGCACTGTAATCAATTTCCAGGGGCCGGGCAGCATAATTTTGCCTTCCCGAATCTGATCCATCGCTCGCTTCAGAAATCTCCAATCCATCATTTACAACAACGTCATCTTTTTGAGAGAGCGGTTTTTTTATAATTTCTTCGGATATACCGGCAGACAATCGCCTGATATAACGTAACGGCCGGGTCACACGCCAGCTCGTCGATCCGAAAAAATCGCTGAGCTGTGATTCTTTTTCCGCAACCAGCCGTTTGATATCGGACAATTGAATATTGAGATCAGAAACCTGCTCCTGGAGTTCCTGAATATATTTTTCGTTCTCCATCACCTTCTGTTTCAGGTGAATAATCTGGGAACCCCGCTCTCCTAACGCCGCATCAAGACGCATCTGTTCCAGCTGCCGAAAACCAAGTGCGCCAAAATACTCCTTTAATTTCTGTTTGTCAGGCCAGGTGGGAGAAAGCCACGCCAGTTTTTTTTGTTCAGGGCCATGGGGCAGCTGCAGCACGCCAAGCCCGTGGGAATGGGAGAACTCGATATTATCGGGATATCGTTCCTGCAATTCCTCCCACAAGCGCCATACGCCAAAATCCCGTTCCCGGACATTGGTGTCATGGAACAGGATCACCGCCCCAGGGGCCAGTTTCGGCAACCAGGTTTCAAAATCATGCTTGACCGCATCATACGTGTGCAGGCCGTCAATGTGCAGCATATGGATGGATGCATCGGAAAAATAAGGGGCGGCTGCGTCAAAGGTCATGCGCATCAGACGGGAAAATCCTGCATAGTGTTTTTGATTGTGCGCATCCACCTGGGCAAAAATATTTTCATTGTATGACCCGGCATGCTCGTCCCCCTGCCAGGTATCCACGGCATAGCACCGGGTGCCCAGTCTGTTTTCCGCCACAGACTGGCAGAAGGCAAAATAGGAATTGCCGCTGTGGGTGCCCAGCTCCACGAAAACCGCCGGTGCCACCTGGCGGATCACCCAGGCGGCAAAGGGCATATGACCCACCCATCCATCGGGGGGCGCCAGGGACCTGGGGGTGAATGCCGCCGGGTAGATGACATTTTCCGGGATCATTGTATGGCCTCTGATTTTTGTAGACGAATACCGCGCATGGGAATACCGACCAATCCTTCAGCCACACTGGTTGCTTCCGATTTGAACATGATTGCATCATGGATCCAATGATACTGTTCATGTTCTTCCTGGGTGCCGCTGGCGATGGCTGCTGCAACCGTGTATTCTCCCGAGGGCAAAACAGGCATGTTGAAAGTAAAATCCGCATGCAGGGTTTCCCCCTGCCGGCACCGGACCGGATTGTCCCGGTAGGTCAGAAAGGTGTTGTCTCCGAACAGGGTCTGCCCCAGGCGGTCCTTGACCAGAAATCCGATGATGGGTGAATCCAGTTGCCGGTGGATCCGGGCCGTCACCCGGAGAATGACGACTTCGCCCCCCACGATCCAGGACAAGGGGTGGTGTTCGTCATCCAGGAGAATCACGTCCAGGATCTGGGCCTCCCCTTTTCCGAATGAAGCCGCATCCGGGTCGAACCGGAACACCTTTAGGTCGTTGCGCAGGTTGCTGTGATTGATGAACGCCATCCGCTGGTCCCTTTCCGGCAGTATCTCGCCCGGGGTTTTCTCTGTTTTGAGCCGGGTGGTGGTGCTCTTTCCCTGCTGGGCTTCAAAAAACGCCTCCAGGTAAAGTTCGGTCACCTCCTTGGGAGAGCCCTGCTGATACACCCGCCCTTTTTCAAGCCACAGGGCATGGGTGCACAGCCCTTTGACGCTCACGGTGTCATGGCTTACAAACAGCACGGTCCCGGTTTTCATGAACCGCCGCAAAAACCGCATACACTTTTGGGCAAAAAAGGCATCCCCTACTGACA
>JAZBPL010000177.1:0-5916 GCA_036351635.1 Desulfotignum sp.
CCGGGAACCACAGGTGCTGCAGAATATGGTGCAGGACAATTTTTGTCATGTGCATGACAAAAAAAAGGGCTTTCATATTTTGTTGTGCCCGTCAGGGCATTGGGGTTTATATGAAAGCCGTCACCCATCAGCACTCCGCTAACCGCTAAAAGCTAAAGGCTAACAGCTTTCATACTTTGTTGTGCCCGTCAGGGCATGGGGGTTATTGGAAGCTCATAATTGACGGCTCTCATTGAAGGCTCTGATATAAATGATATAATCAATAGTGCATATCAACATAATACAGTGCGCCAATATAAAGCAAAATTGTGAAAATTAATACATATTTTTGTGAAAAAAAGTTATAAAATCAGGATAAAAAAGGTAACAGACTGGTCAGTCGTTTTTCAGACAACGGCGGTCTGCCGGATTGTTTCTCAAGTGCTGCAGGCGGTAAAATTGACAATATCCATGGTGTCGTCCTTGAGGGTCAATGCGTAAATGCCTTTACGGGTCAGATACGTCACCAGGCTGTCATCAAGATAAAGCGATGAAAACACCGGGCAGATCCTGCATCCTTCATATTCGGGAAAATAGTCAAAGAGCTCATTGGATTGGATAAATTGCGCAAACTGATCGATATCCCTTGTTTCCGGTGAGGATTTGGTTTCATTGAGAATGAAAATGCCCTCGCACACCGCAATGACATCGAACTCTCTTCTTTTTGCCTTGTTCTTAGCGCTTTTCTTTTTGACCCTGACAGCGATATAATCCAGGTCCGGGCATCCAAAATAGGTTTTTGCGATTCTTGGAATATTGGGGGCCACCATATCTTCGACAACCGTGCCCAGTTTATTTGCCAAATCCCCCCACTGGCGGTTCATGGTAATAATCTGCTGCTTGGACCAGTTTTTATATTCCCGCATCTCGTCCTTGAATTCCCGCATTTCGTTCTTGAATTCAATCATCTCCCTGGACAGCTTTTCTATGGACACATTTGCCTGAAGCTGCGCGTATGCCACCTGGGATAACATGTCCTCCAGATGGGTCAGTCTTTCTGTGGTTTCGGTCATGCGGGTCTCCTTGATGAAACAATCATGGCCTGAGAGATCACAACAAATGATGAAAGTATAAACAGTCAGGTATTGGCTTAAAATTTAATACTTGTAACGTAACACTTTCATTCCAATAATTCAATCCTTGACATTACCGGGAGATCATTTTAATTTGGCCGGTATGAAAACGCCGCAGACAGTGTATTTAAAAGATTATCGCCCCCCTGACTTTGCCATTGACCAGGTGGATCTGACATTTGATATCCATGAAGACCGGACAACGGTATTTTCCAAGCTTAGTATGCGCAAAAGCGCTGCAGCAGGAGACAGCCACCCGCCCCTGGTGCTGGACAAGGGAAATTTTGAGATCTCTTCGGTGATTGCCGATTCCATGGTGCTGGTGCCGGGGGAATATGAGGCTGGAGAGGATTTTTTCCGCCTTGCCGCCACCCCGGATACCTTTACCCTGGAGATTGCGTCCATTCTCAAGCCCCATGAAAACACCTCCCTGGAGGGCCTTTACAGGTCCGGTAATATTCTGTGCACCCAGTGCGAGGCCCAGGGGTTCAGAAATATTACCCCGTTTTTAGACCGGCCCGATGTCATGGCGCCTTATTCCTGCACCATTATTGCCGACAAAACCCGGTACCCGGTGCTTTTGTCCAACGGCAATTGCGTGGATGCAGGCGATCTGTCCAACAACCGGCACTTTGTGCGGTGGGATGATCCCTTTAAAAAACCCGGTTATCTGTTTGCCCTGGTGGCCGGGGATCTGGCCCATATTCATGACACCTTCACCACCGGTTCCGGCAGGCAGGTGGACCTGAAAATTTATTGTGAAAAAAAGAACATCGATAAGTGCGGCCATGCCATGGCATCTTTGAAGCAGGCCATGGCATGGGATGAGCAGCGGTTCGGCCTGGAGTATGATCTGGATCTGTACCAGATCGTTGCCATCAATGATTTCAATGCCGGCGCCATGGAAAACAAGGGCTTGAATATCTTTAATTCCAGGTATGTGCTGGCTGATCCGGATACTGCGGAGGATGAGGATTTTATTAATATCCAGACCGTTATCGGCCATGAATATTTCCATAACTGGACCGGGAACCGGGTGACCCTGAAAAACTGGTTCCAGTTGAGCCTCAAGGAGGGGCTGACGGTTTTCCGGGACCAGGAGTTTTCTGCTGATACCAATTCCCGGGGTGTCAAGCGCATTGCCGTGGTCAGAAAGCTGCGCGGGTTTCAGTTTCCCGAGGATGCCGGGCCCATGGCCCATCCGGTGCAGCCGGCATCCTATATAAAGATGGATAACTTCTACACCATGACCGTGTACGAAAAAGGGGCGGAACTGGTGCGCATGATCCATCTGCTGCTGGGGGAAGCCGGATTCAGAAAGGGTCTGGACCTGTATTTTGCCGTATATGACGGCAAAGCGGTTACCATAGAAGATTTTTTGTCTGTGATGTCCCAGGCCTCGGGCAGAAACCTGGACCAGTTCAGGCTATGGTATTCCCAGTCCGGAACCCCGCATGTCACCATTTCCCGTTCTTATGATGCCGAAGCGCGGCAGCTGACCCTGACATGTGAACAGCACACCCCACCGGACAGGAACCAGGCCAGAAAACAGCCGCTGCACATTCCTGTCTGCCTGGGCATAGTTGACAGCCAGGGGAAGGATCTTCTGCCGGGGGGCAGTGTGGTAAAGGAGCTCACCGGAAAAAAGCAGGCGTTTGTCTTTGACAATATCCCAAAAAACTGCCTGCCCTCTGTGTTCAGGCAGTTTTCCGCGCCGGTGCAGATCAACACAGATCTGACACATGAAGAGCTGGCCTTTCTCATGGCCCATGACACAGATGCATGCAACCGGTGGGATGCGGCACAGACCCTGTTTGTGGAAGAGGTCAAGCAGCTGGTTCATACAGAGCAGGCAGGCGGGGCATTGTCTGTGTCAAAAAATCTGCTCCAGGCGTTTGGAAAAGCTTTGGAGAACCATGACACAGACCGGGCCTTTCTGGCAAAGCTGCTGTACCTGCCCCTGGAAACTGAGCTGAAAAACCATTTTGATCCAGTGGATGTTACCGCCATTCATGGGGCGCGCAAATATTTACGGTTCCGGATTGCACAGCAGCTGAAAGACACATTTCTGGCGGTTGCAGATGCCTGTGCAGGGGCAGATCCCAAAGATATTTCTGCTGATGCCATGGCTGACCGGGCCCTGAAAAACCTGTGCCTGTCATACCTGGGCCATCTGCAGGAAAAACAGACCACCGACCTTGTGCTGGACCATTATGCCAAGGCCCGGAACATGACCGATGAAATGGCCGCCTTCAGGATCCTTTCAGATATTGACGCTGACACCAAAAAGCAGGCGGTTGAGCTGTTTTACCTCAAATGGCAGCAGGATCCCCTGGTGCTGGACAAGTGGTTTGCGGTCCAGGCCCAGTCTGAACTGCCCGACACCCTGGGCTGTGTAAAAAACCTTGTGGAACATCCCCAGTTTTCCATGAAAAATCCCAACAAGGTCAGGTCCCTGATTTATGTGTTTGCCATGCTCAACCATGTGAATTTTCATGCACCCACCGGAGCGGGATATGCATTTGTTGCGGACCGGATTATTGCGCTGGATCCTGTCAACCATGCGGTTGCGGCAAGGCTTGCCACCTGTTTCAACCAGTGGCAAAGTTATGAAGAGCCCTGCAAATCCTTGATGCACGAAGCGCTTGAGCGGGTTCTGGGGGTGGCGGGGTTGTCCAGGAATGTGTATGAGATTGTGTCAAAGGCGCTGGCGTAGCTGACCAGCCATCCAACCAACCAGTCAGCCAGTCAGCCAGCCAGGGCAATTGCCGGCGCCTTTCATCTTCCCGGTCAACTCTGTGGTCCAGGTCCAATGTGGTTGTTCAGCAGGCCATTGTCAATTCGGATGGGTAGGTCCGGCATAATACACTCTGGTTGTTCGATCCATCATGCCCAACTCTGGTTGTTCCACCCGTGGGGTTGTTCAGCAGGGCATTGTCAGCTCTGACAGTTTGTTCCGTCATGGTACACTTCGGTTGTTTGATCCATCATTCTCAACTCCGGTTCTTCGACCCGTGGGGGGCGGTCTTTGTTGTTTTCACCCGTTTGCGCCGTTTAACAGGGTGTAATGCATGGGTTGCTGAACGGCAAAAACTGCGGGCAGGTGTGTCCTCAAACAGTTTGCCGTTTTAACCGCTACCCATGCATAACACCCTGTAGTAAACGGCTGCAAAATATGGCTCAAACAACAAAGACCGCCCCCCACTAGTCAGTGATTTAGAAACGTATCCCTCTCCCAGGGGTCAGTGATCCAGAAAAAGGTACGAATCCCTGGTGGTCAGTTATCCGACATGCTGTCAGATATCAATAAACTTCAGGTGAGGCTTCTATTCCATGATGAATCCAACATATCTGGAGAGTCTTCCGGCAAGTCCCTGATACAGTTTCAGGCAACCCAGTTTTGTAATAGCGGGCCCCGGCGGGGGCCTGCGACAGGACCGTCAGATTACGTAATCTCGGGCCGGTCACAGGCCCCCAACCGGGGCGGGCAAGCGGGCGAAGGGTTTATAATCTCCAGAAGGGGATTTCCAACTGTTGTGCCTCGTTGGGATCATACAGGGACTTGACGTCCACCAGGCAGCCGCCGGGGAGGAGCAGGGGTTTGAGATCGGAGAGGGGGGTGTCCCGGTAGGGTTTGTGGGGCACGGCAACGATCAGGGCGGACAGGTCTGTGAGTTCGTTCCAGTCACACAGGCGCACATTGTAGTAGGTCATGGCTTCTTCAGGGTCGGACAGGGCATCATGCACCAGGACCTGTGTGCCGTAGGACTGCAGTTCGGTAATGATGTCGATGACCCGGGTGTTGCGCAGGTCCGGGCAGTCCTCTTTAAAGGTGAGCCCCAGGACCCCGACTTTTGCGCCTTTGACATTGAACCCCTGCTGGATCATCATCTTGACGGTTTTTTCCACCACAAACCGGCCCATGTTGTCGTTTATCCGGCGGCCGGACAGGATGATCTGGGGGTGGTAGCCTTCTGATTCCGCCTTGAATGTCAGGTAGTAGGGGTCGACCCCGATGCAGTGGCCCCCCACCAGGCCCGGCTTGAAGGGCAGAAAATTCCATTTGGAACAGGCGGCATCCAGCACGTTTTTGGTGTCAATGCCGAATTTGTCAAAGATCAGGGCCAGTTCGTTCATCAGGGCGATGTTCAGGTCCCGCTGGGTGTTTTCAATGACCTTGGCGGCTTCCGCCTCTTTAATGGTGCGGGTGCGGTGCACGCCGGCCGTTACAATGGATTCATACAGGGCAGCCACCTTGTCGCAGGTGGCTGCGTCATCTCCGGACACCACCTTGACAATTTTGGGCAGGGTGTGCTCCTTGTCTCCCGGGTTGATACGTTCCGGGGAATACCCCACGTGAAAGTCTTTTTTCCAGGTATACCCGGACATTTTTTCCAGAATCGGCACACAGATATCTTCGGTGACCCCGGGGTATACCGTGGATTCAAATATGACAACAGCCCCTTTTTTCATGTATTTGCCGGCAGTGGTGGAGGAACTTTCCATATAGGTCAGATCCGGGCGCCGGGCGCCATCGATGGGGGTGGGAACCGCCACGATGATGTAATCTGCATCTGAGATGGCAGCAGGATCTGATGTGGGAAAAAACTTATCTGCCGCCGCAAATTCCTGCCGGGAAACCTCGCCTGTGGGGTCCTGCATTTTTTTGCAGTTGTCGATGATGCGTTGTTTCAGATCAAGGCCGATGGTATGAAACTTTGCGCCAAAATGCACAGCAAGGGGAAGTCCCACATATCCCAGCCCGATAACAGCAATTTTTGTGTCCTGATGCAATGTCATGGTA
>JAZBPL010000178.1:0-21073 GCA_036351635.1 Desulfotignum sp.
GATGCGGCCCATTTTGCTCACTGCACTGACCACCGCCATCGGTGCATTTCCCATTACCCTGGATCCGGTTTTTTCAGGGCTTGCCTGGGCCCTTATTTTCGGCCTGGCTGCATCCACCCTGTTTACCCTGGTGCTGATTCCGGTGGCCTATTATGCCGTCTATCACAAAAACAAAGCATCCTGATTGCAGTTGCGTGGCGGTGTAGCGCACATCTGCCCGGCAGGTCATTGACCGCTGCAAACAGCCAAAGGCTTGCTGCGCCGGGGTTTATTCAATTCATTTTCAATTTCTTATTTTGCTGTCATTTTTTCCTCCTGAATTATGCATTAATTTTATTCGCTTATACTTGCAACCGGGCTTCAATCAGGTGAATGGTGAATACTGTATTTTACAAGATAGATTCATGTAAAAACATAGGAGGTTTTTCCAAAAAACCTGTAAAAAATCAGAGATACACTGTTTTTTATATACAAATAGGGAATTCACCTCATTTACATACCGATAAAAACCAATGTATATTACACAATTATGCTAAAAAACATTTCATGGGAAAAGGAATTAGGTTTTAAAGCTGTCTGGATACTGGTTTCATTTTTTTTGGGTTCTTCTGCTCAGGCCAGAGACCTAACCCTTGAACAAGCTCTTGAACTGGCTGAAAAAAATGCTACAGAGCTGCAGATTCTGGATGCAGAACATGCGCTTGCAACGGCAAGTTTTCAGCGTTCCGCTCAGGCATTTCTCCCCAAAATTTCCATTGATGCCACCTTGCTGCGGGCGGATTCTTCTTTGATCAACGATATTCCGGTTCCATTACTCAGCCTTCCACCGCGTCTCGACTACCGGGATTTTGGCCCGGTGGACGGGATGATCAGGGGAATTCAGGTGATACAGCCCATATTCAATGCTGATGCCTTAAAAGCCCGTAAACAGGCGAATAAAGAGGTTCAGGCGCGCCGCCTGGCTTATCAGTGGGGAGAACAACTGTTGCGGTTTCAGGTCGCCGGGTTCTATTATGCTGTTGCCGTAAGTGAGGCAGATGAACGCGCATCCCGTATGGCGCTGGAAGCTGCACTCCAGGCACAGGATATGGCAGATGGCGCATATCAGGAGGGTCTGGTTGCAAAACTGGATGTTGTGCGGGCCCAGGCGGAAGTGGCAGCAGGCACAGCCCGGGTTAGAACTGCGGAAGCTGAAGTGCGCCAGGCCAGGATAAATTTTGCGGTATTGCTGGATCTGCCGCCGCAGGAACATTTTGTTTTGACCAGCGATTTGCCCGAACCTGTCCCGCCTGTAACTGAAGAGATGCCGTCAAAAAAACGCAGTGATCTGAAGGCCCGGGAAGCAGAACAGGCAGCCGCAATCGCAGGCCTGGACAAGGCCAAAGCACAAAGGCTGCCCAGAATCAATCTGCTGGCCCGACAGCAATGGTTTGACGGAGATAAGCCCTTTGACATGTCTGCCGACGGCTGGCTTGTGGCACTTAATCTGCAATGGTCCCTGTTTGACGGTTTGGGACGTAAGGGAGAAATAGCCGAGGCCCGGGCCCGGAAAAACCTGGCCCGGATCGGGGTGGAACGTGCCCGGCGCACAATAGAAAAAGAGCAGCAACTGACCGTCAGTGAATGGCGGGCAGCCTGGGCTGCCTGGCAGGCTTCGGTCAATGCATTGGAACCTGCTGAAAATGCACTGAGACTGGCACACAGGCGATACGAGGAGGGTCTGGGAAACATGACCGATCTGCTCGCCACCCAGGCCGGCCTGTATCAGCACAGGCTTGAATACACCCGCTATCACTATAAGGTTTTACTGGCATCCATGAACTATTGCCTGGGTTATGGAAAGGATCCATTAACATTTCTGCCGGGAGAAATCAGATGAGCATCACTGGTTACAGATCTCTCCCCATTTTTTATTGTTCACTGGTTGCCGTTCTGATTCTTACCGGCTGTTCTGAATCCAGGGACGCTGACACCGCATCTGATCCTGGCGGCAAGGAACCGGTTACCGTGAAAGTGGCCGAAATTACGCCCTGGCAAAAAGCATTAACCCGCCATTTTCCCGGTGTGGTAAGCCCGGGGCGGCGTGCTGTGCTCAGCACCCGCACAAACGGAACGATCAAGTCAATCAGGGTGCAAGCCGGGGATCATGTAACTTCCGGCGCTGTATTAGCCCACGTCGAATCCCGGGATGTAGAAGCTGCTATTGCAGGAACAACCGCACAACTCAAAGCGGCAGAAATCGCTGATGCCAAGGCATTGCGGGATGTCAACCGCTTAAAAAGGCTGTACGGAGAAGATCTGATAGCCCGTAACCGCCTGGAACTGGCCCAGGTGAAACAGCAGAAATCTGCGGCAAATGTAGAAAAAATCCGGGCCGAGTTAAAAGTTCAGCAGGTTAACCGCAGCTATGCAAACATTACCGCCCCTTTTACCGGCATAATAAGCGAAGTGGTGATGGATGAAGGTTCCTTCATCGGTCCGGGTCGACCTGTATTGATTCTGGAAGACCGGACAACACTGCAGATCGATGTTCCCATTCCATCAGAGACAGCTGATCAGATAACCCCGCAGGATATGCTGTCAGTACTTGATCCCTCAATGCGCCAACCGCTGCAGGCAAGGTTTTTGGCAATTTTATCCCCGATGGAAAATGCTTCTGCCGGTCAGGTGTTGCGGCTTTCACTGGAAAATCCGCCGGAAACAATTCAACCCGGACAGGTTGTTACTGTACTGCTGAATGAAACCGGACAAAAAGGGCTTGTGGCATTACCCAGAGCAGCGCTGATTCGCCGGGGCCAGCTCACCGGGGTATTGGTTGTTGAACAAATGCAGAACAAAAATTTTGTTTGTCTGCGCTGGATTCGGCTTGCTGTGCAAAAATCTGGTGAAAACAACTTTATCCCGGTCTCTCAGGGTTTGGACCCGGGAGAATTAGTTGTGCTGAACCCTTCCTCTGATTTGCGGGACGGTCAACAGATTCGAGCAGATCGGGAATCTTTCTGATGGAACCGCTCGGCCTGGCCGGACGTATTGCCAATCGTCTTCTGGATTCTCCTCTGGTTCCCCTGTTTATCATTGCATGTTTTATGCTCGGCGGATACAGCCTTCTGGTTACTCCCAGGGAAGATCGGCCTGATATCGATGTCCCCACTGCCATGGTGTTGATACCCTGGCCCGGCGGGGGTGCGGAACGGGTGGATGATCAGCTGGCCCGGCGCGCCGGCACATGGATTCAACAATTATCATCTGTGACAGAAATATACAGCAGCAGTACGGATCATGCCGCCCTTCTGACAGTGGAATTTAAACCTGGAACACCTGAAGCCAATGCTTTTGCAGAACTTGAAGAATTATTCAATGTCCATGCAGACCATCTGCCGGTTGCTGCCGGCCCGCCCCGTATTGAAACCTTTGGAGAAGAACGGCTGGTCATGTTCATGGCAACCCTGAGCAGCAAAACCCATTCTCCCGGGCAATTGGAACAGGTTGCCGGGGAGATCTGCGCCCGCCTGGAATCCGTACCTGGTGTGCGCAGTATTACGCGCCATGGCGGAGAGGAACAGGCCATTGAAGTATTGCCCCGGCCCCAGGAACTGGCTGTTCACGGTATATCTCTGAACCAGGTGGCTGAAGCCATTGCCGGCGCCAGCCGGCAGATTCCGGTGGGATTTTTAGAAAGTGCGCCGGTGACCGCCATACAGGCGGGAACCGATATCAGCAGTCGCAAAAAACTGGCCCGCATTCCAGTGGGCCGGGGATCTGCAGGTCCGGTATATCTTGAAGATGTGGCAGATATCCGTGACGGCACAGTGCACCGGAACCAGGCAGTCCTGAACTGGCAGCAGGGGCAGTCGGCAGCATTTCCTGCAGTCACTATAGCTGTGACCACACTTGCCGGCAAAAATGTCAGCGATGTGACACGCCGTCTCCATCAGCGAATGGCTGAGATAAAATCCGAGCTGATTCCAACCCCAATGAAATTTGCGGTCAGCTATGATGCGGGAAAAGAAGCGACGGAACGGGTCTTTAACGTACTGAGCCAGCTGCTGTCCGGCACCCTGATAGTGGTGGGTATCATCTGGCTCGGACTGGGCTTCCGGGCGGCCGTAATTATTGCCATGATGATGCCGGCGTCACTGGCAATCGTTCCTTTTATCTACAATCAACTGGGATTTACCCTTAACCCGGTTTCCATTGCTGCAATGATACTGGCTATCGGCATCCTTTCCGACGATGCCGTGGTGATGCTGGAAAACGTCACCCACCAGTTCCGCAAAGCCGGTAAAAAAAGCCGGGACCTCACCGTTACTGCGGTGAACGAAGTGGGTAATCCCACTATCCTTGCGGATCTGCTTGTGGTGGCAACCCTGCTTCCCACCGCCTATATCACCGGAGAAATGGGCCAGTATATCCGGGCCATACCGGTGGGTGCGTCTGCAGCGGTAATGTTCTCTCTGCTGGTTGCCCTTACGATTACACCCTACTTTGGTTTAAGGCTGCTGAAGGTAGATACTTCCCATGATCCAGCAACCTCCTCTGACCTTGGCATGCAGGAGACAAACCAGGCAGAAAAAAGACTTTATCGCGTCTACCGGGCCGCAATGGATCTGCTGATGACCCGCGCAATCCTGCGCTGGATTTTATATCTGGGCCTGCTGATATTGCTTGTGGCAAGTTTTTCTCTGGTGGCATTGCGCTGGGTACAGGTCGGGTTGACACCCCTGCTCAATCGTCAGGTTTTTGTGGTGGAGGTGGCGCTGCCTGCCGGCGCTACACTGACGGAAACCCTTACTGCGACCTCAGCTGTCAGCAGAGAACTTCGCAAACTTTCAGAAGTAAAATCTTTGACCGTTTATGCCGGTACCACCGCGCCGTTCATCTATCCGCCCGCAGGTATACCGAGTCCCGAACAATTACCGCCCCACCGCGCCAGTGTACATGTGGAAATGGTACCCAAGCAGGCGCGTGACCGGCTCAGTTATGAGGTCAGCCGGGAGGTACAGCATCATTTAAGCGACTGGCTGGCCCCTTACAATGCCAAAGGTTATATCGGCCGCATTCCTTCCGGACCCTCCAGTGACCGGGATATCACTGCTGAAATCTACGGCCCAAATGCCGGTACCCGGCAGCAAATGGCAGACCGGGTTGAACACTTGCTGACCGGTCAGCCAGGGGTGGAGACCTTCGAACAGATTCCGGAAGAACCTTTGCATCTTCTTAATTTATGGGTCGACCCGCAGCGGGCTGCCGCCCGCGGGGTGATTCCTGCGGAGGTCACGCGCACTCTGCTTCTGGCAGTAAATGGCCGCACCGTCACAAATTGGGCGGTTCCCTCTTCCCGCGAACCGGTGCCGGTAATTCTGCGGCTGGACAAATCTCTGCGTGACAATGCCCAGGCCCTTAAAGCAATCTATGTTCCCGGTATAAATGGCCATCCTGTGCCGGTGGAAGATCTGGTGGATTTCAGGCGGCAGCCAGGAAATCAGGTGCGGTATCGTCGTAATATGATGCCTGTAACCACAGTGGTGGCAGATCTGGACCGGTCCGTTGTACAGCCCTTGACCGTCCAGCTGGCAGTCAGCAAAAACCTTACCACAGAAGCGGGCAGAGAACGAAGGTCCGTCCGCTGGCTTTCCCCGCCCGAAAATACGGCTCAGCCCCAGCTTTACTGGTCTGGTGAATGGGAAATGACCCGCGATGTCTACCGTGATCTGGGCACTGCCGGTGCCGTGGTTATGCTGCTTATCTACCTGCTGCTGGCCGGCTGGTTCAGTTCCTATACCCTCCCGTTTTTAATCATGCTCCCAATTCCGCTGATATTTATCGGTGTGATACCGGCCCACTGGCTTCTGGGTCTTAACATCGTGGGCACCGGTGTTCTTGGCATTATTGCTTTGGCAGGTATTGTCGCGCGCAATTCCATACTGCTGGTGGATTTCATAAAACTGCGGGAAAAAGAGGGAATGGACTTGAAAGAGGCTGTGCTTCAGGCCGGCATTCAGCGCACCCGACCAATTCTGCTGACAGCTGCCACCGTGATGTTCGGCAGCGGCGTGCTGGTGTTCGAACCCTCATTAAAACCCCTGGGCCTGACCCTGGCCAGTGGCGTGCTTATCTCCACACTGTTAACACTTGTACTTATTCCTGTATTATATTACCACACCCACAATTAGAAGACAAAAAAGTAATGATATGATGCATACACCCCCTGAAAAGAAAAAGAGTGTCGACAAATCTCCACATGGGGTGGGCCAGGGTCAGGTGTGATGAATGCGGCGAGTGGCAGTTTTCCAATGGCCGGGCAGCTTATTGCATTGTCCCGGCCAGCTGTAGATTATTCCCCTGTATTCCTTTACCCATGGTTAATATGTGGTTTACAGACACCGCATGAATGCCACCAGGGCCTTTTTTTCTTCCTCTGTCAGTTTCAGTTCGGTAACCAGATTAAAGAATTCCACAGTATCATCCAGTGTCAACAACCGCCCGTCATGCATATACGGCGGCGAGTCTTTGATGCCCCGCAAGGTGAAGGATTTGATGGGTCCCACAGGGGTAACCCATTTCCCGTTGCTTTCTCTGGGTTCATAAAATCGTCCCACCTTCAGGTCATGCATCTTGTCATCCGTATAAAACGGTGCCGGATGGCAGACACTGCATTGTCCTTTTCCGAAGAAGACCTCCTGCCCCAGCATTTCCTGCTTCGTGGCCATATCCGGATCCAGTTTGCCGAACACATTCAGCTTTGGTGCCGGGGGAAAGTCAAAAAGGTTCTGCATCTGGGCCATCATGGCCACCTGGCTGGCCCGGTCCGGCAGATTAACCCCTTTTTTTGCAGCGATCACGTGGTCTCCGTCAAAGTAGGCAGTGCGCTGTTCAAATTCTGTAAAATCTTCTACGGACCGAAGGGAACGTTTTGAGCCGTGGATCTGCTGGTTGAACAGACCCCGCAGACTCACCGTATCCAGCCGGAACCGGGCCGCCTGGGGGCGTGTGTCCGGATTTAAGTGAAAGGCCGCGTTGGTATGACCATTGGCATGACAGTCCAGGCAGGATACCCCCAGGCTGGGATCTTTCACCTTACGGTCCTCGGTCTGGTTGAACTGCTGTTGGGGAAAAGGCGTGAGCAGAAGCCTCAAGCCTTCCATCTGAACCGGCGTAAGAATTCCTTTCATCATTGCATAGTAATTATCAATACTCAGCAATTTTCCCTGGGAAACATCTCCCAGATCCGGCCGGGTCGTCAAAAAGATGGGAGGAGGAAATTCCGGTATAAAATGTTTCGGAATATCAAAGGACACATCGAATCTTTCCAGGGATCGTTTTTCCAGCTTTTGGATCTCTGTGATCTGGTCCTCGGGAAACACCTGGCCTCCGGTGGCATGCTTGGCATGGGGAAGCGGTAGAAATCCTTCCGGAAACAGGTCTGATTTTTTTATTTCAGCAGGTTTCATGTTGTTCAGCTTATCCCAGGTCATTCCGTCCGGAAGTTTTACCCGCACCCCTTTCTGGACAGGTTTTCGTCCTCCGGACATCATCACATCCGCAGGGCGGTCACCCAGGTCATAACGCCTTTCCAAAAGTTTCTTTTGCCGGTCCATAACGTTCGGTTTGTCCTTCACATCCTGTTCCATGGTGGTCTGGAAGTCTTCTTCAATTACCACCGGCATATAGGTTTTCGGTTTCGGGTCCACTTCTGCAGGGACCTGTGCATTGACCGTGCAGACCATGCACGCGGTCAGAAACAGTACGCACAGAATGCCGGTGGTTTTTAAGATCCGGCTTCTCACAGTCTTCTCCATCTTTGTTCTCCTTATTGTAAAGGGTTTCATGTTCCCGATTCACCTCGGGCAGATATAGCTAAGTCTCGACGTTATTTTTGCCAAAGAAAACAGAGCAGTAAACATTTTGCGTTTCCGGATAAAAATTTACATTTTTTCAGTAATAACCTGCAATAAGGAAAAACATGTATTTTCCCCGGTAGTTTCATGCAAAATGATTCCAAGTCTGAAACATCATCCGTTCAAGCAATAAATTTCGGATAGGTTTTTTTGCAGATGATATGATTTTCTGAGATGAAAGAGATACAGACAACCCGAATTTCCCAAAAGGGTGTATCTGTTTTTTTCATGGAACGGATGAGAAGGCCTTGGCTTTTCTACATGCATTCATTTCCTGAAATACAGGATTTACCTGATTGCACCCGGACGTGAGAAAAGAAACTATCAAACAAGTTTGTAACCAACTAAAGAAACCGGGTACGGGAAATAAATACAAGGCCAATGGAAGAGGAAATCAGAAAACAGATTCATGTCGGAACATCGGGTTGGAACTACCGTCACTGGAAAGGGGTTCTCTATCCGGAAAACATGAAAACATCGGAATGGCTGCCATTTTATGCCGGGCGGTTTGCAACGGTGGAGATAAACAACACCTTTTACCGGATGCCTGAGAAAGAGACACTTGAGACTTGGAGAGACGCGGTGCCCCCGGAATTTGTTTTTTCTTTGAAGGCAAGCCGTTATATCACCCACATGAAAAAACTCAAGGATGTCTCCCAAAAAAGTCACTGCAGATTTTGTGTACATCCGGCTTCACGGGCCCGAAGGCCCCTACAAAGGCGCTTATGACAACAGGGCCCTGGCCGGCTGGACAGGGGCAATAACCGCCTGGGCCGGTCAGGGCAGAGAGATCTTTTGTTATTTTGACAATGACCAGCATGGCTATGCCGTCAAAAACGCCCTGGCGTTGAAACAGATGATCGAGACATGAGGTGCCGGCACGATCTTGGAACGAAATGCGGATGACAATGAAATGCCGGCAAAGCCATTGACCCGCGGGTGGCGGTGATAGACCAGTACATTCCCGGATGGGCCAGGATTATTTCAAAAATTGATGATGTATTCTATGCTGTTAAGGGGCCGCATGTTATTGATTTGATCATTGTCCTGCTCCTTTTTCTGGGCTTGTGGTTCTTGATATAAAGAGAAATACATTGTTTTCCAAGTGCAAATAAAGAATTCACCTCATTTACACTGGGACACAAACCAGGGTATGTTAAGCTTGTTTTTTACAGGTGAAAAAGGAGAAGAAAATGAAACCAGCCATGCTCTTTGAGCGCGGAGACGATAATAAGGTCACCTGCGGTTTGTGCAATCACGCATGCCCTATATCTGATCAGAAATTCGGCATCTGCAATGTCCGGCAGAACCTGGACGGCAAACTGTATACCCTGGCCTATGGCAGGGTTATTGCCGCCCATGTCGATCCCGTTGAAAAAAAGCCGCTGTATCACTTTCTGCCCGGCAGTTCTGCCTACTCCGTGGGTACGGCAGGCTGCAATTTTACCTGCAGTTTCTGTCAGAACTGGCAGATTTCTCAAGCTGTAAAAAAAGGGGGCCAGCATCTTCCCGGAAAACCCATGGAACCTGAACAGATTGTTCATAATGCGGTTAAAAGTAACTGCGAAAGCATTGCCTATACCTATACAGAACCCACCATCTTTTTTGAATATGCCTATGACACGGCCCGGCTGGCCCGGGATCAGGGATTGAAAAACATTTTTGTATCCAACGGGTACATGACTAAGCAGGCCATAGACACCATCGGGCCGTTTCTGGACGGGATCAATATAGACCTGAAAGCCATGAATAAAACCTTTTACAAAGATATCTGCAAAGGAAAACTGCAGCCGGTCCTGGATAACATCCGGTATATAAAAGAAGCAGGTATCTGGCTGGAGGTCACCACCCTGATTGTGCCCAAAGCCAATGACAGAGAAGAGGAACTGCATCAAATCGCACAGTTCATTGCCGGTATAGATCCTGATATCCCATGGCATGTCAGCCGGTTTCACCCGGACTACCAGTATACCGATGCCGCTGCCACCCCCCTTTCCGTTATGGAAGCTGCTTTCAACTTCGGGAAAGACGCAGGATTGCATTATGTATACATGGGCAATGTCATCAATGAGGACAAAGACACCAGAAATACCCGGTGCCCCCAATGCAGCCAGCCGGTCATCCAGAGAGATCTGAACCGGGTAAAAATGCATTTTGCAGAAAACAACGCCTGCGCCCACTGCAAAGCGCCTGTAGCAGGTGTCTATGAATGATGTTAAAATACTTCTCACCAATAAAGAACAAATCATTATTAGAGCATCATCCTGCACAGGGTAAAGGTTATGGCGAAAAAAGAAAAAACCAAAGACAAGAACAGGCAGCCGGCAGATCAGCCGGACAACGCATCTTCTGAGCAAAAGCGGTTCCCGGTGGTGGGTGTAGGCGCGTCCGCCGGCGGACTTGAAGCCCTGGAGCAGTTCATATCCGGGCTTCCCGAAAAAAACGGCATGGCTTTTGTCATTGTCATCCATACCCATCCGGATCACCCCACCCGCATTCCGGAACTGCTCAGGCGCAAATCACCTGTCAAAGTCGTGCTTATCCAGGATGCAATGACAGTTGAAACCGATACAGTCTATGTGCCCCCTTCGGACCGGGATACCATTATAGAAAATGGCGTACTCCGGCTGCAGGATCGGCCCGAGCGGTCCCATGTACATATGCCGGTTGACATTTTCTTACGGTCCCTTGCCGAGGAAAGAGGCGACAGAGCCGGCTGCATCATTCTATCGGGCACCGGCACCGACGGCACCGGCGGTCTGCGGCTGATCAAGGAAAATGCCGGGGTGGCCGTGGCCCAGGACCAAAAATCAGCCCGGCATACAGGAATGCCGGCCAGTGCTATTGACACCGGCATGGTGGACTATGTAATGACACCCCGGGAAATGGCTGATCAGCTGATTGCCTATTTCCGGCATCCGGCTGCACTGAAAACCGAGCGGCAGGAAAACGCAAAGCCGCCTGAGCAGCTGTCTGAGATCCTTTCCTTTCTGGCAGACCACACTGACCATGACTTTTCCCACTACAAAAAGAACACGGTGGTAAGACGTATCGAAAGGCGCATGATGGTCAACCAGTGCGGCTCCATGGGAGATTATCTTGCATTTCTTCAAAAAAACCCGGATGAAACCCACAGGCTGTTCCAGGATCTGCTCATCGGGGTGACCAATTTTTTTCGGGACCCGGAAGTGTTTGATTTTGTGGAAAAAGAGGTCCTGCCGGAACTTTTTTCCCAGGGGGGCAACAATGAAAATGTCAGGGTCTGGGTAGCAGGGTGTTCCACTGGAGAAGAGGCATATTCCATTGCCATCATTATCCTGGAAACAATGGAAAAACTTGGCATCAAGCGTTTTTTGCAGATTTTTGCCACAGATATCGATGCAGACGCCATCACCAAAGCCCGTCAGGGCATCTACCCCAAAAACATTGCCGCAGATGTGAGCAAAACCCGGCTGGATACCTTTTTCAACGAAGAAAAAAACCACTACCGGATCAACAAGGACATCCGGGAAATGATCGTGTTTGCCGAGCAGAACGTGCTGCGGGACCCGCCGTTCATGCACCTGGAAATGCTGGTCTGCCGCAACCTTCTCATTTACCTTGAACCGGCGGCCCAGAACAAACTCATTCCTTTGTTCCATTACAATCTAAAGCCCTCCGGCATACTTTTTCTGGGCACATCCGAACACACCGGCCGGTTTGAAGAGCTTTTCACCCCTGTTCACAAGCGCTTCAGCATTTATAAAAAACGGGACCAAAGAAGCCCGCTTTCGCATCCCATACCCTTTCCCAGCGGTGGAAACCGCACCTCCCAGCAGACCAGACCCGGCAAAAGCCAGACCAGCCAGGGCAGGGATGCACATGACCGGGAGATTGCCCGGATCATGGAAAAAAAACTGTTACAACACCATACCCCGGCCTGTGTGGTCGTCAGTGCCTTTGGCGACATCCTTTATTTTCACGGCCGCACCGGAAAATTTCTGGAGCATGCCCAGGGGAAATCAAATCTCAAAATTACTGAAATGGCCCGGGAGGGTCTGCGGCACGCACTGTCCACAGCCCTGCGCAAGGCTGTGGATAACAATGAAAAAGTGGTCCAATCCAATGTCCGGGTAAAAACAAACGGCAGCCACGTCCATATCAATCTGACGGTGCAGCCATTTGATGGACCTGCCATGAAGGATCATTATATGGTGCTTTTCACCAAGCTGCCGGCATCATTTTCTGATTTTGACAGCAGGGGGGAAAATGCCGAAGAGGTCCCGAAAAATGAAGCAGCCCGGAAGATCGCAGGCCTGGAAAAGGAACTGGCAGATCTGAAAGAAGATTTCCGGACCACGGAAGCGGAACTGGAGACCGCCAATGAAGAGCTCAAGTCAGCCAACGAAGAGATGTATTCTTCCAACGAAGAACTCCAGAGCACCAATGAGGAACTGGAATCCTCCCGGGAGGAACTCGAATCGTTGAACGAGGAGCTTTCCACGGTTAACAGCGAACTCCACCAGAAGGTTACCGAGGTCCAGGAGGCGTACAGCCGGATCACCGATGTGCTCAACAGCACCGGCATTGCCATATTGTTTCTGGACAATGACCTTAAGATCAGACGGTTTACCAAAGAAGCCTCCCGGCTGATCAATCTCATTGAAAAGGATGTGGACCGGCCCCTTGACCACATCTCCCACAACCTGGATATCAGGAGTTTAAAAGACAAGGTGGGTACAGTGCTCAGGCAGTTGTCCGCCAGTGAGGAAGAAGTCCGGACCACAGATGGCCGCTGGTACCGGATGCGCATTATGCCCCACCGGACCGACAACAATAAAATCGAGGGAGTGGTGCTGACCTTTATCAATATCGACCCCCAGAAAGCGGCCCAGAAAAAACTGGATGACTCCTTACATTCAGCCAAACAGTTTGCCGACGCCATCGTTGACACGGTCAGGGAATCACTTGTGGTTCTGGATGCGGACAAACAGGTGGACATGGCCAACCGCCGGTATTACGAAACCTTTCAGACATCACCTGAAAAAACCCAAGGGCGTTATTTTTTTGATCTGGAAAACAGCCAGTGGGACATCCCCGAACTCCGACAGCGCCTGGAAGATATCACCCGGCATGACCGTGCCTTTCAGGACTACGAAATAGCGCACCATTCAAAAACAACAGGATACAAGCTGCTGCGGCTCAATGCCCGGCGCCTGCGGGATGCAGATCCGGATCAGGACCGTATTCTTCTGGCCATTGAAACCATGAACGCATCAGAAGCGCAGCAGCCGACCGACAAAAAGGATAAACCATAAGGATAGACCATGCAGTATGAAGACAAAGATTTTGATCTTGCGCAATTAAAAAAAAAGGCCGCGCAGATTGTCGGTGAACGGCAGAAAGAAAAATTTGAAAACAAAGCATCCGACATGGCCCGCCTTATCCATGAGCTTAAAATCTACCAGGAGGAAGTGGAGCTTCAGAACCAGGAGCTGAGACAGACGGCAAAAAGTCTTGAAAATGCCCGCAACGAGTGGTTCGCGCTTTTTGATGCCGCCCCTGTCGGGTTTGTTATCATAGACAGGCTGAACACCATTGAACGGTGCAACCAGGCAGGTGCCCGTCTTCTCACCGGCACCCGGCATCCCATGAGCGGCCGCTCGATCCTGCCCAGGATCCATCCGGATGACCGCAGAAAGTATTATTCTCTTGGAGAATCCATGGCAAAACATCCCGGAACCACCGCAACCTGTGATCTGCGTCTTGTCCAGGAAAATGCAGGGATCGTCCATGTGCACCTGGAGGGATCTACTGTAAAGGGCGCGGAAGGCAAATTTGACCAGTTCCGTGTGGCCCTGGTGGACATCAGTGAGCAGAAAGCCCATGAAAAATCTTTGAAAAAAATCCAGGAAGAACTCGAGGACCGGGTGGAAGAGCGGACTGCCGAACTTGCGGCCCGAAACCGCCAGCTTGCAAAGCTCACCAGTGAACTTACCCTGGCCGAAGAAAGGGAGCGCAAACGCGTTGCTGAAATTTTACATGAAAACCTCCAGCAGCTGCTTGCCGGGGCCCGGCTCCACCTGGAAATCCATTCTGAGGAAGTTGGGGGGGAGGATACCGCAGCCTGGAAAACCGCCTATGACCTGATCACCAAATCCATAGAAACCTCTCGCACCCTTTCCTCGGAGCTGTCACCCCCGGTTCTTTACCACAAAGAACTGCCGGAAGCACTGCAGTGGCTGGCCCGGTGGATGGCCGCAACCCACCAGCTTGATGTTGATCTTGCCCTGCCAAATGATTTTGTTTTTCTTCGGGAGGAACTCAAGGTGCTTCTTTTTCATTCCGTGCGCGAACTTCTTTTTAATGTGGTCAAGCATGCACAAACATCCCGGGCACAGGTGACCATGATGGAGAAAAACGGACAGGTCAGGATAATGGTCAGTGACAAGGGGCGCGGGTGTGATGCGAAAAATCTGACATTGAATGGTTCAGATACAGGGTTCGGGCTTTTTGCCATTCGGGAAAGAGTGGAACTTCTCGGCGGAAACCTTACCATTGCATGCGCACCTGATGAAGGTGTCACCGCAACAATTGATCTGCCGGTGGAACCGCCGGTATATGCAAAGCCGGAAGAACCGTCTCTGGTTACTGAAGAATTTGAAAAAGTGACACAACCTTCCTCAAAACCAGTTTCTACCGGCGGGAAAATCCGGGTAATGCTGGTTGATGACCATGCAGTGATGCGGCAGGGGCTTTTATCCTTTCTTTCTGGTCACGATGACATCGAGATTGCAGCAGAGGCGGCTGACGGTGAAGCAGCGGTGGAACAGGCCAGGCAGATCCAGCCGGATGTCATTCTCATGGATATCAACATGCCGAAAATGAACGGGGTGGAAGCCTGCCGCAGGATCCAGTCCGAAATGCCCGGCATCCGCATTTATGGTCTTTCCATGTACGAGGCTGAAGATCAGGCCCAGGCCATGGCCGAAGCCGGGGCTGCAGGATACCTGAGTAAAAGCGGCAACTCTGATTCTCTACTGGCAGCCATCCGGGAAAAATAAAAGGTGACCATGAATACTGTTTACGAAAATAACGATTTGCGGAACAAAACAAGGGTTTTTACCGACCGCTTTGATGCGGGCCGGGCTGTGGCTGACATGCTTGCCCCTTCCTGTAAAGGCATTCCCAACCTCATGGTTCTGGGTATTCCCATGGGAGGCATTCCCCTGGCATCAGAGGTGGCAAAAAAACTGGCATGCCCCATGGATGTCGTCATTGTCCGGAAAATACAGGTGCCGGGCAATACAGAATCCGGCTTTGGGGCCATGACAGAAGAAAACGATATTTTTTATAACAATGTGCTGATCTACGGGCTCAGGCTGAATGAAAAACAGATACAGGAACAGTCTGACAAAGTAAGGGAGGAACTGGAGGAGCGGCAAGAAAAACTCCGGCAGGGCCGGCCTTTTCCGGATATACAGGACAAGACCGTCATCCTGGTGGACGACGGTCTTGCCTCTGGATTCACCATGAAAGCATCCATTCATCTTTGCAAAAAACGCAAGGCTGCCAAAACCATTGTGGCAGTTCCCACAGCACCGTTGCACACCGTGCAGGAACTGTATGATGTTTTTTCAGCAGACATTTACTGTGCCAATATCCGGGAAGGCATGTCCTTTGCCGTGGCTGATGCCTATAAAAACTGGCATGATCTGTCTGAAAACGAGATCATGCATTTACTTGAATAAAACCATACCCGGCAAAAAAACAAAAGCATTCAGTGATAATTTTTACTTTTTTCGGGAGGATGACCTTTATGCAGATATCAGAAATCCGCAGCCGGCTGATCAACCGGTGCGAACAGATCCTTGAACAGCGCAACAGCACAACCACTTCAGGGCAAAAACTGCAGGAAATTGGATGTTATCTGCAGAGCAATGAATAAAAGCACCACAACTCCCCCTGTCGAACCATAACGGACTGCCCGGTGTCTGAAAATACGGAAAAAAAGGAAAATAAACATGGACAAACCAGATTCTGAAAAGAATAATATCATAGACAAATCTCCGACATGGCTGCGCCTGCTTTTATTTTTTGTTCTCTGGATTCTTATTTCCATTGGCTATACCAGCTACATGGTGGACAATCAGATTGCGGAGATTGCCTATTCTGAATTCAAACAGAAAGTGGCAGCCGGTGAAGTTGTCAGCATTGAAGTGAAAGGCCGGAAGATAACCGGGCAATATCCTCAAGCAGAAGAAGAGGCACCAGATAAAGAAGCGGCAGACCAGCCGGCCCCGCAGCCTGAAGCGTTTTCCACGGTGATGCCCACTTTTGAAGATCCCGAGCTGATGCCGCTTTTGGAAAAAAACAAGGTGAAAATACATGCAAAACCCGATGAAACCAACTGGCTTGCCCGTGGATTGATCAGCCTTCTGCCCTGGCTGCTCCTTATCGGGTTTTTCGTATACATGAACAAAAGGATGAAGGATCAGATGGGGGGTCTGGGCGATCCCAAAGGACCTTTCGGATTCGGTAAATCCAAGGCCAAAAAAATTCAAAAAGAAGAAGTTGACGTTACTTTCGACGATGTGGCAGGCCTGGAAAACGCCAAAAAAGAATTAAAGGAACTGTCTGATTACCTCAAAGATCCGTCTGCCTATATTGACCTTGGCGCGGAACTGCCCAAGGGAATACTGCTGGTGGGACCCCCGGGCACGGGAAAAACCCTGATGTCCCGGGCAATGGCAGGAGAAGCCAGTGTGCCGTTTTATTCCATATCCGGATCTGAATTTATAGAGATGTTTGTGGGGGTGGGGGCTTCCCGGGTCAGAGACATGTTCAAGGAAGCAAAAAAAAATGCACCTTCTTTGATTTTTATCGATGAGCTGGACTCCATTGGCAGGGTCAGGGGCACAGGGGTTGGCGGGGGACATGATGAGCGGTAACAGACCCTGAACCAGATTCTTTCTGAAATTGACGGGTTCGGCAAACAGGAATCCATCATTGTGCTGGCTGCCACCAACCGTCCGGATGTACTGGATCCGGCTTTGATACGTCCGGGACGGTTTGATCGGCGGATCAGCCTGGAAATGCCCCAGAAAGACGCCAGAAAAAGAATTCTCAAGGTACATCTCAACAAAGTCAAAAAATCAGAAGACATTGATTACGATCTGCTGGCCGGGGCCACCGTGGGGTTCAGCGGGGCTGACTTAAAAAACCTGGTCAACGAGGCAACCCTGCTTGCGGCCCGAAAAGGTAAAGAACAGGTGGAAATGGAAGATTTCCATGAAAGCCGGGACAAGATCCTGATGGGGATCAAGCGCGAAGACAGGCTTTCCGACAAGGAAAAAAAGATGATCGCCTATCATGAAGCCGGTCATGCCCTTGCCGCCCTGCTGATTCCGGAAGCAGATCCCCTGGGCAAGGTAACCATCATTCCCCGGGGCAGATCTCTGGGTGCCACCGAACAGGTGCCGGAAGAGGACCGGCACAATTTGAGCAGGTCATATCTGCTTGGCAGAATCTGCGTGATGATCGGGGGCCGGGCAGCGGAGGAGGAGGTGTTTGACGATGTCACCTCCGGGGCCGGGGATGACCTGAAAAACGCCTCCCAGCTGGCACGGCGCATGGTGTGCCAGTGGGGCATGAGCGAAAAGGTGGGGCTCATGGTCTTTAAAAAAGGGGAACCCCATCCCTTTCTGGGCAGGGAACTGACCGAGGACAAAGACTACAGCGAAGCCACCGCAGAGGTAATCGATGCAGAGGTTAAAGCCATTCTCCATAACAGCCATGACCAGGTGAAAAAAATCCTGCAGCAGAACCGTGAAAAACTGGACCGGCTGGCAGAAGAATTAATGGACAAGGAAACACTGACATCAGAGGAGATAGAAGAACTGCTGGATCTGGAAGCGGAAAAAAAAGCCTGAACCTGACATCAGGAGATCCGGCAAAACTGCACACTGCGCTGTCTGCCCTGTCAGCGGATGGCCGGCAGCAGTGATTCCGAAAAATCCGAAGCCCACGAAAGCCTGTTGGGCACTGTGCATTACGGGGGCGGCATGATTGGAAATATCTATCGCCTGCTTCTTGCGGTGGCGCTTATAGGCCAGGTCAACGGCGGCCTGTTGATTTATAAAAATGTCCGGACACGCAAAAAAGCAAAAAACTGATCCCTAAAACGGTCTGTGTTTTCCCGCTGGCCACACAGTTTTCATCATCGAAATCAATAATCAGACAGGCATTTTACCCACTCCCGAAACCTATTTCCAGTGCCTCATGCGCAGGAGCGTCAGTTCTGTCTGCATCGATTCCCGGGCCGCCATGAGGGCCGGCTGATTGTCTGTCCATGACATATTGGCCCTTATTTCTACATATCCGGCATTGGTTTTTTTACATGCAGCCGCTGTTACATGTACATGGTTTTCCTGATTGAAAACCTTAACCCAAAAAACGATAATTATGGCCAGAAAAAGCAAAGCGCATTTTTTGAAAAAAACAACAATCCCCCTTAACAATGAGCAAGAAGAGAGGATACGATGACAGATTTTACAAAACAGTTTTCACCATTTTTACAAAAAATGACAGCAGAAAACTTACCTGCCATTGCCATCAAAAATTTTCAGCACCACTATAAAAATTTTATCAAAGAAAAAACGGGGCTAATTCCGGAAGCCGGTATCAGGTCGGTTCAAACCCTTTTCGATATTGCATCCTTGACTGATCGAAAACAAGAAGAGATGACCGAAACCGGCAGGAACCACATGTCCAAAACCGTGAATATCAAATTAAACGGCGGACTGGGAACCAGCATGGGCCTGAACAGCCCCAAAAGCCTGATAAAAGTAAAATCGTTGTTGTCTTTTCTGGATATTGCGGTGTTGCAGAACCGACATCTTAATCCTGATGTCCCGCTTATATTCATGAACAGTTTTTCAACCAGACCGGACACCCTGGATGCATTGAGCGCTCATCCCTGGCTCCAGAAAAGATCTTTGGCTGTGGATTTTATTCAGCACAAGGTACCCAAGGTTGATGCAACCCTTCTTGAACCTGCCAGTCACCCTGAAAACCAGACTCTTGAATGGTGCCCTCCGGGTCACGGCGATGTGTATGCGGCCCTGGTCAGCAGCGGGATGCTGGATCAACTGCTCAAAAACGGGTATGAATATGCCTTTGTATCCAATATCGACAATCTGGGGGCTGTTATCGATCCGGCCATCCTGGGATATTTTATTGAAAACAACCTAAACTTTATGATGGAAACCGCCGACCGCACTGCAAACGACAAAAAAGGCGGACACCTGGCACAGGTTAAATCCGGCAGATATGTTCTGCGGGAAATCGCCCAGTGTCCGCAAAATGAAACGGAATTGCAGGCATTCCAGGATATTCAAAAACACCGGTATTTCAACACCAACAACCTGTGGATACGGTTGCCGGCATTACAGCGGATCATAGCGAAAAAAAAGGGGGTTATGCCTTTGCCGCTGATCTGGAACCAGAAGACGGTGGACCCCCGTGATCCAGATTCCCTGCCTGTGTATCAACTGGAAACAGCCATGGGAAGTGCCATATCGGTTTTTGACCGGGCCGGTGCCATCCGGGTTCCCCGGACACGGTTCATCCCTGTAAAAAACACCAATGATTTACTGGCTGTGCGGTCTGACCGGTATATGTTGACTGATCAATTCCAAATCATTCCCAATCCCGGACCAAAAACAGATGATATCCAGATCGATCTGGATCCTGTGTATTACAAATTTATTGATGCTTTTGAAAAACGGTTTTCTGCAGGCCCACCTTCTCTGAAAAACTGTCATTACCTGACCGTACAGGGTGATTTTACCTTTGGTAAAAATCTGATCTTCACAAAAGACACCATGCTGATAAATACTACAGGCAACCGATTCAACATCAATGACCACCAACGATTTTTCGGGGGCTCTCTCGTGGTTACCAATGCCATTGAAGGAACGAGTGTACGCCCTCTTCACAAAAAGGTTAAAAGAACGGCAGTCATCCCTGCAAACAAAAGAACCGGTACAAACCAGTACCGTAAAAACCGCCCGGTCCGGACAATGCGTGCCGGCTTAATGCAATAACCAAGCAAAGGAGGTAGTAATGAGACTGTTCGCAGAAAAAAAACAAGATGACCCTAAAAACATTTGGATCGTGGCTGCTGTATTAATACTGACAATGGCGTTTCCATGCTTTGCCCTGACCGAAGCGAAACTGACAGATGCAGACATTGAAAATGCCGTGGAAAGGCAGTTGCTGTCAGACCAGGCCATCCCCGCCTATCGGATCACCCTTACATGCACTGACGGGGTGGTTTCTTTGCATGGCACCGTCAGTAATATCCTGGCAAAGGAACGGGCCCTGGAAATTACGGAAACCGTCAAAGGGGTGAAATCGGTGATCAATCTGATCGAGGTGTCTGTTTTTCAGGACAAAAGTGATACCCGTCTTCAAAAAGACGTTGTCGAGGCCTTGCGCATGAATCCAGCCACCAATATATTTAACATTGCCGTCACAGTGGATAAAAAAAAAGTGAGCCTCACAGGGACTGTTGATTCCTACAGGGAAAAACAACTGGCAGAAACGGTAGCCAAAGGGATCAGCGGTATCCGGTCCATTGAAAACAATATCACCATCTCTTATTCCGCACAGCGGTCGGACAGTCAGATACAGGCGGAAATTGAAGAGGGATTGCTGTGGGATGCCCTGGTGGATCACCAATTGGTAGAGGTGAAAGTAAAAAATGGCAAGGTTACGTTGGCAGGCACCATCGGCAGTGCCGCAGAAAAAACCCGGGCGATATCAGACAGCTGGGTTGCAGGGGTAACGGATGTAGATGCCGCTGATCTTACTGTGGCGCGATGGGCACGGGATACGGATCTTCGGGCCGAAAAATATATCCCCAAATCGGAGGAGGCAATAAAAAATGCCGTGATGCTGGCTCTTGCAAAGGATCCGCGCATTTCTGCCGATTCGCATGTGGATGTCATGGTCCAGGCAGGGACAGTAACATTAAAGGGATCGGTGGATTATCTTCAGGCCCGGCGGGCTGCCGCTTTGAAAAAATGCGGGCTGAAAACGTGGCATCAACTATTGCCGGCATATATTTTGTTAACAATAATATAGACGTTGCCAGAAAATGGTCTCCCTATCACTATAGCCCCTACATACAA
>JAZBPL010000179.1:0-4359 GCA_036351635.1 Desulfotignum sp.
TGCTGCTGGACCGGGGGGACATTCTGCGCAGCAAACTGCTGATAATGGAGTTGTGGTCCAACACTTTTGAGATAATGGACCTGGCGTAACCAGGTCCTGAACAATTCTAAACCACCCATGACAAGGATGGTCCGCATGTATGCAAAAGCAGCTGATATTATAGCAAACGCCAGGCGGTGTGTGGCATTTACCGGTGCCGGCATTTCCGTTGAAAGCGGGATTCCGCCCTTCAGGGGGGAAAACGGTCTGTGGAACCGGTATGATCCCACCACCTTTGATATCCAGTATTTTCACCAGAACACCACAGCATCCTGGACAGCTATCAGGGAAATTTTTTATGACCTGTTCGGCAAGGTGCTGCCCAATGCTGCCCACTATGCCCTGGCGGAACTGGAAGCAGCCGGTCTGGTGAAAAGTGTCATCACCCAGAATGTGGACAACCTGCACTATGATGCCGGCAGCCGTGTGGTGCATGAATTTCACGGGTCCTTGAAGAAACTGGTCTGCCTGTCCTGTTTCAGCCGATATGCTATTTCAGATATCGACCTGGTTGTCCTGCCCCCCAGGTGCAGCCGTTGCAGCGGGATCCTCAAGCCGGATGTGATTTTTTTCGGGGAACCCATTCCTGAACCTGCACGGACACATGCCTTTACAGAAACCCGGCAGGCAGACTGCTTTCTGCTCATCGGCACCACCGGGACAGTGGCACCTGCCAACCTGATCCCGGGCGCTGCAAAAGCCAATGGTGCAGTGATCATCGAGATCAATCCCACCCCGTCAGAATATACAAAAGATGTGACAGATGTTTTTATCAAAGCCCGTGCCATGGAAGCCATGGAAAACCTGATGGATGCAGTGGACCGCCGGCAGCAATAGCCAAAAATCCTATGACACACATACCCACAGAAACCACAACAAATGCTGAAACTATCACCTGTCACTTAAAACGTAAAACTTCCATCCAAGGAGTATGTAATGCCCGAAGACTGCCTTTTCTGCAGAATTGTCAACAAAGAAGTTGAAAGCCATTTTTTGTATGAAGACGACACCTATGTGGTGTTCAAGGATATAAAACCGGCAGCACCGGTCCATCTGCTGCTGGTTCCCAGGGTCCATATCCGGAGTATCAACGACCTGCTGCCTGACCATGAATCACTTGTGGGGGGGCTTTTTCCCCTTGCCGCAAAAATGGCACAAGCGCAGGGGGTGGACAAATCCGGATACAAATTGCTGTTCAACGTGGAAAGAGGCGGGGGGCAGATGATTTTCCATCTGCACCTGCACCTGATCGGCGGATGGCAGCGGTGAATACGCAACGGAGAAAATTATGCTGAAACATGTGAGTCTTGCAAAAAAAATTATCGGCGGGTTTGTCATTATCCTGGTATTGCTGGTGGTGCTTGCAGGTGCCGGACGCTTAGGATTGACAAGGGTTGTGCAGAAAGTGGACCGGGCTGAAGATTTTCAGGTGCTGGTGACCCGGATTCTGGATGCCCGGCAGAATGAAAAGCAGTTTGTGCTCACCAGTGATGCCAAAAGCGCGCAAAAGGTGAAAAAAGATATCCTGGCAGTAAAAACCGGGGCCGGCCGGATCACTGAAGCAGATCTTGACAATGAGATCCGGAACCGGGCAGAACAAATCCTGGCACAGTCAGATGCCTATGAAAAAGCATTTGACACCTATGTATCTTTGGCCGAGGAAAGAGATGTCCTGATGGGGGACATGAATGCAAAAGCAGGCAATGCCCTGGAAACCACCACCAGGATACGGGATGGGCAAAAAGCGGCTTATGATGCACTCATGGATCAAAGTGAGACCAGAACCGGGCTGATGCGTGCCCGGGTGGGATATGCCGACCAGATCCAGGAAGATCTGCTCCAGGCCAAAGGGTATTATTTGGTGATATCCGGATCAGATCAGGAAAACATCTCCATGATCTCCCAGTGGAAGGGGCACATGGACAATATCCAGCGGGCGTTAAAGGAATCTGAGCCGCTGATGACAGAAGACATTGCGCAACAGCGCCATGAAAAAGTCCAGGCGGTCCATGCTGATACAGTCTCTGCAGCAGAGAAGTTTTTCTCTGACCGCACCTTTGCAAACAACCACTCCCTTATCCAGGCCATTGATGATCTGGGCCGGGCCGCAAAGATGTTTCAGCAGGAGATGCAGGAACTGCTGGAATTTTATGTTGAAGATATCCAGATTTTTTCCAGCCAGATCATGGCGCTGTCTTCCGGGGCGGATGAGATCGCCAAGATTCTGCTGCAGACCAGGATTCTTGAAAAAGAATATATCCGGGCACAGGATGCGGGAGTGTTCGACAACATAGGCAAGAATATTACTTCCATTGCCACTGCCATCACCGGGATAAAAGATGTCATTGATGACCAGGAAAAAACAGGCCCCCTGGAAGGGATCCAGGAGGGGGTGAATGCCTATATGGCGGCATTTGAAAATTATGCAGCACTCATGGACCGCCAGCAGACCGCCAGGGAACAGATGGAAGCCAGTGCAGCGCAGATCCAGGCCGTCAGCCTGACAGCCCGGGATGCCATGCGGCAGCAGATGCAGTCACAGATTACCAGATCCACCGCATTTCTCACCGGTGTGGGCATACTGGCCCTGGTTTTCGGCCTTGTCATTGCCGTATATCTTTCCAGAATCATTATCCCGCCCCTGCACACCGTGGTGGAGGCCCTGAAAGACATTGCCCGGGGAGAAGGTGATCTTACCCGGCGTATCGACATCCACACCAGAGATGAGATCGGGGCCCTGGCAAAATGGTTCAATGCGTTTATCTCCCGGATCAACAACATTGTCGTGGATATCAGCGCCAACTCGGAAACCGTGACCGCCTCCTCAGGGGAACTGCTGGTGACGGCGGAACAGATCACAAAAGACTCCAATGAATTATCCGGACGTTCCAATTCCGTGGCCACGGCAGCCGAAGAGATGAGTACATCCATGAATTCCGTGGCAGCTGCCAGTGAACAGGCTGCCACCAATCTTGAAAGTGTTGCCCGGGCAGCCGGCCAGATGAAACAGACCATAGCGGAGGTGGCCCAAAACTGCGACAAGGCCAGAACCGTGTCTGAAAAAGCCGAAGGTACGGTAAAAGCAGCTTCCCGCCGGGTGGAGCAGCTGGGCATATCTGCCAGGGACATAAACCAGGTCACAGAAACCATCACAGATATCGCAGCCCAGACCAACCTGCTGGCACTGAATGCCACCATCGAGGCTGCCCGGGCCGGGGAAGCAGGCAAAGGATTTGCTGTGGTGGCCGGGGAAATCAAGGGCCTGGCAGCCCAGACCGCTGATGCCACACTGGATATTCAAAGAAAAATCCAGGGGATCCAGGATTCCACCCGGGCAACAGTCCAGGATGTGGATGCCATCACCACCGTAATCGCAGAGGTTTCCGATATTGTGGCCGCCATTGCCGCCGCCATTGAAGAACAGTCGGTTTCTGCAGCCGATGTGGCGGAAAATATTGAACAGGCGGCTGCCGGCATAGGGGAGGTCAACGAAAATGTGGCCCAGAGTTCCCAGGTGTCCTCGGAAATTGCCGCTGATATCTCCCAGGTGCACAAGGTGTCTGATGAGATGGCCCATCGCAGCGATCGCATGCGGACAAATGCCCAGGACCTGTCAGACCTGTCAGCCAAACTCAGAAATATGATCGGGGTGTTCAAGGTGTCGGCCCGGGATGCAGATCCCGGCGGAAACACATCCCAAAACAAGGATGAAATACAGGATCTCATGCCCTGGGGAGATGATTTCAAGCTGGGCATTGCCAGCATTGACGCGCAGCACAGGGAACTTGTGCGCATGATCAATCACCTGCACCGGGCACTGAAATCCAGAACCGGCGCCAAAGAATCCGGTCGTATCCTGGCGGAACTGGCGGACTACACCGTGTCCCATTTTGCCCATGAAGAGGACCTGTTTGCCGCCCATGCATACCCGGACCGTGCAGCCCACGAAAAAATCCACAAGGAACTGGTGGAAAAAGTCACTGCCTTTAAAACACAGTTCGACCAGGGAAAAGCCGGCCTGTCCATGGAATTGATGGAATTTCTCACCAGCTGGCTGCGGCACCATATCCTGGAAGTTGACAAGGCCTATGTGCCGTTCTTAAAGGGAAAAGTTGTCTAATGGGCCTCTTGTGGTTCATCGAATCCCGGCCCGGATGTGACTGCCGATGGGATTGTTGATTCAGATAATATGGCACGGTTTGCTCCGGCATTCGGTTGCCAGGCCCTCGCTGTTTTGATACCGCAGTGACCGTAACGGCTGTCAGTATCCTTGACATCCTCCCCTCCCTAAAGAGAAGGGGATTCCTGTTCCCGGCCTAA
>JAZBPL010000180.1:0-12884 GCA_036351635.1 Desulfotignum sp.
AAACTGTGCCTGAGCAGCAAGACCATTGATGTCCACCGGAAAAACATCAAAAACAAGCTGGGCATCCATACCATTGCCGGCCTGACAAAATATGCCATTGCCAAGGGCCTGACCTCAGCCGCACCATAATCCTTTCCCCCATATCTTTTTTCTTTGTAACCGGGTATTTTTGGTTTACACACAGGTGCTGCATTTATCCGGCTCTAACATGCATATGCGGCAGAACAGGTCTTTTTTTCCCGGGAAAATATTTCCCTTTTTTGGAACCGGCACATCATACTTTTTTCCATTTATCATATAACTCTTTTATTTTTATACCTTTTCATCATCAGCTGCTTTTTGGCATGTATCCTGCTATATGTTTTCCTGAAGAGCAAACCATAATACCCTGCTGCGGTTAATGCGCGTACAATAAGGAGAGCCCCATGCTTCAAAAAATTTTGCCGGTTTCCGGCATCCTGGTATTTGCCATATTATCCGGAACGGTCACAGATCTGTCCTCGATTTCCGCCAACATAAAAAGCAATCTGATTGTGTTAACCGGCACACTGACCTGCTGTATTATTTCCTATCCCCCATCTCTGTTTGCAGCGCTTTTTGAGAGCATCTGCAGGGCTTTTTCCAAAGACCAAAAAGATTACAGCCAGATTATTGATGAAATTGAAAATCTGTCCAGGATCAAACGGTCCAAAGGTGCCATGGCCCTGGATGCTGAATCCAGAAATCTTGACAATGATTTTTTGAAAATGGGGGTTGAAATGGTGGTGGACGGATATGACCGGTATACCATTTTCAAGACGCTGGAGCGTCGGTATGACAGCTTTCTTTCGGCCCGCCGTTCCCAGGCGGAACTGGTCAATACCATGGTGAAGCTCATGCCGGTATTCGGGTTCGTGGGCACCATCATCGGCCTGATCAATGTCCTCCACCACATGGGGTCCCCGGAAATGATCGGCAAAGGGGTGGCCATGGCCCTGCTCACCACCTTTTACGGCCTGCTGTATGCCAATGTGCTGGCCCTGCCCATGTCCAAAAAAATCACGGAACAAACCCGGCAGGATTCCATTGAACTGGCGCTTATCATTGAAGGTATCCTGGACATTTCCGAGAATGTCAATTCCAAACTCATCAGGTACCGCCTGCGGTATTGCATCGGTGAGTTTTTTCAAGATGACAATGCCAGTGACGGTGCTGCCCTTGAAATACAAAAGGAACCAAAAAAATTGCCTGCCCTGAAACTGTCTTTGAAAAAAGAATTTATCAGGTGATTTCCCATGCGATCTGATACCATTGTCAGTAATTTAAGAACAGAACTGGAAATCTCTGAAAGAAAGCGTCTGCGCCTGCAGCGAAGCCAGTTTTTAAACGCTTTTGAACCGGAGGACACCAGTCTCTGGAGTATGCTGGATCTCATGACCCTGATTTTAATTTTTTTTATCATGCTCTATGCAGTCCCGGCTCCCCCCAAAAATATCACAAAAACACAGGAACAGGTTGCAAAACTTTTCAGCAAGCCGGTTTTCCAGAATCACACCCAACCACGAAAAGAGATCAGACCTGCACACAACACAGCTTCTCATGAAAGGGACAAAACCCAGGAAAAACCGGGGTTTTCCGCCCTTGAAAAAGCGCTGCACCTGGCCATGACCGGCACTTCTGTTTCTGATTATGAAATCAGGATGACCCGGGACCGCATCAAACTGGTCATAGGCGAAAACATCAGTTTTCCCACAGGACGGGCCGAGCTGTTGGAACATATTAAAGGACCGCTGACAAAAATTGCTGATGCCCTGTCCAGGGAACAGGGATTTCGTATCGTGGTATCCGGCCATACAGACAGCACCCCGATTCACACCCCCAGGTATCCCTCCAACTGGGAACTGTCAGTGGCAAGGGCTTTGGGTGTGGCCAAATTTCTCATGGCACGGGATGTAAATCCTGCCCTGATTTCAGTGGAAGGCTTTGGTCCTTACCAGCCGGTTGCCCCGAATACCGACCCGGACAGCCGCCGGGAAAACCGCCGGGTGGAAATTTCCCTGATACAGGATGACCGGTAATAACGGCCATGCCCTGACAGGCACAATGAAACATGAAAGCCATCCGCTGTTAGCGATTAGCCGTTATCGATTAGCTCTTAGTAACCAGCAGGGAAAAATTTGCAATTATTTACTGGAAGCTGATAATTGAGTACTGGACAGCTTTCATATAAAAAAAATATGGACAAGCCGGTTTCCGGCCCGAAGAAAATACCAGGCAGTCAGTTACCAGGCACCTTCCGGACGAATGACAGGGGCTGTGCCGGTCAGGTTCTGGATTGCTGCGGTGTCTTTTCGCGCATCGTCTTGAGAGCTATATTGATTGGACCGCACCAGGTACCAGGAGCGCTGCTTTTTATCCGTCAGAACCAGTATTTTTGCATCAAACCCATTTTCAATCAATTTTTCTTTTAAATGCTGGGCATTCTCCTGATTCAGGAATGCCCCTGCCTGAAGGGTATACAGGGGTGTATCAGAGCCGGCCTCAGTATTTTCATCCCCTGCATGGCGGCTGGCTTCAAGCTGGTCTGCACCCTGGGCAGATGCTGCCAAAGCCCCTTCACCGGCAGCATCTGTGGCAGTATCCTGAAGCCGGGCCAGCTTTTCAATGGCATAGGTGTTTTCGCGGTCTTTTTCTATGGCCGTTTCATACAATGCAATGGCTTCTTCCACACGTCCGGTGTGGGCAAGCAGGTCTGCCTTGTAACAGATGGCCCAGTAAAAATCCGGAGAAATCGAGATGGCAGCTGTCAGGTCGGAAATGGCATTTTCTGTCTCACCCAGCTTGGTCATGCACAGGGCCCGGTTAAAATATGCCACTGCATTGTCAGGGGTGATCTCAATTTCGCTGTTATAGTTTTCAATGGCTTTTTCATAATTTTCCCTGTAATACCATATAACCCCAAGGTTACTGTAAACCCCCTTGAGGGTAGGAGAAATCTTTTTTGCAGATTCAAAATCCGCTATGGCATCATCGAATTTTTCCAGTTTCATATGGGCGACACCCCTGTTTTTAAAGGCATCTGCATTCTGCGGAAACAACTTGATAAGATCAGTAAATGTATCAACCGCCTGCTGGTATTCCCCTTGTTTGAACTGAAGGACGCCTGTCTCGAAAAGATCTTTTTCCACTGCTTCATCGGACACCTTTTCAGTCTGTCCCCCTGCAGTTGCGCAGAAGAGCATGGCAGCCAGTACAAACCATAAGATTTTTTTCAAGGTACGCCTCCTGTTGGATGTTTATATGCAAACCGGGCAAACAGATGCATGGTAGTCAATCTTGACCAATGTTTAAAGATTTCTGTTCTCTGTGTTCTCTTTTTCTGTCTGCCCTTTTACAGTATATTACCTGAAATCACTGTCTCAGTTCAATGAAAAATATATCCTGTCGGGTTTCAGACATATTCAGCAGGGGTTTTCTTGACTTTTACAAGGGGAATCCGTACTATTTTCGAATGGTGATCCCTATGTTTGAACGCATAAAAAATTATTTTCAAAAGGCAAGGCAGGAGATTGACAAAGAATATACAATCCCTGCTGCAGACCCTGAAAACCATACCCAAACCAGGCCTGTTGACGGAACGGATGTGGTGATGCCGAAAATATGGACAGGCGTTGATCTTGACGGAACACTGGCCTGTGACAACCTGTCCGCTGGTATGGACCGCATTGGAGAACCGGTACCTGCCATGCTGGCGCTGGTGAAAAAAATGCTGAACAACGGAATCCGGGTCAAGATATTTACCGCCAGGGCAGGAGATCCGGAACAGATTCCCATCATCAGGAAGTGGCTCAAAGACAACCACCTGCCCGACCTGGAAATCACAAATACCAAAGACTACCAGATGCAAAGACTCTATGATGACCGCTGCATCCAGGTGGAAAGAAACACCGGCCGACTGATTGTGGACGATTAATTCTAAGGCAAAGGACCCCTTGATGAAATACTTTTATTACATTGCCCTTATCATGCTTGTGTTTTCCGGCCTGGCTGTTTATGGCCTGGTTGATGATACCCGCATAGACATATCTGAGCCCTTCATTTCCGTCAATGACCGGATCATTTCCAAAACAGAATTTGAAAAAATGACCCGCAGAAAACCGGATTATATGACCCGCGAGCAGTTTATTGAATCGGTCATTGACCAGCAGCTGATGATCCAGGAAGCCATAAGAATGGATATCCACAAAGAAGAATCCTTCAGGGAGGCTGTAGAAAATTTTTATGAACAGTCTTTGATCAAGATATTACTGGACCGCAAAATGGACGCTCTCACAGTGAATGTGACAGAAAATGAGATCGAAAAATACCGGAAATGGACCGGGTACACTCTGTTTTTGACAAAATTCATCTATCCCGGCATGAAAGATGCTTTGGAAAAAACCAGCGGAACAGTACAAAAGATTACAGCTGATTTTACCGCATTGCCCGATGACCTTAAATTCACTGTACTCTCCCTTGAAAAAGGGGCGGTATCACAGCCCAAAGACATGGGCATGCAGGGGGTTGTCATATACAGGCTGGATGACAAAAAACCGGTCAAAAGCAATGATACCCTTCAAAAGGAAACGTTTGATGCCCGGCAGATACAGCGGTTTCTGCAGAACATGAAAAAAGAGCAGCTTTTGGATGAATGGACCCGCAACATACGGCAGTCCGCAGATATCTGGAGGAAAGAATGAGCAGCCATAGCCATTACAAGCGCAGAAACTATTTCATAAAAAAAGAATTTCAGGGGCGGTATATTTTTCATTACTTTGTTCTTGCTGCCCTGGGAAGTATCCTTTTCATCGGGATTTTCAGTTTTTTTTCTGCCAACACCCTTTCCATTACCTATGACAATTACCACCTGCAGCTGGGGGTGACCCCGGGCATCCTGTTTAAAAAAATTCTGAGCACCCAGTGGGTGTTTATCGTGCTGGGGGGAATAATTGTGGTGTTTGTTACCTTGATGTTGACCCACAGGCTGGCAGGCCCGTTTTTCAGATTCGAAAGAACCCTGGATGCCATGCTCAGCAAAGACCTGTCTGATAAACTGTTTTTACGCAAAAAAGACCAGGGCAAGACCCTGGCAAAAAAACTGAACAACTTTAATCACATGCTGGGTAATAATTTAACAGACATGCAAAGGTACAATGAAAAAATCGCTGTATACTCCCGGACCCTGCAGCACGTATTGGAAACATCACCTGATATGGACAAGACCCTGGAAATTGCAGAGGCCCGGGCCCTGCTTGATGAGATACAAAAAAGCAGCCAGACCATCCAGGCAATGGTACAGGCATATACCATTCCCAGAGCAGAGGAATAAATACTTCCGATATGCGCAGCATCGGCCGCATAGCCATAACCATGGGAATGACCATGGCTATGCTTTGGGGAATGCTGTTTTTCCCCCAGAAAAACGCCCTGGCATATGAAATTTCATCACGGTATGCCGCCATTATCTACAATGACCAGGCAGCACTGAAAAAATTCAACCGCTCCCTTTATATGGGACGGCTGTCATCACAGGTCCCGAAAACCGGCCAGGAAACGCTTGAAGACGAAGTGGCGGCAAAAATCAATTTTATTGTGGAAAAAACCATGGCGGTGCTGGACATGTTTCCCCCGAACCTGCAGTTCTCCATTGTCATCCATCCGGACCCGGGACATGTGCAGCAGGATTTTAAAAAACTATACCAGGTGGATGTAAACTATATCGCGTTTTACGCACCTGCGGAAAACCAGGTATTTTTTTCGGCAGACAACGCCCGGCTGCGGGTGGTTGCCCATGAAATCGGCCATGTGGTGGTGGAAAATTACTTTATCATCTCCCCGCCCCAGCACCTGCATGAAGTACTGGCCCAGTACTCGGAAACCCACATTACGGACTGATGGAACATAGCGGAATCAACATAGCGGGGTCAGGCTTGCTACTGATTGATTTTCTGTATCATCATGCGTGCTCTTGGGTGGTTGGGAGACAGCAACAGGGCATAATTGTATTTGTCCAGGGCTTTGTATAATATGCCCTGGCCATAGTAGAGATCCCCCAGGGTTACCTTGATGCCGGCATCCTTTGGCAGTTCTTTTTCCGCCCTTTCCATGACCTGGATGGCATTTCTCATATCATTGTGTTTGTGAAAAAACCGGTAAATCTGGTAATACCAGGATCTTTTCTGACGGGCCTGCTTTTCCGGGTCATGCACAACAGACACAGGCACGGCTTCGATCAGATCAAGGCATTGCAGATACCTTGCTATGGCAGCTTCAACCTCCCCTGTTTCAAACAGAAAACCGGCAAAGGCAATGGCAGGGCCGGGCATGTCAGGGATAGCCTGTGCAATATCTGCCCGGTCCACCCCTGCAACGATCATGGCGGTGAGCACACGGTCCATGAATGTCTCATCCAGTTCCAGTGTCCTGCGCATATACTGCAGCCCTTTTTCCCTGTTTTCTCCGGCCAGAAGCCAGGTGGCATACTGAAAGGTAAAATCTGCCCGGGTCCTGTCATAGACCATGCTTTTTTCAAACCCCAGTGCTGCCCTTTGTTTCTGGTCCTGCCGGGCAAGAAAATTGGCAAACCGCCCCAGGTACAGCGAATTCAGGGGGTCACGGTACAGGGCTGCCGCAAACAGTTTTTCCGCACGTTTTTCATCCCCTTGAAACCAGGCGATATCTGCAGATGTGAACCGGGCCCCTGCATGAAACAGATCAAACCGTGCGGCTAAACGGGCTATTTTATCAATTTTTTCAAAGGTTGCAGCCGAAGTGTCCCGGGTTACGGGATAATTTTTAATGGTGCTGTAATAAAAGCGGCCCGCAAGATGTGACAGGTTGAATGCCGACACAGCCAGGAGGATGACACACAGCCCCCCCGCCAGGACTGGTTTTACTGCCCCGGCCTGCACCAAGGGAAGCCGTGTTTCCCTGCCGGCTTTCCTCTGGCTGGTATGGGCGGATGCCACCAGTATGCCTGCCGTAAAAAAGAACCACAGGCCGTTGGCACCGATATGCAGATTAAAATCGGTAACACTGTGC
Organism: Desulfotignum sp.; assembly: GCA_036351635.1. GTDB lineage: Bacteria > Desulfobacterota > Desulfobacteria > Desulfobacterales > Desulfobacteraceae > Desulfotignum. The sequence continues at coordinate 7,060 of JAZBPL010000180.1, forward strand.
ACCAGTATGGCCACCAGGGCTGACAGACTGCCGATATACAGATAGATGGAAAATGCATCCCGCCGCTGTGTGAAAACCGCATATGTTTTATAAAACACCACCGCCAGGAACAGGGCTGCCAGAAAAAAACCGATAACCCCGCCTTCTGCAAGCAGTTCCAGATAATCATTGTGGGCATGGGTCAAAAATCGGTCACTGATGATGGTGCGGTACAATGGATAGACATGGGAAAAGGCGCCCATGCCTGATCCGGTAAAAGCAAAATCCTGGATCATGCCCCAGGTATCTTTCCAGAAATCCAGCCGGGACTCATAAATGATGCCATGGGCATTTTTCAACCGGGCAAACCGCTCCAGAATCTGTTCCCAGCCGAACCACCCGATGCTCAGGGCGGCGAGTATGATCATGCCCATGATCAGCAAGGTATTGCCCCGGCTGATTCTGCGCTGGAGCAGCAAACCGGTGAACACCAGCAGGGATACCACGGTACTGATCATGGCCCCCCGGGAAAGGCTCACAAAAATGGACACCACAATGAGCAGGGCGGATGTGCCGATGAGAATATGGATATTGGCTTTTTCCTGGCTGAAAATTTCCGCAATGCCCTTTATCAGGGAGGTGTTGTGGATCCGGGGCCGGTAAAACAGAAACAATCCCAGCACCATGGGAAACATCATCTCCATCAGACCGGCATAATGGTTGTGGTTGACATAGGGGCCCACCACAATGCTGTTGTCGGGGGCATGGCGGAACCACAACGCCATGTCGGTTGTCAGGTAAAACTGCAGAATAGAGGAAAACGCCAGAAGCCCCCCGAAAACCGCAACAACAAACACGGTGGTCCGCAGCAGGTTTTTTCGGCAAAGCAGCTGCACCGTGAGAACATAAAACAGCACATAGGTGGTGTACCGGAAAAATTCAGCCACTGTTGATCCGGGGTGAAGACTGAGTGTCATAAAAGCGGCGGTATCGGTTACGGCCCGGGTGGTTGTATGGATCTCAAAGGCTCTGGGAGATAAAACCGCCACCACCGGTGCAGGAAGCGGTACCGCCTGGAACAGGATATACCCCAGAAATATCAGAAGCGGCACAATGCCGGGTACCTGGTACAGACCGTCATCATGCCGGAATACATGAACAAAATACCCCAGCACAGCCACGGCCGTAAGTATCTCCATCACCGCATAGGACCAGGCTTCCGTGGTGCCGAATGCCAGGGGGGCAAACACCGGCAGAAAAAAAAACAGCCGTTTTGACAGCTTAAAAGACATGGTATTCAGGATGTCTCAGAGGTGGATGCGTAGTAGTAATCCCCGTAATTATAATAATACCCGCTCTTTCTGGCGTTAAAATAGTTCAACACCACGCCGGTCAGGGGGGCATCCACCTCCCTGAGCTGTTTTACGCCCTTGCCCAGCATCTCATGGGTGGTCTTGCCGGCCCAGGTGACCAGGATCACCCCTTCCACCTGTTTGCTCAAAATCACCGGGTCTGTCACACTGGCCAGGGGCGGGGTGTCCACCAGGACCATGTCATATGTTTCGACAGCATCTGAAAGCATCTTTGACAGGTTTTTCGATATCAGCAGTTCCGACGGGTTGGGGGGCACAGGACCGGAGGGCATGACATCCATATTCTCCAGGATGTTGTGCTGAATGGATGTCTCCAGATCCGACATCCCGGCCAGAAACGTGCTCAAACCGGCTGTGTTGTCTAAGGAAAACTGTTTGTGCTGGGTGGGACGGCGCATATCCGCATCTATCAGCAGCACCTTTTTGCCTGCCTGGGCAATGGAAATGGCCAGGCAGGCAGTCACGGATGATTTTCCCTCCCCCGGTGTCACACTGGTGATGAGCAGGCTTTTGGGCGGGGTATCTGCAGCCGACAAAAACACAGCCGTGCGCATGCCTTTAAAGCTTTCCGCCATCAATGAGGAGGCATCCGCCATCATATTCTGTGCCAGGCTCAGATTTTTGCCTTTGATCAGGTCGATCGTGGAGATGACGGGAATATCAAATTTTTCCTCCACATCTTCCGGGGTTTTGATGGTGTTGTCCAGGTATTCAAAAAAGAAGGCCAGGCCGATGCCGCCGAACAGACCCAGGATAATCCCCAGCAGGATATTGCGCTTTTTATTGGGTTTGGCCGGTTTTACAGGCAGTTTTGCCTCTTCGATCACCCAGACATTCACCGACTGGTTTCTTTCCGTGATATCCCGTTCCTTCATTTTTTTCACCAGGGCATCGTACAGGTACCGGTTGGTATCCACATTGCGCTGGAGCATGCCCAGCTGGATCGATTTTTCCCCCAGCTGCTCCGCCTCGAAACGGGTGGCCTCCAGGGCCGCTTTCAGGTCCCGTTCATGGGACTGGGCCAGCTGATACTCATTGCGGATGGTCTGGACCACCTTTTCCAGTTCTTCGTATTTGCTGTCTTTTAACCCCTTGAGCTCGTTGTTCGCCGATATCATCTTAGGATGCTTGGGACCGTATTTTTTGGACAAATCAGCCAGTTTCTGTTCGGCATCCAGGATCTTCTGGTTGATGAACTCCACAGATGCATTTTCCGCTATGACCGGAATGGTTTCCAGTTTTTCTTTTTTGACATTGCGCACCTGGCTGTAGACAGCTGCCAGTTCCTTGCGGGTGTTTTCAGCAGCCGTAAGCTTGCGGGACAGATCGGACAGCCGCTCCGGCAGCACTGTGACACGGTCTTCAATGGTGACGATATCATGCTCTTTTTTATACTGGTGCAGTTTTCGTTCCGACTCCTCCAGTTTTTTGCGCTGGACTTCGGCTTTCTGGGTCATCCACCCGATGCTGTAGCCGGAGACCGACATCTGCATATCGATCAGTTCGTCAATATAGGCCCGGGAAAGGGCATTGGCCACATTCATGGCCACAGCCGGATTTTCCGACATGAACCCGATCCGGAGGATCCGGGAATTTTCCACCGGTGTGACGGAAATATTTTTTTTAATAACAATTTCAAGTATCTCGGCTTTGGTCAGCGGCACGGCTTCCCGGTCATCTGAAATGGATTTTTCAACAACATTGCCGCCTTCCGACAGCATGGCATCGATGCCGATCATGGACCGGAACCCGGCATATTGTTCCCTGAACCAGGCCCCCATCCCGGAAAACCAGGATGGTTTTTCTGTCTGTCCTGCAAAAACCACATCATACATTTTTTCCGGCCCCAGTGCATCCACCGCTTTTTTCACCACAGAGGCACTCATGATCAGCTGGTTTTGGGTTTCAATGAACTCCGGATCATAGGGGGTGTAGGAGTAGGTGCTTGTCAAGGCCCCGGCGGTATTGCGCTCGATCATGACCTTGGTGGAAGCCTGATACAAAGGCGTCTTTGTGAAGGTGGCAATGACCACCGTAAGCACGGTGAGGATAAAAAAAGTGACAATGGACCATTTGCGTTTGTTGACGACCCGCAGGTAATCCCGTAAATGAATCTCTTTTTCCTGTATCATCAGAAGAAGCTTTCCGGAACCACGATGACATCGTCGGCAAGCACGGGTTCATCCATGTTGACGTTTTCATAAACGGTTTTTTCACCGTTGACCTTGCGGATAATCCGCACCTTGCCCTTGGATGCGATGTTGGTAAACCCCCCTGCTTTGGTAATGGCCTTGATAACGCTCAGGTTGGGTTCAAATTTATAGGCATCCGGTTTTTTGACCTCACCGGACACATAATAAATGTCCGCCTTTGAGATATACACCGTGTCATTGTCCTGAATCACCACGTTCAATGCAGCATCCCCTTTTTTTATCAGCTTTTCCAGATCCAGCACAATCTGGTCACTTTTTGCGCCGCTGCCGTTTGTCCGCTTGATGGTGGCAGTGCTGCCGGCTTCCTCTGTCAGGCCCCCGGCTTTTGAAATAAATTCCAGAAACGTGACCCTGCCCCGGAGCTCATACTGCCCCGGGCTTTTGATCTGGCCCAGGATAAGGGCTTTTTTGCTCCTGTGTTCCGTGATGAACACATCCACCTGGGGACTGACCAGGTATCCGTCTGCAAACAGGGATTCGATCTTTGCCGCCACCTGGGAAACGGTGAGGTTTTCCACAGAGATTTCTCCGAGCAGGGGCACCCGGATGGTGTCGCCGGCACTCACCCGCACCGTGGTGGACAGGTCCGGGTTTTCATACACTTTCAGTTCCAGGACATCCCCTTCTCCCACAATATATTCCTGGCAAAAGGCGGCAGAGGCTAAAAAACAGCACACCAGCACCATGCAAAAACTGACAAAAAACTTGTGCATCAGATATTTACAATGATGCGGTGGCCCGGAAAAAGAACTGGTTAATTTCATAATCAAAAAAATCTATGTTTGAATCGTTTTTGGAATAGCTGTATCCCAGATCAAAAAACAGCCATCTTCTGGGTTCAAACCGGATGGCCGGACCAAAACTGATCAGCGTGTCATCCCGATCGATGCCGTTGTATTCATTTTCTTCATATAAAAAATTCAGGGTTCCAGACCATTTTTCATTGAACCGCTGCAGCAGGGCCAGATCGATGCCGGTGGACAGATAGCTGGATGCCCCGGCCAGGTCGGATTCATTAAATTTGCGGTACCCCATGACATTCAGGGCCCGTTTGGCGGTAAAATTGTGCTGGGTCTGCAGCTCCACGCTGAACCCGTCCTGGTCTTCAACCCTGTCATCATCAAAGTCTTTTTCCAGGTATCCCAGCCGGAACGTGCCCCGGGAACGTGCCGTGACCTCCCAGGAAATACCGCCGTAATACCCGATTTCCTCACTGTCGTTTATGGTGCCGGTGTCAAAGGCGATGTCGGAATACCGGATACCCGCCAGAAGCGAGGTCTTGGGCTTGAACTTGTAAAAAAGGGTCAGGCCCAGGGAGTTGTCATTTCTGTTCCGGTATTCGACAATATCATCTTTATAATTGATATCATAATTGGCATAATTGAACTGCACCTTGAACTTGTTGGAATCACTCTCATAGGTGGTGATAAAATCAAACAGATTGTCCTGGTGCCGGAACAGTTCATCCACTATCCCGTTGCCGGCAATCTCTTCTCTGTCATGGAACAGGTCGATGACATCAAAAGACAGACCGGAATTGAAATTGTACTGAAACAGGCCTTCTGCCGTATGGTTGACGTGATCGTGCTGAGAATTGTTCGCATACATGATCAGTTCAGGGGAATACAACGCATAGAGCTGGTAGCGCCGGGTGGCTTCCGGCTTGATGCGGCCCACCTTCAGGCCGCCGGGAGAGGTGAGGTGGGTATCGATATCCAGCAGCTTTTCCCGGTTGGCCGGCAGTGCCACCCAGATGCCCGGAGCGATGGTGGTGACCCAGTCTTTTTCTGTATTTTGATCGGTGGCAAACACATTGTCCGTGTGCAGGACCTGGAAACTCACAAAGGGATGCAGCCGCCCCCCCCGCCGGCCGAAAATATCCGCACCGATGCCGGCATCATCTGAAGGGCTGTCATCAGCAGTCTGCCCCACGGGAATGTTTTTTTCTCCGGTCTGGCCCATGGGGATGCCGCCCTTCCGGGACTGGCCCATGGGGGCAGGTGTCTGCTGCGGCTGTCCCTGGGATGGGTCCGCCATCTCAGACTGCACAATAAGAATAGGATACAGGGAACCGGTATCATTCACCAGACTGTCATCTGCCCGGACACCAGGCGTGGTAACAGCCATGACCATGAGCAGCAGTACCACCAGGAAGCATTTATGATTTTCCATGTGAAATCCTTTTAACGGTCTTCCATTGTGTCATTTCAGGATATCACCCTATGGGCCGGTGAAATATCCTGGGACAATAGCCCCTGAA
>JAZBPL010000181.1:0-5353 GCA_036351635.1 Desulfotignum sp.
CAGAAGGCCAGGGATTTGTGGATAGCGGCAGCAAGAGCAGAGGGAAAAACTATTCCGCTCCCTAAATATCGACCAGTTATATATCAGGCGGTTTCAGCTTGATAATATTACAGGCCAGACATCAGCTTGGGAAAGGATGTTCATTGCACTGCGTTTTGATCGGATAGAGGGGGGATTTTTTATGGGAACCAACAACCTTGTTTTTCTCGAACTGCTGGAGTGGTTTGACGAAACCGGACAGGAACTGGTCCACCGGCTGCCGGAAAAAGGATCGGCAGAGATCAAGTATGGGGCACAGCTGGTGGTCAGGGAAAGCCAGGCAGCTGTTTTTTTCTACAACGGCAAGGCAGTGGGGGCATTCGGCCCGGGCCGCCATACACTGAAAACCGCCAACATCCCCATTCTTACAAAGGTTCTGAGCCTTCCCTGGGGGTTTAACAGCCCCCTGCGGGCTGAAGTCTATTTCACCAGCCTGAAAACCTTTACCAATTTCAAGTGGGGCACCAGGGACCCGGTGGCGTTCAAAGATACGGAACTGGGCCTGGTAAGGCTCCGGGCATTTGGTGTGTTCAATGTCAAGATTGTCCAGCCGGTACTGTTTGTCAACCGCCTGGTGGGCACCCAGGGCATATACAATACCAGTGAGGTGGCAGAATATCTCAACCAGGTGGTGGTCTCCCGGTTTAATGACTATATCGGAGAAGAAATCGCCACCATTTTTGACCTGCCTGCCCGGTACGATGAACTGGCAGGGGGCATGACCCGGCGCCTTCAGGAAGATTTTTCCCGGTTCGGTCTGCACCTGACCCAGCTGTTTATCAATGCCATCACACCGCCCCCCGAAGTCCAGAAAGCCATTGACGACAAAAGCCGCCTGGGTGTGTTTGACGACATGAACAAGCTCATGCAGATGAAAACCGCCATGGCCATGGAAAAAATTGCCGACAACCCGGACGGCACTGCTGCCGGCGGGGCCCAGGCCGGCATGGGAATGGGGCTGGGGGTGATGCTGCCCGGCATGTTTGCACATCAGCTGCACCCCCGGGAAAACCGGAAACCGGTTTCAACTGCAACCGCAGCATGCCCGGAATGCCGCAATCCTGTTCCTGAAGATGCCAATTTCTGCCCTGCCTGCGGACACCAGCAGGTAATATTTGAAAAATGTGGCCAGTGCAGCAAAAACCTGACCCCCGGGGCCCGGTTCTGCCCCAGATGCGGCAGTAAAGTGGAAAAGAAGCCTGCATCACGCTTCTGTGCCCATTGCGGGGCTGAAAATCTGCAGGAAGCTGTCTTCTGTAACCAGTGCGGAGAAAAACATTAGCTTCAGAATTTCCCATCAATGCCCCCAGTGCGGGGCTCCCATTGTCCTGGATGAAGACACCCTGTTTTTTGTGTGTGAATACTGCCGGGTAAAATCATGCATCTGCCAGCAGGGGTTTCCCCGGTACATGTTTTGCCGATCCCCAGATGCACGGACAGATCCGGGGGCGCCTGATGATGACGAACTGGTGTATATCCCCTATTGGCGGTTCAAAGGGGTGCGCTACACCTGTAATGTACACGGGGTGGCCCACAAATTCCTGGACCTGTCCGCCCTTGCCCTGGAAGAATCTTTTTCTACCCTGCCCATCTCTCTGGGATTCCGGTCCCAGGCCCTGGCCCTGAAGCAGATCACACCGGAAACCCGGGGCAGATTTTTCCGGCCGGCAGATCCAAAGACCATCCTGGGCCGGACAAACCATTCCCGTTCCCGTATCCAGAAACCAGCGGGTTCCGGTTTTACCGAAGACATCGGTGAAACCCGCAGCCTGATCTATTCCCCATTTTATGTCAAAGACGGGGTCCTGGTGGATGCCCTCCTGAACCGCCCCACCGGGTCTGTAAAGGAATCGGATCCTGATCTGCAGTCTTTGCCGGTGTGCCGCCCGGAAAAGCAGACCGTTTTTGTACCGGGCCTGTGTCCATCATGCGGATGGGATCTGGAAGGCAGCCGTGATTCTCTGGTGATGGTATGCCGAAACTGCCACAGCCTGTGGAAAGCACGGAACGGGCAGCTGGCCCGGGTCAGATTTGCCTGTGCCCGCCCCGGCCATGAGACTGATGTCATGGTCCCGTTCTGGAAAATTTCTGCCAGTATCTCCTCTTTTGCACTGTCCTCCTATGCAGATCTGGTCCGGCTGGGCAACCTCCCCCTGGCCCTGCAGCCGAAATGGGAAAAACAGGCCCTTTTTTTCTGGGCACCGGCCTTTAAAATCAGGCCCCGCATTTTTCTGCGCCTGGCCTCCCAGCTGGCCGCATGCCAGCCAGATCCGCTACTGGACAAAAAAATCGGCACGCACTTTCATGTGCCGGTGACACTGCCGGCAAACGAAGCTGTCCAGAGCATCCGCATCCTTCTGGCCGGCCTGTCAAAACCGTTGAATGACCATCTGCCTGCCCTGTCACAGATGCAGATAAAACCTGTCCATGCCATGCTGGTATACCTTGCCTTTGAGGAACAGCACCATGATTTTATTCACCCGGAAATCCAGGCTGCCATCAACAAAAATGCGCTGACCCTGTCATCCAATCTATAGTTCATGGCCGAAATCTAAGGATCCGGTGCCAAAAATTTTTGGTACAAACCCTCATGTATGCCGCATGACAGAGAATCAAAAAAAGGCTGTCTTTACAAAGACCCGGCCCGGTCTTATAATTTTAGAGATATACCTGACACGACCCATAAACACACAGGAGCAGACCATTGAAACAGATACTGGTACTGGCCAGCACCAACAAAGGCAAAACCCGGGAGATCCAGGACCTCTTAAAGGGGTTCCCCCTGGACATCAAAAACCTCAATGATTTCGGCCCCATTCCAGAAGTCATTGAGGACGGTGAAACCTTTGACGACAATGCCTATAAAAAAGCCTCATTTACCGCACGGGTTCTGGGATATCCTGCCATGGCAGATGACTCCGGCCTGTGCGTGGAGGCCCTTGACGGCGCACCCGGGGTATTTTCCGCCCGGTATGCGGGAAAAAACGCCAGCGATGCTGACAACGTGGCCAAGCTGCTGGCCGATCTGGATACTTATGAAAACCGGAAGGCATCATTTGCATGCGTTATCTCCATTGCTGTTCCCACAGGGGCAGCCCTGACATACGAGGGCGCCTGCCATGGCATCATCACAAGAAAGCCGGCCGGTGAAAATGGGTTCGGGTATGACCCGCTGTTTTATTTTCCTGCATATGACAAGACCTTTGCCCAGCTAAGCATGGCAGAAAAAGCACAGGTGAGCCACCGGGGCAAAGCCTTGAAACAGGTGGCCGATGAAATGGACAAGATCCTGGAGTGGATCGACATCAACATGCCCCGGTTTGACCGGGTGTCATGCAAAAAAGGATGATACTGCCATGACAACCTTTGAAGCATTTACCGCACTGGTAAAGGAAAACCGTTCCTGCCGCAGGTTTGACAATGCCTGCAGCATCACCATGGATGAATTGAAAGACCTGGTGGAACTGGCCCGGCACTGCGCGTCCGCCGCCAACAACCAGCCGTTGAAATACATCCTTTCAACGGATGCACAGACAAACAGGGATATCTTTTCCTGCCTGGGATGGGCTGCCTATCTTACGGACTGGCCCGGGCCGGAACCGGCGGAACAGCCATCCGCCTTCATTGTTATCTTAGGGGACCATACCATTTCCGACAAGTTCTGGTGCGACCACGGCATAGCAGCCCAGACCATTTTGCTGGGCGCCCGGGCAAAAGGCCTTGCCGGCTGCATGTTCGGGGCCATAAACATCAAAAAAATCAAAACCTTTCTGGATATCCCCGACCACCTGGAGGTCAAGCTGGTGGTGGCCCTGGGCAAACCTGCGGAAAAGGCGGTCATTGACCCGGTGGGTCCGGACGGGAGCATCAAATATTTCAGGGATGAACACCAGGTTCACCATGTACCCAAAAGAGATGCCCAGGAGCTCGTATTCAAAACCTTCTAAGGCCTGCTGCTTTTCCCACAGGCCTGGATTGCCATGAAGGCGGTGTTGTGAAGATATTGTTTGTCAACCCGGCATGCCTGGATCAGCGCGTCACAGACTCTGATGCACAGGTGGTGCCCATCGGGCTTTATTACCTGGCTGCCCAGATACTGGATGCCGGGTTTAAAGCCGCCATTCTCAACCTGGCACAGGCTGAAATAACAGATCCGGAATTGGTCTTCACCACCACCCTCCTAAAGGAAAAACCCGATATCATCGGATTTTCCGTGACCAGTGCCTCCCGGTTTTCAGCCATGTCCCTTGCCCGGACGGCAAAAAACCTTACGCCCCGCACCTGGGTCATGATGGGCGGGCCAGGTGCCACATTTATGGCGGACCATATCATGGCTGCCTGCCCTGCTGTTGATTTCATTGTCAAGGGAGAAGGGGAAACAACCTGCCTGGCCCTGGTAAAAGCCCTGGCACAAAAGGATGCACCAGATGCCCGGCAGATACCGGGGCTGGTATTCCGGGACGGCCCGGGCCTGAAAGACACGGGAAATCCTTCTTTGATCCGTAATCTGGACCAGCTGGCCCATCCATCCAGGTATTTTGGGTTCCAGCACCTGGCCATGTCCCGGGGATGCCCCGGTGCCTGCACCTTCTGCGGGTCCCCCAAATTCTGGGGCACCCGCCATGTGCGGAGCCACTCTGCCGACTGGTTTGCCCAGGAAATCACGGCCCTTGCCAACAAAGGCATTTCCCATTTCTATATTTCCGATGACACCTTTACCATGGACAGGTACCGGGTGATCTCATTGTGCCAAAAACTGATTGCAGCAGATCTGCCCATCACCTGGAATGCGATCTCCCGGGTGGACCATGTGGATCCGGAACTTCTGGCATGGATGCGCAAAGCCGGGTGCATACAGATCAGCTTTGGTGTGGAATCCGGATCCGATGCCATAAAAAAGCGCCTGGGCAAACCGGTTCCCAACCACCTTGCCGTCCAGGCATTCCACTGGACAGCGGCCCATGGGATTGTACCCCGGGCCTATTTTATCTACGGATCTCCCGGTGAAACCATGGATACCATAAACCAGAGCATTGACCTGCTCATGGCCCTGCAGCCCCTGGGGGCTGTTTTTTACATGCTGGTGCTGTTTCCCGGCACCGGGCTGTATGATCGGGCCCAAAAAAAAGGATGGGTGACAGATGATATCTGGCACAAAAAAATGGAAGACCTGCCCTGGTTTACCTTGGATGACACCCTGGATTTTTCACAGGTGAAGGCATTCGGTGATGCCCTGCGCCAGGCGTTTTACACCCATCTGTCAGACTTTGCCGCAAAGGTTGTTCTCATTGATGACCCATCCTTGTACCGGTTC
>JAZBPL010000182.1:0-2632 GCA_036351635.1 Desulfotignum sp.
GCCAACCTGCTTTTACTGCCTGTCAGCGGCATTCCCGGTCCCGGAGATTTTGACCATTACACAAGGATGCGCTGCTACCAGAAGGTGGGGACCCAGTATCCTCCCAATTCCCACATGCTGAACCTGCTGCCGTTGTCCATGCGTATGGCCGGCCCCCGGGATGCCCTGTTGCACATGATCATCGGCAAAAATTTCGGGTGCACCCATTTTGTCATCGGCCACAACCATGCCAGCCCAGGAGAAGACAGCAGCGGCAACCCGTTCTACCCCGCTGACCAGGCTGCAGCCTTCGCCACTGAAGCAAAAAAAGAGCTGGGCATCGAACCGGTATTTTTTGAGGAAATGGTCTACTTGCCCTTTGACGATGAATTCTGCCTGGCCAGCCAGGTGAACGGATCCCAGGAAATCATCTCATTTACCGGCAAGGATATCAGGGACCGGATCCGCAGGGGCAAGCGCATACCGGACTGGGCCTCTTTTCCCGAGGTCATTGCCGAGCTGGACCGGTCCTATCCCAGCCCGGCCCGCCAGGGATTCACCATTTTTCTCACCGGTCTTTCCGGTTCCGGCAAATCAACCATAGCAAAGGTGCTGTATGCCAGGTTTCTGGAGATGGGGACCCGGCCGGTGTCACTGCTGGACGGGGATATTGTCCGCCGGAACCTGTCTTCTGAACTCAATTTTTCCAAGGAACACAGGGATATCAATGTCCGGCGCATCGGATTTGTGGCCTCGGAGATCACCAAGAACCGCGGCATTGCCATCTGTGCCCCTATTGCCCCGTACCAGCGCACCAGAGATGAGATCCGCAGGGATATCGAGCAGTACGGTGGTTTTTTTGAAATCCACGTGTCCACCCCCATCACAGAATGTGAAAAGCGGGACAGAAAAGGGATGTATGCAAAGGCCCGGGCCGGTCTGATCAAAGGTTTCACCGGTGTGGATGACCCCTATGAAACCCCGGAAAATGCAGAACTGCGCATCGACACCACCCATATCACCCCGGAGGAAGCTGCCCGGGAAGTGCTGCTGATGTTAAGCCGTAAGAAATTTGTGTAAAAAATGTGTGCCGGGTAAAGCGTATTGCATTTCCGGTCCGGGACAATCATCCGCCAGGAACTTTCCGGATTTACCAGAAACCCCATTGCCCGGTAAAGTAGACATACAGGGCAAGGCCCAGGTTGGTGATGCCGTGGGCCACCACACATGACAACAGGTCTTTGCGGATGATCCACAGGGCAGATATCACAAGGCTGTAGGCAATGGCGGCCGGCCATTCCACCACCAGGTGTCCGGCGGAAAAGGCAATGGTGGATATGGCAATGGCGGCAACACTCCAGGCACCGGGTGCCACATCTCTGATATGGCGATGGTCCAGTGCCGTATCCAATGCCTTTCCCGCCCCCTGCGCCCGCCGGTTCTCATCCCATTGCAGTGCCACCCGGAAAATATATCCCCGGATGAACACTTCTTCAAAAACAGGCACAATGAGAGATGCTGCCACGATCCTGAGAAAAAAAGATGTTTTTGACCAGGGTTCCCCCCCGGTTTCCACAAAAGGCCACAGCAGCAAGAGCCACACCACAAGACCCGCCAGCCCGAAAATTATCCCGTAAATTATAGAACCTGTCCTTTTTAAGGGCCCTGAAAGGGGAACATACCATTTCCACGCCCAGCACAAAAGCAGCGGCACAATGATAATTTTTAACAGATACCGTATCTCATCCGGCACCCGGTCCTGGGTGAGAACAGCAATGCCCACATATGCAAAATACGGGACACCGTAAGGGAGAATAAGGCTTCGGTTTGAGATGTTCTGTGGATCCGGCGCTGCTTTTTTCACTGTTTCGGCCCTGCCTTTAAACAATATTTTTTGTCAGAAAAGCAACCATATCCAAATTATCTGAAATCTGTCAATATATTTTCCTTGACACCGCCATTCCACCAAAGATAAATCATTATTAGAATTACGTTCGAAAGAAAACCATTTTTCGACAGGGAAATACTGTCCCGGTTCTTCAAAAAGGCGGATATGGACGTAAAAGAGCGGAAAATATATGGAAAAACAGATGCGGCACAGCAAGGGGGAAGAATGACAGGTATCAGCTCGCTGGATGAAAAAATCGCTTTGAACGGCAGGATTGCTTTGGTCACCGGATCAGGCAAAAAATCCGGCATCGGCTATGCCATTGCCCGGAAAATGGCATCCCAGGGTGCCCATGTCATCATTGCCGACTACGGCAATGCCGGGGATTTCAAGGCAGATGTGGACACCGGCACCTTTGAAGAGATGGCTGCCATTGCTGATGAACTGGCATCAGAATTCGGTGTGGAAACCCTGGCGGTGAATGTGGATGTCACCGACACACAAACAGTGGAGCAGATGGTAAAAGATGTCCAGAAAAAATTCGGATACATTGACGTTTTGTGCAACAATGCCGGCGCCACCTTCGGTGTCCCCAACGGGGTACATACCTATGATGAAGATGCCTGGATCAAAACCGTGGATGTCAATCTTCACGGGGTGTTCCGGGTTTCAAAAGCGGTTGTGCCCCTGATGGCGCAAAAGGGCGGGAGCATCATAAACACCGCATCCCGGGCCGGCAAGGTGCCGCCCCTTTTCAACGGGGCC
>JAZBPL010000183.1:0-21811 GCA_036351635.1 Desulfotignum sp.
ACGGGGTGTCAAAACTGCCCTTTGTGAAATCCATTATCCGCCGGAACAAGGAAGAAAGTGTTTTTACCGCCGTGTTTTCACATATTTTTTCCGAACCTGATTTTGATACAGTCAAAAAAGGGGCGGAAGCCTTAAGAAAAGGAAACCATGACGGCATTATCGCCATCGGCGGTGGCAGTGCCCTTGATGCAGCCAAAGCCATCTGCCTTGCTGCGGCCGCCGGCCCGTCACGCATATGGGAGTTCACCTCGGGCAGACCTTGTCATGCGCTCATACACAAGGCACTTATTCCCATTATTGCCGTTCCCACCACTGCCGGTACCGGATCTGAAGTGGATGCCAATGCCGTGATCAAAGATACCATATCCAGCCGGAAAATCAGTATTTTTCATCCGGAACTAATGCCCAAAGTGGTGATTGCCGATCCGGAGCTGACCCGCCGGCTGATTCCCTTTCTCACGGCGGCTACGGGCATGGATGCGCTGTCCCATAATATAGAGGCATTGAGCAGCCCGGTGTTTCATCCGGTTCTGGACGGGGTGGCCATGCAGGGAATTTTTTACATCAAAGAAGGGCTGCTCCCGGCATTTTACAGCGGCAGAAACATCAAGGCCCGCACCTATACCATGGCTGCTTCCATTATGGGTGCCATTGCCTTTGATAAGGGACTGGGGGCGGGCCATGCCGTGTCCCATGCCATCGGCGGCATGTTCAAGGTGCACCACGGACGGGTGATCGGCACCCTGCTGCCCTATGTGCTCATGCTCAACCGCGCCAGCATAAAAAACAAAATGTCACGGGCTGCCCGGTACCTGGACCTGCCCGGCCATAGTTTTGAGGCATTTGTAAACTGGGTGACCGATTTGAAGATAGAGATGGGCATGCCCGCCAATCTAAAGGAACTTGGCATCAGAAAACAGCATATTCCCGATATAGCACAAAAAGCGCTGGCAGATGCCAATATCCATACCAATCCGGTAAAAATGGATGCGAAAAAACTGGAAGCCCTGCTGCACCATGCCCTGACGGGATAAGCTGTATCGGGCCGGGCACAGGATACCACCAGGGGCGGGGCTTGGGAAAGCGTGCTGCACAGAGCGATCGAAACCCGGCATGCTTATGGCAAATGTCCAGTTCCCATTCTTTTTCCTTGACAGAAAAAAAACAGAAGACTAAAGGATATAACAACGTTCATCACGATATTAATAACCCCTGCTTCCGGAGGAATGTATGAAAAAACTGTTATTGCTCAGCCTGGTATTGTTTATCGGTTGTTTTGTGTCTATCGGACCTGCTCTGGCAGAGGCTCCTATTGTGGGAAAATGGAAAACCATTGATGATGAAACCAATGAACCCAAATCCATTGTCCAGATTTTTGAAAAAGACGGACAGTATTACGGCAAAATCATCGAGCTGTTTTTGAAACCGGATGCCGATCCCCACCCCACCTGCGACAAGTGCCCGGATGATGACCCCAGAAAAGACCAGCCGACATTGGGCATGGAGATTATCCAGGGCCTGAAGCCGGTGGATGATGCATATGCCGACGGCACCATTCTGGATCCCAAAAAAGGCAAGATTTACAAATGCAAGGTATGGGCTGAAGGCGATGAACTCAAGGTTAAGGGAAGTTTTCTGTTTATCTCCCGGACCCAGACCTGGCACCGGGTGGATTAGGCTTCCGGGGGTGACAGGGTACAGAAAGTATCGTAGAACGCTGCCTGTTCCCCCATGTCCGACAGACCCGCATGGGTGAGAAAATTCACTGCACCGTTTTTGTGCCACCACCCCTGGTGCATGAAAGCGGTGCTGTCACACACCGCCTCATCCAGTATCAACCGTGCCGTCACCTCCCCCTGCCGGGTGGAAATACGCACCTTTTCCATTTCAGTGACGCCAAGTTGCTGTGCTGTTTTACTGTTCACAGACACGGCGGGCTCCCTGTCTTCAAAAACAAACCCCTGGGAATGCATGGACCGCTGGGTTTTGCAGGTGAGCAGCCGCAAAGGAAAACAATCCTCCCCCTGGGTAGGGGTTATGAAAAGAGGCAGCGGCGATTGCCCGGCAGCATCCGCCCTGCTGCTGAAAATCTCGATTTTCTGTGATGGTGTGGCAAATATTTTGTCTGCCCAGGGAATGTCATGACCGGGAATGCGCAGGTATTCACCTGCAAGGGTATCCAGATCCGTATCCGGATCTTTTCCCAGACGTTTCAGCAGCGGGGCCGCACACTGGCTCAGGTAATCCCGGGAAGAGGAAAACCCCATCGTATTGATACCCATGTGTTTTGCCAGGGCCAGGTAAAAATCAGTTTCCGTCATCAGGGTATCGGGCGGGTCCACCGCCTTCTGCGAATAATTGAGTACATGGGAATACATGGAGGTGGCAAAAATATCTTCCTGCTCGAACACGGTGGCGGCCGGCAGCACCAGATCCGCATACCGGGCCGTGTCCGTCATAAAATGGTCAAACACCACCTTGAATGGAATGCGCTGAAAACCGCGGACCGCAGCATGGAGATCCGGGCTCTGGTTCAACGGATTGCCCCCGGCCACAAATGCGGCGGCAATGGGGGGATTATCCACGGTCTGCAGAAAATGCCCCAGCATGGGGGCCGGGAAGGTCCGGGATGCCGTGACATGGGCCAGGCTGTTTTTTTCCGGCTGGTTCAGCAGCGGGGCCAGGGATCTGGCAGCGTAATTGGCACCGGTGCCGGGCCTGCCCACATGGCCGCACACAGCTGCCAGGGCATCAATACAGCGCACCGTGTTCCCGCCGTTGGCATACCGCTGCAGGCCATACCCCATCCAGATACCCGGGGCACTGGCTGCGGCATAATCCCGGGCCAGCGCCCGGATGGTTTCCGAAGATATGCCTGTGATCATTGCAGCGGTTTCCGGCTCAAAACTTTTCAGATACCTGGAGAAACGGTCAAATCCCAGGACATGGTCCTGCACAAATGATCTGTCATACCGGTTTTCCGTGACAATGACATGGGCCATGGCCAGTGCCAGGGCTGCATCAGTACCTGGTTTCACGGCCAGATGGGTACCAAGGGACTTTGCAGTGTCTGACTGAATGGGATCGATGACAACAATTTGGTTATCATTTTTTTCAGCCTGTTTGAGCAGGGTGTAGAAATGCAGGCTGGTGGCTTTGGGATTTCTTCCCCACACAATAACCAGATCGGAATTGGCCATATCTTCGGGCAGATGTCCCCGGGCATCTCCGAAATCAAAGGTCTGGGCCGCAATCCCCGCAGCCCAGCACAGGCTGCCGGAAAACCGGGTATATCCACCCATGCAGTTGAAAAAAATGGACTGGATCCGGTTTTTTACACCCCCGTATCCGTCACTGGTATAGTTGAGCACCCCGGTAGGTCCCCATCTATCCTGGATAGATACAAGGGTATCAGCAATACTGTCAAGGACCTCTGCATAGGTTGTACGTACAAAACCGGACTTGCGCCGGACCATGGGATACCGCAGCCGCTCCGGGTGAGACTGCCGCATCTGTAAATCCCGGCCCTTGGGACAAATCATCCCGCAGGTCAGGGGATGGTCCGGATCACCAGTAATACCGGTGATCCGGTTGTCTGTGACCGTTACCTGGAACCGGCACAGGTCAAAACAGTCCATGGGACATGACACGGGTATTGTGCGGGTCATGTCAGAACCAGGCAGGTCATTTGAGCAGGTTGCGCAGCCGCAGCACCGAGCAGTTGGCTTCCTTGACCACCTTCTGGGCACAGGTGTTGGAAAATGCCTCGTTCACGGTCCGGCTGCGGTTATGGTACACCACGATCAGATCCGCCCCCCATTTGTCCGCCATTTTCAAAATTTCCTCATAATGCTTGCCAACCAGCACCTTGTGGGAGACATTGGCCCCTTTGCAGTTTGCCGTCACAAATTCATCCAGGGCTTTCTGAAAATGATTTCTGGCTTCCGCCTTGATCTCTTCAGTAACAAAGGAGGCCACAATGGGCATGGTAAACCCGGGCATTACAGACACAATACGGATCTGGGCCCCACTCAATGAGGCCAGTTCCGCCGCATTATCATAAACTGCCTTGGATGTCCTTGGATAATCGATATCCACAGGCACCAGAATTTTATTGAACATAGATCCCCCCCTTCTTTACAATCTTGTGTTACAATTGCAGCCTGGACGCCTCTTCCGGTGTCTGTCTTCTTTTTTGCAGAAAATATATCAGTCCCAGCAACGCCAGGGCTGGAATAAACATGAGCTGTTTGGGGGGGCGGTCCGCTTCCATCATCACGGACACAATTTCCTGGTCGAAATCAATGCCCATCCGTTCGGCATTGCTGCCGAACATGAGATTGTTCACGATCATTTTCCCGTCATCTTCCATCACCTCAAACCCCACTTCCCTGAGCCGGTCTTCAGGAACCCCTTCCTGTCCCACCGGCAGCATCAGGGCCTTGGTATATGCTTCTCCATCCAGTGTCTCTCCTTTGATCACCAGATGAATCATGGTGTTTTCATCCTGCTTTTCCATGGCCTGGAGCAGCTCAACCCCCGGCCGCTCGTTATAGGGTTCATACATCTTGTCCCAGAAAAACCCGGGCCGCAGCAGGGTAAAGGTCACCAGCAGCAGGGCCAGGCTTTCATAAAACCGGCTTTTGGTAATCCAGTATCCCTGGGTGGCAGCACCGAAAATCAGCATGGCGGCCACAGCTGAAACAACCACAATGGTCAGATGCACCCAGTCCTGGATACCGATCATGAGCAGTTCGGTATTGAAGATAAAGAAAAACGGCAGTACCGCTGTCCTGATATCATAGGTAAACCCCTGGATACCGGTGCGGATGGGATCTCCACCGGATATCCCGGCCGCGGCAAAAGCTGCCAGCCCCACCGGAGGGGTATCATCCGCCAGAATCCCGAAATAAAACACGAACAGATGAACAGCAATCAAGGGCACCACCAGCCCGTTCAAAGCCCCCAGATGCACGATCACAGGCGCCATCAGGGTGGAGACAACAATGTAGTTGGCTGTGGTGGGCAGGCCCATGCCCAGCAGCAGGCTGATGACTGCGGTGAAAAACAGAATCAGCAGCAGGTTGCCGCCGGAAATAAACTCCACAAAGGCTGTCATGACCAGGCCGATGCCGGTGAGGGTCACCGTGCCCACAACAATGCCGGCAGCTGCCGTGGCAACCCCGATGCCGATCATGTTTCTGGCCCCGGCCACCATGCCGGCGATCAGGTTGTCCCACCCCATTTTAAAGGCAAATTCCGGGGCACTGTTTTTGCGGATAATCCCTTTCAACGGCCGCTGGGTGAGCACAATAAAAATAAGCACCACCGTGGCATAATAGGCAGACAAAGAAGGGGACAGCCTTTCCACGGTGAGGCACCACATGAGCACCACTATGGGTAAAAGAAAATAATACCCGGCCTGGGCCGTCTCTCTCAGTTTGGGCAGCTTGCTTATTTCATGGGTATATTCCAGCTCAGGCACCTTGCAGGCCAGCCAGATCAGCACCAGATAGACTGCCACGATCAGCGGCACCACCACATACATGGCAGCATCACCGGCAGCGGTCTTTATCCAGCCAAGGCCGTAATAGGTAACCCCGCCAATGACAATCAGGGTTAAAATGGTGAAAACAAAGGAAACCAGTTTCTGGACCGCCGTCTTGGTCACCGGCTTTTCCATGCCTTTGAGGCCCATTTTACAGGACTCCAGGTGCACAATATACACCAGGGCAATATAGGAAATAATGGCCGGCAAAAACGCATGTTTGATCACCTCCACATAGGAGATACCCACATATTCCACCATGAGAAAGGCTGCCGCCCCCATGACCGGCGGGGTGAGCTGACCATTGGTGGATGCGGCCACTTCCACGGCACCGGCTTTTTCTGCAGAAAACCCCACTTTTTTCATCAAGGGAATGGTAAAGGTACCGGTGGTGACCACATTGGCTATGGAAGAGCCGGAAACAAGCCCGGTCAAACCAGATGACACAACCGCTGCCTTGGCAGGTCCCCCGCGCATGTGGCCCAGGCCGGCATAGGCGGTGCGGATAAAATAGTTCCCTGCACCGGCAGACTCCAGCAGTGAGCCGAACAGCACAAACATGAACACCATACCCGTGGACACCCCTAAAGCCACACCAAAGACCCCTTCGGTGGACAGCCAGTAGTGGGACATGCCTTTGGACAGGCTGGCACCTTTATGGGCAATGACATCCGGCATATGGGACCCGAAAAAGGTATAAGTGAGAAACACCATGGCCACGATCATCAGAGGCGGTCCCAGTGCCCGGCGGGTGGCTTCCAGCAGCAGTATCAGGCCGATCACGCCCACCGTGAGATCCAAAGAAGTGGGATTTCCCGGTCGGGAAGACATCTGCTCATAAAAAATAAACAGATATGCCGCGCAGAACGCTGCCACCAGAGCCACAAACCAGTCCTGGATCGGAATATGATCTCTGGGAGATGATTTAAAGGTGGGATAAGCCGTATAGGACAGAAACATGGCAAAGGCCAGATGAATGGACCGGGCTTCGGTATCATTGAGAACAAAAATATTGAAGATAAACGGCAGGGGCGAAGCATACCAGAGCTGGAACAGTGTCCAGATCAAAGGCACGAAAAACAGAATGTTTTTGGGAACCGCACCCACCGGATTTCTGGCACCGGCTTCCACCTCGGCCACAAAGTCCTTCACATCATCCGGAACAGTTTGCTTTTTGTCAGCACTCATGGTGACAAGGCCTCCTTGAAAAATAAGGATTTTGCAACACTAAGGAAAAAAGATAAGCGTGCGCGGCAGACCACGCGCCCCGCACGCTTATGTGGTTCAGTCTGACAAGAAACCTACATCAGGCCAGCTTCTTTGTAGTATTTTACAGCACCGTCATGCAGCGGGGCTGACAGGCCGTCTTTGATCATCTCTTCTTTTACCAGCACTTCAAAGGCCGGGTGCAGCTTCTTGAACTGGTCAAAGTTGTCAAAAACCGCTTTGACCACATGATAAATGACATTTTCAGGTACATTTGTGGAAGAAACAAATGTGGCACCCACACCAAATGTTTTGGTGTCGGTATCCGTGCCCCTGTACATGCCGCCGGGGATGGTGGCATATCTATAGTAGGCATTTTCCGCCACCAGTTTGTCAATGGCAGGGCCTTCCACAGGCACTATAATGGAATCACAGGAGGTGGTGGCTTCCTGGATGGAGCCGGAAGGGTGTCCCACGGTGTAGATGATGGCATCGATTTTGTTGTCACACAGGGCCGCGGACTGTTCCGCCGGTTTCAGCTCGGATGCCAGCTTGAAATCATCCATGGTCCAGCCCAAAGCATCCATGACCACTTCCATGGTACCCCGCTGGCCTGAGCCGGGATTCCCGATGTTAACGCGTTTGCCCTTCAGATCAGTGAAGGTTTTAATACCGGAATCTTTTCTGGCCACAACGGTAAAAGGTTCAGGATGCACGGAGAAAACTGCCCGCAGGTCTTTATTGGGGCCAACATCTTCAAACGGGGTGCCTTTGGTACCGTGGTAGGCATGGTACTGCCAGTCTGACTGGGCAACCCCCATGTCCAGTTCCCCGGCACGGATGGTGTTCAGGTTATACACAGAGCCGCCCGTGCTTTCCACAGAGCAGCGGATACCATGGGTTTTTCTGTCCATGTTCACCAGACGGGCAATGGCACCACCGGTGGGATAATACACCCCTGTGACCCCGCCGGTCCCGATGGTGACAAATGTCTGATCAGCCTGCACCGGGGCGGACCCGAAAAAAAGAACCAAACCGAAAAATGCTGTGATTGCCAATACGAGTAATTTTTTCATCTAAACCTCCATATAAAATGTAAATTATCAGCAAAGATGCAGGCTACAAACCTGCACCATATTCATTTGTCTGAACTTTCCTCCTTTCTGCTCTTTTAGTGAAATCCCATATACAAAAACTGCTGAACATCTGAAAAAGGTGTTTTCATGCGATCGTTACACACCCTACAGGAATTTATCGCCTTACCGGTTTTTTGTAAACCTATTTTTTCAGGATTATTCTGGCATCCACAACATCCAGGCCCTGTTCATACAAAAGCACTGGATTCAGGTCCATTTCCTGGATTTCAGGATAGGATTCCACCAGTTCCGAACAGATACCCAGCAGTTTGCGCAGCGATTTTTTGTCATATCCTTTCTGTCCCCGGACACCGCTCAATATAACTGAAGACCTTGTATCTTCAATCATTTTCTTGCATGATGCCGGGGATACCGGCAGCACCCAGAAGGTCACATCCTTCATGATCTCCACCATGATGCCCCCGAGTCCATACATGATCACCGGCCCGAACTGTTCATCGATCTTGGTGCCGATAATGATTTCCAGACCCTTGGCTGCCATGGGTGCCACCAGGACGCCCCTGATATCTGCTCCGGCATCATAGATGCGGGCATTTTCCATGATGATGTCAAATGCCGCCTTTACCTGGGATTCATCTCCGATATTGAGCATCACCCCGTTGGCATCACTTTTGTGCAAAATATCCGGGGATACAATCTTCATGACCACATGGCCGTCGATCTCCCGGGCAATGGCCACGGCTTCGTCAGCAGTTGATGCCAGGCCGCCCACCGAGGTAGGGGCCCCATGAAGCTTGATGAGCTGCTTGGCTTCATGCTCCAGCAGCACATGCCGGCCCTCGGCCAGGGCGGCCTGGATGACGGCATTGCCTTCAGGTCTTGCTTTTTCCCGCCAGTTGAGCACAAAGTTGGTCTTGGCATGGTAGGTCTTCAGATAACTGCCGTAGGTACAAAGACATGCCATGCTTTTGCAGGCAATGTCTAAAGAATCATGCACCGGGATGTCATAATGCCGCAGCAGATCCAGGGCATGGGAATCATAGGCACTGTAAAGAGAATGCACAAAAATTGGTTTGCCGCGCTTTTTGCCCATAGCCCCCAGGCGGTGGGCTGCCTGTTCTTCACCGATGGCCAGGCTTTTTTCAAACCTGATCCCGTATCCGCCGAAGAGCCCCACGATGAGAAGGCCGCCCACCGCCGGATCCTTGAGCAGGATTTTGGCGCAGTCGGCAAATATGCTGGGGTCTGCATCCGTGCCGCCGGCCACATCCACAGGGTTCACCACAGAGGCGGCTTCAGGCAGCAGTTTTCGTAAGTTTTCCTTTGTTTTTTCAGACAGATCCGCCAGCCCGATCCCGTAGTCGGACAGCAGATCAGCTGCAATTGTGGCATGCCCCCCGCCATCTGCCAGCACCGCAATGGCATTGTTTTTCACCGGGGGCTGGCTGGACAGGGTTTCGGCCACCGGAAACAGCTCATCGGAATTTTCGATTACAATGATCCCGGCCCGTTCATAGGCGGCCTTGGCCACCTGTCCCATGCCGGCCAGGGACCCTGTGTGGGAGCCTGCGGATTTTCTGCCTTTATCGGACCGGCCGCTTTTGAGCAGGATGATGGGCTTTTCAATACTGGTCTTATAAGCTTCCTGTAAAAATTCCCGGCCCTGGCTCATACCTTCCACATACATGAGAATGGCTTTGGTGTCCGGGTCATTTCTAAAAAAAGACAAGTACTCATGAAATTTAATATCTGACTCATTGCCCACCCCCACATAATAGGTGAACCCCCCGTGTTTGCGGATGGTGGCTTCGGTGATCAGGGTGAGGGCCATGTTGCCGCTCTGGCAGAGCAAAGCGATACTGCCCCGTGGTACATCCTGGATCCCCACCAGGTTCATATTGCTTTTCAGATTAATCATGCCCGAGGTGTTCGGGCCGATGAGCCGGACCTGGTTTGCCTTGGCTGCATCCACCATCTCCTGCTCCAGGATGCGGCCCTTTTCTCCGAGTTCCCGGAAACCGCCGGCAATGATCACCGCCCCTGCCACCCCTTTGGCGCCGCAGTTTGCAAGTATTTTGGGAATGGTCCTGGCCGGGGTGGTGATCAGGGCCAGGTCCACTTTGTCCGGGATGTCTATGATATCTTTAAAGCACTTCAGACCTAAAATGGTATCTTCTTTGGGGTTCACCGGATAGATCTCCCCTTCAAATCCGTCTGCCAGCAGGGTTTTAATTGCCTGATACCCCCGCTTGGTCTTGTTCCGGGACGCACCGATGATGGCAACGGATTTTGCGTTCAATACATGATCCAGCATGGTCTTTTCCTTTATTTTTTGCGGCCGGCAAAGTCATCCAGAGATGTCTGCCGCTCCTTGGTGGACACACAGGCCAGGCAGGCTTCGATCTCATAATCCATGAGCGCTTCCAGGCTGGTTTCTCCGGCTGCCATACCAAGTCCCCTTTTAATGAGCTTCAGAGAAAAAGCGGAATTGGCACTGATTTTATCTGCCATGGCAAAGGCTTCGTCCATGAGCTGGTCCAGGGGCACGGATCTGTTCACCAGGCCGATGCGGCAGGCTTCTTCTCCGGTGATATTTTCAGCAGTAAACAGCAGTTCCTTTGCCTTGCCCGGCCCCACAAGGTCCTGGATCAGCCGGAACGCCCCGCCGGTGACAGAAGAGGTGACCTTTGCCTCGGGGGACCCAATCAGGGCATTGGCTGCGGCAATGCGGATATCACATGCCAGGGCCAGTTCATATCCTGATCCCAGGGCATACCCGTTGATGGCGGCAATGGTGGGTTTTTCAAACCGCATGATTTTTCTGGATGCTTCCTGCAAAGATTCCAGGTACTGGCGGTAGGCCTCGATGGAGCGGCCCTTGGAATCCTTGAGATCCGCCCCGGTGGAAAAGGCCCGGCCTTCACCGGTAATAATCAACGCCTTGATCTGGTCATCCTGGCCCAGGTTATCCAGGGCATCCATCATTTCCTGCCACAACTGCCGGTTCATGGCATTGAGCACCTTTGGTCTGTTCAGTTTGATCAGGCCTACCTGGTTTCTGGTTTCCTTTACAATTGTTTCATACGTCATAGCATTTGCCTTTATAATGATACTGTTTTATTAATAATAACTCCCATGTCCTGCCGGGCACAACAAATGATGAAAGCTATTAGCTTTTAGCTGTTAGCTGAGTACTGATGGCTGACGGCTTTCATATAAATTATTCCGTTTTTAGAACCGATAAAAATGCAGACTGGGGTATTTCCACCGACCCCACCATTTTCATCCGCTTTTTCCCTTTTTTCTGCTTTTCCAGCAGCTTGCGTTTCCGGGAGATGTCACCGCCATAGCATTTGGCTGTGACATCCTTTCGAAACGCGGAAATGGTTTCCCGGGAGATTATTTTGCCGCCTATGGCCCCCTGGATGGGGATCTTGAACTGCTGTCTGGGGATTTCCTCTCTGAGTTTTTTACAGGCTGTCCTGGCCCGGGCCTCGGCCTTGTCCCTGTGAATAAGAATGGACAGGGCATCCACCCGTTCTCCGTTGATAAGAAAATCCAGTTTCACCAGATCGGTTTCCTGGTACCCGGATATCTCATAATCAAAGGACCCGTATCCCTGGGTCACGGATTTGAGACGGTCGTAAAACTCATACACCACCTCTGCCAGGGGCAGTTCAAATTTCATTTCCATGCGGTTGGATGTCAGGTATTGATAGGTTTTGCTCACCCCCCGAAACTCATGACATACCTGCATCACATTGCCCATGTACCGGTCCGGCACAATAATGGTGGCATTGATAAAGGGTTCTTTGACCTTGACAATCTCGGCCGGATCAGGGTAATTCACCGGGTTGTCGATGATCATCACCTCCCCGTCCGTGGTGGTGATCTCATACTGCACCGAAGGGGATGTCAGGATAAGGGAAATATCATACTCCCGCTCCAGGCGTTCCTGGACCACTTCCAGGTGAAGAAGTCCTAGAAAGCCGCACCGGTATCCGAATCCCAGGGCGGCTGAGCTGTCTTTTTCATATATGAGAGAGGCATCATTGAGCTTGAGCCGTTCCAGGGCTTCGGTGAGTTCTGCATAATCATCTGATGCCACAGGATACATGGAGGAAAACACCACCGGAGTAGGTTCCCGGAACCCGCCCACCGGCTTTGCACATGGCCTGTCCGCCATGGTAATGGTGTCTCCGATCTTGACATCTGCAATGTTTTTAATGCCGGCAATGAGATACCCCACCTGGCCGCCGTACAGGCTTTTCTGGGGCACCCTTTTGATCTGGAACAACCCGACCTCCTCCACCTTGTACTGGGAATCATTCTGCATGAACAAGATGGTGTCCCCTTTTTGAATGGTGCCGTCAAATACCCTGAAATGCACAATTGTCCCCCGAAAGCTGTCATAATGAGAATCAAAGATCAGGGCCTTGAACCGGTTGTCCGGATCCACTTTGGGAGGGGGAATGGCCGCCACAACAGCAGGAAATATCTGTTCCACTCCCTGGCCTGTTTTGGCGGATACCAGCAGGGCTTTTTCCCCGTCAAGTCCCAGGTCTTCTTCAATCTGGTTTTTTACCCATTCAATTTCAGCAGAGGGCAGATCAATTTTGTTGATGACAGGAACGATGGTCAGGTCAAGTTCCATGGCCAGGTACAGATTGGCCAGTGTCTGGGCTTCCACCCCCTGGGAGGCATCCACAATGATCAAAGCGCCTTCACATGCTTTAAGGGCCCTGGAAACTTCATAGGAAAAATCCACATGCCCCGGGGTGTCGATGAGATTCAAAAGATACTCGGTACCGTCTTCAGCAGTATAGGGCAAAGAAACCGTCTGGGATTTTATGGTAATTCCCCGTTCTCGTTCAATGTCCATGGAATCTAAAATCTGTTCTTTCATATCCCGCTCGGAAACAATCCCGGTCAATTGAATCAGCCGGTCCGACAGGGTGGATTTGCCATGATCAATATGGGCGATAATGGAAAAATTGCGGATCTGTTTTTGATGAATCTTCAATGGTGCTCCAAACTAAGAGTTGACAAGTATTGTGTTTCTAAGTTAAGTTTCTTGTTCATATAAAATTCTGGTTCATACATGTATCAATTGCAGGAAAGCGTGTCAAGACAAGCCCATATGAGCAACCCAAGTTTCCTGGAGAATATAAGCAAATGGCCTATGCGATCCTGATCGTTGACGATGATTCCGCAATCAAAGAGTCTGTGGAGGAATATCTCACACTCCTCTCCTACCGGGTGCAAAGCGCTTCCAGTGCAGAAGAAGCCCTGGAAAAAATGGAAACCTTCCCTGCTGATGTGGTGCTCACCGATATTATGATGCATGGCATGGACGGCCTGGAACTCACCCGCATCATCAAAGAAAAATATGAATCCGATGTCATGGTCATGACCGGTTACAGTGCTGATTACTCCTATGAAGAGGCTGTAAAAACAGGTGCCAGTGACTTTATATTCAAACCCTTCCGTTTCGAGGAACTGGACCTGCGCATCAAGCGGGTACTGCGGGAAGCGGAATTCAAAAAAGAACGTGCCAAGCTGCTCAAGGAGCTGGAGCAGCTTGCCATCACAGATGCCTTGACCAAACTGTTCAATTCCCGGCATTTTTTCCGGCAGATCAAGATGGAAATAGAGCGCAACGACCGGTATAACCATGCCCTGTCTTTGATGATTCTGGATATTGACCTTTTCAAGAACTACAATGACACCTGGGGGCACCTGGAAGGGGACAAGGTGCTCATGGCCATCGGACGGATCATCAACTCCTGTATGCGCTCAATGGACACCGCTTACCGGTATGGCGGGGAGGAGTTTGCTGTCCTGCTGCCGGAAACCGGACTCAAAAAGGCCTGCGTGGTGGGAAACAGAATAAAGGACCTCATCAGTTCCGCCGTGTTTGAACCCCAGCCCGGTGTCAGGCGCTCGGTGACCGTGAGTATCGGTGCCAGTGAACTCAGGGAGGGAGAAGACTTCACCTCATTTATCCGGCGGACAGACCAGGCATTGTATAAATCAAAAAAAGACGGACGAAACAGGCTTACCTACTGCTGATTTTTGCCCGGTTGCGGAAAAATCTGCATGCTCAGATCCACAGCCTGAGCCTGGTGGGTTAACGCCCCGCAGGAAATCAGGTCCACCCCGGTTGCGGCAATATCGTTCAACCTCTCAAGGCAGACATTGCCGGATGCTTCCACTAAAGCCCGGCCATTGATAAAACCCACCGCCTGTTTCATGGCGGAACAGGACATGTTGTCCAGCATGATAACATCGGCGCCGGCTGACAATGCCTGTTTTACCTGGTCCATATCAGACACCTCCACTTCGATTTTCATCAAATGGGAGGCATGTTTTTGCACAGCTTCCACTGCAGCCTCTATGCCGCCTGCCACAGCAATGTGGTTGTCTTTTATCAGGATACCGTCAAACAGAGAAAACCTGTGGTTGCTGCCCCCCCCGGCCCTCACCGCCTGCTTTTCCAGCAGGCGCCATCCCGGGGTGGTTTTTCTGGTATCAGTGAGCCGCACCCGGGGGTGTTTGAGGGTCTGCATATAGGTTTTTGTCAAAGTGGCAATGCCGGACAGGCGCTGCAGAAAATTCAGTGCCACCCGCTCCCCCTTGAGCATACACAACAGATCCCCTGTTGCCTCCAGCACCACAGCACCTTTCTGGACAACATCTCCATCCTGGTATATCATACGGATATCCATGCCCGGATCCAGCATCTGAAACGTTTTCCTGGCCGCCCCGGTGCCGGCCAGGACACAGTCCTGCTTGGCGGTGATAACACCTGTACCCTGACGGGATGCAGGCAGAATACTTTCAGATGTAATATCCCCCAGCCCTGCATCTTCAAACAGGGCAAGGGAGACAATCTGTTCCATCATGTCCATGGGTTATGCCAGATCCTGTATACGTTTGAGGTTGGCAGCCAGTTTTTCATTTTTCTCTGACAGTTCATCATGGCGGTCATTGACCTTGTCTATGACTTCCTGGGGTGCTTTTTCCAGAAAACTGTCATTGCTGAGCCGTTTCTGAACGCCCACCAGTTCTTTGGTGTTTTTGTCCAGCTCCTTTTCCAGCCGTAAAATTTCCTTGTCAAAATCGATAACCCCTTCCAGGGAAACAAAACAGGTGGTATTTGCAGTCACAGAACTGGCACAGGAAGCCGGTGCATTGTCAGGATCACAAAACGAAAGCCGTTCCAGAGTAGCCAGATTGGCAATGACCGCCTTGTTCTCGGCAATAAGCAGTTTTTCTTTTTCATCCTGTGTATTGGCCAGCACCTTGATTTTCATTGAGGGCTGGATGTTCATCTCACTTCTGATATTGCGGATACCGGAAATCAAATCAAAAAGAAACACCATGTCCCTTTCCACAGGCAGGTTTCTGTAACGGTCATAGGTATCTTTATCATAGGGAAACCGGGCCTGCATCACCGACCCCCGGGTGGTGGGAAGGATATGATAAATCTCTTCTGTAACAAAGGGCATGAACGGATGCAGCATGACCAGGATGTCTTCCAAAACCTTTGCCAGGACCGCCCGGGCTGTATCCCGCCGCACCCCGCCCTGCTTTTCATACATGGCGGGTTTTTCCGTTTCAATGAACCAGTCACAAAACTCATGCCACACAAACTGGTATACGGCAGAAGCTGCCTCGTTGAACCGGTAATTTTCAATACCTTCCTTCACTGCCAGGGATGTGGCGGCAGACCGGGACAGGATCCACCGCTCCCACAACGACAACTTGTCATCATCAAAAGCTGTATCTTTGGGCGTGATATGCATTAAAGCAAACCGTGCCGCATTCCATAATTTGTTCACAAAATGGCGGTATCCCTCCACCCGGGATTCAGACATTTTCACATCCCGGCCCTGGGCGGCAAAGGCAGCCAGGGTGAACCGGAATGCATCCGCCCCGTAGTTTTCGATAACCTGCAGCGGGTCAATAACATTGCCCTTGGATTTGCTCATTTTTTTGCCGTGTTCATCCCTAACCAGGGCATGGATATACACATCATCAAACGGCACTTCCTCTTTAAAATGAATGCCCATCATCATCATTCTGGCCACCCAGAAAAACAGAATATCAAATCCTGTGACAAGAACTGAAGTGGGGTAAAAGGTTTTGAGCAGCGGGGTATCCGCAGGCCAGCCCATGGTGGAAAACGGCCATAAGGCACTGGAAAACCAGGTATCCAGCACATCTGTCTCCTGGACAATGTTGGAAGAGCCGCACCCGGGACAGGCGGCTGGATCGGTTTCTTCCACGATCACCTGACTGCAGTCCGGACATTTCCATACCGGAATCCTGTGCCCCCACCAGATCTGCCGGGAGATGCACCAGTCCCTGATATTGTCCATCCATTCAAAATAGGTCTTGGACCAGGTGTCCGGAATGATGCGGGTTTGACCGGAACGTACTGCCTGTGTGGCTTTTTGCGCCAACGGTTTTACCTTCACAAACCATTGTTTGGACACAGAGGGCTCCACCACGGTCCTGCACCGGTAACAGTTGCCCACACTGTGTTTCAAAGGTTCCTTTTTTTCCAGAAGCCCCTGGTCAGCCAGGGCCTTGACCACCTGGCGCCGGCATTCAAACCGCTCCAGTCCCTGGAACTGCCCTGCATTTGCCAGCATGTTGCCGTCTTCATCGATCACCTTGACCCGTTCCAGTCCATGCTTTTCTCCCAGGGTGAAGTCATTGGGATCATGTGCAGGGGTGACCTTGAGTGCACCGGTGCCGAATCGGGTGTCCACATAATCATCTCTGATAATGGGAATGGTCCGGTCGGTGAGGGGCAGCACCACGTGTGTTTCCGCCATGTCCGCAAACCGCTCATCCGCCGGGTTCACTGCCACGGCCGTATCCCCGAACATGGTTTCCGGCCGGGTAGTGGCCACGGTGAGCCCTTTTTTATGCCCCTTAAACGGATACCGTATATAGTACAGGTAGGAATCATGTTCCTCATATTCCACTTCCAGATCAGCCAGTGCCGTCTTGCACCTGGGGCACCAGTTGATGATATACTGGCCTTCGTAAATCAGCCCTTCTTTATAAAGGCGGACAAACACTTTGCGCACGGCATCGGACAGGCCATCATCCATGGTGAACCGCTCCCTGTCCCAGTCACAGGATGCCCCCAGCCGTTTGAGCTGGTTGATGATGGCACCCCCTGATTTTTCCTTCCATTTCCAGACCTCTTTGATGAAATCTTCCCGGCCCAGCTGATCCCGGGTTTTGCCTTTTGCCGCCAGGTCCCGTTCCACTACATTCTGGGTGGCTATGCCGGCATGGTCGGTTCCCGGCATCCACAGAACATTATATCCCAGAAGCCGCCGGTACCGGCACATGATATCCTGGATAACATTGTTCAAAGCATGGCCCATATGCAGAACACCTGTCACATTGGGCGGGGGAATGACAATGGAAAAGGGTTTTTTATCACTGGTTTCCTCGGCCTTGAAAAACCCGTTGTCCAGCCAGAACCGGTACCATTTTTCTTCAATTCCCGACGGCTCATATCCTTTATCCAGAGAATCCGAACCCATAATCTGCTCCTAAATACCCATATTAATGAAAAAGGGGATCAGTATATGAATCCCCAGCAACCTGTTACCACAATTTTTATCCTGCAATCAGGATGTACCGATCTGATCCAGATCCTTTTGCAGGTTTTCTCTAATTTCCCTGATTTCCCGGGAAATAACACGTTCCATCACATCAAAAAGAATGATATCGATCTTTTCGGAAAATTTTTTCTCGATAATGCGCTCCAGCGCCGCTTCCACCTGCTGCTGCGACACAGCGGCTTCATCCGGATGCACTGTATGCACTTCAGGGCCATCCGGCGCAGGATCAATATCGATGAGTTCAATGATATCATCATCCACATCATCTACAATATCGGTCAATTCGATAATCTGATCATCCTGCCCTGTATTGTCGGCCATATTCCCTCACTTTTATTGAAAATAAACCGTACCAGTTGTGATCCAAAATCCATAAAAATCTATCAAAGTGCAAACAATGTGTCAATACATTAAAAAGCTGCCAGGCAACGCAACCGGCAAAGGCTAAAATCAGATGGAAACAGTTGTATTGTTTTTTTCTAAAAGATTGCGTATTGTTTAAAAAATTCGATACCCACAAGGAAAGCATGATGAAGCACCCCCATATCCCCTATGCCAGACAATGGATTGCAGATGTTGATATCCAGCAGGTGGTCGATACCCTTGCATCGGATTTTCTTACCACAGGGCCGCAGATAGAGCGCTTTGAAGCGGCCCTGTGTGAACTTACCGGGGCCGGGCATGCGGTTGCCTGTTCCAGCGGCACAGCAGCCCTGCACCTTGCCTGCATGGCCATAGGCATTACTTCCAGGGACACCGGCCTCACCTCACCCAATTCATTTCTGGCATCAGCCAACTGCATTGAGTTGTGCGGGGGCCGGGCGGATTTTGTGGACATTGATACCCATACCCTTTGCCTGGATCCTGAATCCCTGGCTGCCTACTGCCGCAGCCATCCAGCCCCCAGGGTGGTGATTCCGGTGGATTTTGCCGGCACCCCGGCAGACCTGCCTGCCATCCAGGCACTGGCAAAGGAATACGGGTTCTTTGTGATTGAAGATGCTGCCCATGCCATCGGATCCACCTATTCCCATGAAGGAAACACCTATCAATGCGGCTGCTGTTCCCACACAGACCTGGCCATTTTTTCCTTTCACCCGGCCAAAACCATTACCTGCGCAGAAGGCGGGGCTGTCATGACCAATGACAAGATTCTGGCCGACAGACTGCGGATGCTGCGCAACCATGGCATGGTCAAATCCCCGGAACTGGGCGGGGATGCGGCAGACACGGATCTGCATGGTCCCTGGTATTATGAGATGCATACCCTGGGTGCAAACTTCCGCATAACCGATGTGCAGTGCGCTTTAGGATGTTCCCAGCTCACACATCTCAACCGGTTTAAAGACCTGCGCAGAGAAATCGTTCATACCTACAACCAGGCTTTTAAAAATGAGGACCGCCTGATCCTGCCCCCCAGAGCTTTGGCTGAAAACGCCTGCCCCCACCTCTATCCCATCCAGTTTGTTCAGGGCAGCCGGACCAGAAAAAAAATGTTTCAGAAACTTGCAGACCACAAAATTTTCTGCCAGGTGCACTATATTCCCATTCACCTACAGCCCTATTACACAAAAAAATACGGATATAACCAGGGCAAATGCCCCAAAGCGGAAACCTATTATTCCCGTACCCTGAGCCTGCCCCTTTTTGCCGCCCTTACCGGGGACCAGGTGGCATACGTCATCAAAACCGTTACAGATCTTATGTAAAAAGATGCAAAAATTTTTTATCCCCCAAAAACAGATCACCCGGAAACAGGCTGTAATCCAGGGCCCGGATGCCCGGCATATTCTCCGGGTGCTGCGCCTGACCACAGGAGACACGGTCAATTTTACAGATGGACAGGGAACCGATTTTAGCGGCCGCATCAGTGATGCTTGTTCCGACCGGGTGTGCCTGGAAATTGTGGATGTACGGATTTCCCGAAGTGAATCCCCTCTGCCCTTTACCGTGTGTACCGGCATGCTTAAGCACCAGAAAATGGATGAAATCATCAAGGGGCTGACCCAGATAGGCATTACCCAATGGATCCCTTTTTACTGCGAGCGCTCAATTCCCTTTCCAGATGCCAAGGCACTTTCCAGGCGGATGGAACGGTGGCAGACCATTGCAGTTGAAACCATCAAACAGTGTAGACGAAGCAGGCTGATAAAAATTGCTTTCCCCAAAACCTTTGATGAGGTGCTGGATTTTTCCGAAGATTTTGATCACTGCATCGCATTCTGGGAAAAAAGCAGCCTGCCCCTGTCCCTTCTACTTCCTCAGGAAGGTGCCAACAGAACCGTCCTGCTGACCGGCCCTGAAGGCGGATTCTCAGATGTTGAAATGGAAAAGGCGGCTGCCAAAGGATTTATCTCCTATTCTTTAGGACCCCGGATCCTGCGTGCTGAAACCGCTGCCCTCTGCGGTGCCGCCCTTATCCAGCACCGGTTGGGGGACATGTAAATGACTTTGAACAAAACCTGTATTTTTTGCTTGACATCATCTGACAAAAAACTTATAAAGCCTTCTGTTTGCTGTTCACGCCCAGGTAGCTCAGTCGGTAGAGCAGGGGACTGAAAATCCCCGTGTCAGCAGTTCGATTCTGTTCCTGGGCACCACAGCAACATCTTAGAGATTCAAGGGTTTTCGATGATTTTCGGAAACCCTTTTTTCTTGGTCTAAACAACCGTGTGAAGCTCTGTGTGAGACTTTTTATTTTCCCTGCTTTTATTTTCATAAAATTTCTGCCACTTTCTGATGGCATTATCGCTGACACCATGCTTTTTTCCAGTGCCAACATATCCTAATGATTTATTTCAGCTTTCGTGATCAGATGATACTCACCCGGTACAAAGACAATTGTCGTTGGTCAATAACCATCGAGAAAAACGTCAATTACAGTGAAGGAGATTGGCATGGTCATGAAATATAAAAATTGCAACAAAAACAGATTGGAATTTATTCATTCAATAATCAGTTATCAACATAAAAAAAACCGGCCAAGAGAATTGAAGCGGACCGGACAAAGTAATTGACATCTGACAAATGATATCCCAAACATTTTCGGCATGTGAATTTTCAGCCATGGGATGTTATTATTGAAAATCTATTTCCCAAGAGCTAATTCAAAACGCATCATGACAAAACAGGGTTTGAAAAATATTGGTTTATGATCTTTTTAATATTCAAAAACAATGGTTCCCAAGACGGCAAATTTGTCTTGCCCATCTTTCCGGACGATCACCATTTCTCCTGATCCGGGAAAAATATCCGTAAAAGCGGTTATGTTGACTTGATGGGTAACAAGGATGAGAAGATCCCTGATTTCTTTATCGTTGATCCAGCTTTTTAGCGCCGCAGTTTGTTCTTTCTTTTTTTCGAAGTGTCGAAAAAAAGAGTTTAGAATTTCGAGTTCCTGAACAGGTCCAAGATCCAGTAGATGGGCGGTTTCAAGACATCTGCACCACTGGCTTGCGTAAACCTGGGCTCTGTGAATGCCCTTGGCACGAAGAAGCCTGCCAATATTCCTGGCTTGATTACGACCTCTTTCCGAGAGATTTCTTTGGGTGGTGCAGTCCCTAATATTGAAATTCGGTGGGTCTCCCGTTCCCGGCGCCAGTGCATGACGAATCAAAGCAAAATGGTTCTCTTTTTTCAGCTCCTGCCATAGGTCCTGCTCGGTTGCCCTTCCATGTCGGATCATATAACCAGACAGGCAGAGACAAAAGACAAAACACATTAGAAATAATTGAATTGGCAACTTTTTGCAAATCTTCATTGATTTCAACAATCTTCATTATTCTCAGCATTATTTGCTTTTCGGATAGCATCCTCTTCCTCTTTTAATGTTTCCAAAACATGCTTACTGAAATCATCTGGATTATCAGACTCAGTATCAACATACATCGCGAACGCTTCAGGATATAATGATTTCAAATTAATATTTTTTTTGGAGTTTTTGAAATTCACACGAATCATATTATCAGGATATGTTTTTCTTTCGGTCATGCGGTATCCTCCTTGCTTTCAAAAAATGGACTGCTCCATAATATAGCTATAATTGAGAGGATGTACACTATTTTGTGAGAAACACCATCATTGAAAAAGGTCGAATAGTTTGAAAAACAGAAGGAATGCGCCAACTATGCTTGAGTTATCGCACCGATCATTGGGCGGCTTCAGGCCTTCCCTTGGAGCAGCTTGATGTAAGATGCATGCAAACCCAAATAATGCTGTTTTGGCAAATGGATTTATAGTTTTTTCCCTATGAAGAAAGCATATCCATAATACTCTTTGTACTTATGATACAACTGAGTTTCATGCCG
>JAZBPL010000184.1:0-14516 GCA_036351635.1 Desulfotignum sp.
AACCTCTGCATATATACCCGGACCCGGTCAAAGGCCGCGGACCTGCTGGGCAAAGGTGCTCTATGGGCAGCATCTGCAGGGGATCTGGCAAAACAGTCAGATGTCATTATTTCCATTGTGGGGTATCCGGCGGATGTGGAACAGGTTTATCTGGGGCCGGAGGGTATTCTGGAAAATGCAGCTTCCGGCACCCTGGCCATAGACATGACCACATCAGACCCTGCCCTGGCCCGGATTCTTTACAAAGAAGGACAAAAAAAAGGGATCCATGTTCTGGATGCCCCGGTGTCAGGCGGTGACCTGGGGGCCCGCAATGCCACCTTGTCCATCATGGTGGGCGGAGATGAACCTGATTTCAAAACAGCCCTTCCCCTGCTGGAAGTCATGGGACAGAACATTGTATACCAGGGTCCTGCCGGATCCGGCCAGCACACCAAAATGGCAAACCAGATCGCCATTGCCGCCGGCATGGTTGCGGTGTGTGAGGCCCTGGCCTATGCTAAGCAGGCAGGGCTGAATCCTGAAACCGTGCTGGCAAGTATTGGCCAGGGCGCTGCCGGGTCCTGGTCCCTCAACAACCTTGGCCCCAGGATGATCAACCAGGATTTTGCTCCGGGTTTCTATGTCAAGCATTTTATTAAGGACATGACCATTGCAGCTGATTCCGCCCAGACCCTTGGCCTTGAAACACCTGGCCTGGACCTGGCAAAAAAACTCTACCACAGGCTGGCGGAAAATGGCTGTGAAAATGACGGCACCCAGGCCCTTTTCAAACTGTTTGGGGTCAAAAGTTAACTTCTGACCCCCCTGATGTGCTATTGCTGGGAACGGGATCTTGGCAGCACCAGGTTGAGGAAAACGCCGAGGATGCCTGCCAGGCCTATCCCCTGGAGCTGAAACTGGCCGGCGGAAAAACTCATGCCCCCGATGCCGAAAATCAGAATCAGTGCGACAATGGCAAGGTTCCTGGCCTCCATGAGATCATCTCCGGATCTAACAAGGGTGTTGAGGCCCACCACCATGATGGCACCAAAGAGCAGCAGCATGATACCGCCCATAACCGGTGTGGGAATGGTCTGGAGCAGGGCCCCCAGCTTGCCCACAAATGCCAGGAGCATGGCTGTGAGGGCAGCCCATGTCATGATGGCCGGGTTGAACACCTTTGTCAAAGCCACAGCCCCGGTGACCTCAGAATAGGTGGTGTTGGGCGGCCCTCCTAAAAATGAGGCGATGCTGGTGGCAACACCGTCCCCCAGCATGGTGCTTTTAATGCCCGGGTCCTTGAGATAATCTTTTCCTGTAACCCCTGACACCGCCACCACATCCCCGAAATGTTCAATGGCCGGGGCAATGGCAATGGGTACGATATAGAAGACAGCGGACAGGTTCCATTCCGGCAGCACAAAGTTGGGTACGGAAAACCAGGCTGCTGTAAACAACGGGGTAAAATCCACAAAACCGAAAAACAACGCCAGTACATACCCCACCCCGATGCCGCAGAGGATGGGGATCAGCCGCAGAATGCCTTTGCCCAGGATGGACACCAGAATGGTGGTGGCCAGCGCAGCCAGGCCGACGATCATGGACTGGGTCTGGGGAAACAGCACAGCTGCGCCGTCCCCTGTTTTGCCCATGGCCATGTGCACAGCCACCGGGGCCAGGATCAGGCCGATGACCATGATGACCGGGCCGGTGACCACCGGGGGAAGGACCTGCCGGATCGCATCACCCCCCCGCCATCTCACCAGCAGGCTTAAAATAATATACACCACGCCGGCCGCAGCCAGACCGCACATGGTGCCGGGAATACCC
The DNA here is from genome assembly GCA_036351635.1 of Desulfotignum sp. Lineage (GTDB taxonomy): Bacteria > Desulfobacterota > Desulfobacteria > Desulfobacterales > Desulfobacteraceae > Desulfotignum. The sequence continues at coordinate 1,813 of JAZBPL010000184.1, forward strand.
CAGGTCTGGACACCGTATATGATGGGTGCGATAAAGGCAAAGGAGGAGGCCAGGAATACCGGCACCTTGCCCCGGGTGATAACCTGGAAAACAATGGTGCCCAGACCTGCTGTAAAAAGTGCCACATTGGGATCCAGTCCGGTGAGCAGGGGCACCAGGACCAGGGCGCCGAATGCCACAAACAGCATCTGGGCACCCAGAAAACAGTCTTTCACCTGAAAATGATATTCTGTGGATGAGGGATCGGGTACAGACATAGGAACTTTCCTTTCTATTTTTGTATTTTTGGGGTCAGAAGTTAACTTTTTTACCTTTTTTTGTTTTTGCAAAAACCAAACGACCACGGGCCTAAAAACGGCTAAAATCTGCATATTACCAGCAAATTTATGACCCATTGCCTCCGGATTTTAGATGTAAAAAGGGTAAAAAAGTTAACTTCTGACCCCGATATTTGACATTATTTGGTGCCGAAGATTTTGTCTCCTGCATCGCCTAAACCCGGCAGAATATAGCCGATGTCATTGAGGCGTTCATCTACGCTTGCGGTATAGACATCCACATCCGGATGTTTTTCTTTGAGCCTGGCAATGCCCTCCGGGGCCGCCACCAGGAACAGCCCTTTGATTTTTCTGCACCCGGCCTGTTTGAGCAGGTCAATGGTGGCAATGAGGGTTCCGCCTGTGGCCAGCATGGGGTCCAGAATCAGGGCCATGCGCTCTTCCATGGCAGAGGCGGTTTTCACATAATACTGCACCGGCAGAAGGGTTTTTTCATCCCTGTAAAACCCCACCACACTCACCCTGGCAGAGGGAATCATGTCCAGGACCCCGTCCATCATACCGAGCCCTGCCCTGAGAATGGGCACGATGGTAATCTTTTTGCCTTTTATTTTTTCAATTTCCACATTACCGGCCCAGCCCTCCACCACTTTTTTTTCCGTGTCAAGGTTTTTGGTGGCTTCATAGGTCAACAACCTGGCAATCTCGGATGACAATTCCCTGAAATCCTTGGTGCTGATATCTTTCTGGCGCATGAGTCCCAGTTTGTGTTTGATAAGGGGGTGGTCCCCCACAAAAACGGCCATGGCTTCTCCTTTTATTATTTGATTTATGTCCGGAAAATAAATTTTGTCATAAGTATTAGAATACGGGTATTCCGTCAAGGCCATTAGTTCTGATATTGCAATAATTGTTATTTTGTGCACAATGAGATCCATGACCCAGTGGCCCTACATGGATGTTGCCGTTACCCTGCCGGTGAACCAGAGCTTTGTATATGCAGTGCCCGATTTTCTGGCAGACAGCTGTATGCCGGGCATGCGGGTACTGGTGCCTTTTGGCCGGCGCAGGGTTACCGGGTATATTCTGGCCGGCAGACAGGACAGCGGCGGGTATACCGCAAAAAAGATTCTGGATGTACTGGATGACCACCCAATGTTTCCGGAAAACGCCATCGATTTTTTCAAATGGGTTTCCCATTATTATATCCACCCCCTGGGGGATACCATCAAGGCTGCTTTACCGGCCGGACTGGACCGCCGGGATGTGGCCTGCCTGTTTGCCACACAGGAAGGGAAAAAAGCACTGGATAACGGCTGTCTGCCCCCCACAGAGGCAAAAATCATTGCAATGACCGACAAAAAACAGGGGGTTGGCCGCAAACAGGTGATCCAGGCTGTCAACACCGTGTCGGTGCGCTCTGTGATCAGAAATATGGAAACCCGGGGACTGGTTTCTGTTTTTTCGGTGTTGAAAAAGGAAGCTGCGTCCGTGCGCCGGGAAAAATTTGTCAGCCCGGGCCCTGCACAACCAGCGCCTGGCAAAAAATTGTCCCAGAAACGGCTGCAGATCCTGTCCATTGTGGCAGAAAAAAAAGAGATTTCCCTGAGTGCCTTAAAAAGCCTGGTGCCCACAGCCCCCAGACTGACCACATTTCTGGCAGCAGACAGCCTGGTGACCATCACCCAGCGCAGGGTATTCAGGGACCCGCTTGGAGACCCGGTGGAGCCGGACATCCCGCCTGAACTGACATCTGAACAGGCACAGGTGGTGGACACGGTGTGCACAAACCGGGAAAAAGGGTTTGTACCCTATCTGCTTTCCGGGGTCACAAGCTCCGGCAAGACCGAGGTTTACATGCGCCTGGCCGCCGATGCCGTGGCCCGGGGCAGGTCCGCCATTGTGCTGGTGCCGGAAATCGCGTTGATATCCCAGACCGAACGGCGGTTCCGGGCCAGATTCGGAGAAAAGATCGCTGTGATCCATTCCATGCTCACCCATGGAGAACGCCTGGACCAGTGGCGCAGGATCGTTACGGGCAGGGTATCCATTATCATCGGTGCCCGGTCAGCCGTATTTGCACCGGTTGACAGGCCCGGGATCATCATCGTGGATGAGGAGCATGACGGATCCTATAAACAGGAGACAGGGCTCCGGTACAATGCCCGGGACCTGGCAGTTGTCCGGGCCAAGATGGCGGGCTGCCCGGTGGTGCTGGGATCTGCCACCCCGTCGGTGCAGACCTTTCACAACGTCCGGTGCGGCCGTTTCCAGCAGCTGTCCCTCCATCACCGGGTGAACAACAGCCCGCTGCCGAAGATCACACTGGTGGATCTGCGAAAATACAGGGAAGCCAAAGCGGTGGAGCGGATCATCACACCGGAACTGGCCAGGGCCATCCGGGCTTGTCTGGAAAAGGGGAACCAGGCGCTGATTTTTCTGAACCGCCGGGGATTTGCATCATTTCCGGCCTGCAAAGCCTGTGACAAACCCTTGCACTGCCGGTACTGCGATGTGACCATGACCTTTCATCTGGGGGAACGCCATTACAAATGCCACTTATGCGGGTTCTGCCTGCCGGAAAAATCTGCCTGTCCGGCCTGCGGGGAAAAAAAGATCCAGAATTTCGGATTTGGCACTGAAAAGATAGAAACCATGCTTAAAACCATGTTTCCCGATGCCAGGCTGGCACGCATGGACCAGGATTCCACCACAAAAAAAGGCAGTGCCCTCAGGCTGCTGAAAAGCATACGGAACCGGACTGTGGATATTATAGTGGGGACCCAGATGCTGGCCAAGGGGCATGATTTTCCCGGCATAACCCTGGTGGGGGTAATCTGTGCGGATCTTTCCATGAACCTGCCGGACTTCAGGGCAGGGGAACGTACGTTTCAGCTGCTGGCCCAGGTGGCCGGCCGCGCCGGCAGAGGAGATGCGCCGGGAACGGTTGTGATGCAGACTTACACGCCCGACCATTTCACCATTGAAGCTTCCAGACGTCAGGATTATATTGAATTTTTCAACCATGAAATCCCTTTTAGAAAAGCGCTGAAATACCCGCCCTTTACCCGCATCATCCAGGTGAAAATATCCGGCACCGACAAGGACAAAACAGCACAGGATGCCCGTCTGACGGCGGACATACTGGCATCCCTGCTGAACAGCGGGGATGAAGATGCCCCGCAGGTGGATATTTTGGGACCCATTGAAGCACCTATTCAGCGGATTTCATCCCGATTCCGGTGGCAGATGCTGATCAAATGTGCCTCATTTAACCGAATCAGCTGCCTGATCCGGGCCATGCTGCAGCATCCGGATATCCGCGGCTGCAGGAAAACATCCATTGCCATAGATGTGGACCCCTATTCCCTGATGTGACCAAGACAAATGCACGTACCACAACCTCTTTAATTGACCTGTGCCCGGGCCTCACCATGCATGACTTAAGGGTGCCTGGGAATCTTATCCTACAGATTTTGAAGGATATCAGACATACAATTTATTGAAAAACAGGTAGGGGCCAAGATTGTCATAATGTTCCCTGGAGGTGAATGCGGCACTGAGGTATTTGCCGTTTCTGACCAGCACTTTCACTGTTTTTTTGACAATGGACTGTTTGCCGTCATCCAGGACAAACTCCAGATTCAGGGTCAGGCCCGGGTCAATTTTCTGTTCAATATTGGTTTTAAAGGTTATCCCCTGGCTGTTCAGACGTTTAATGGTCATTCTTCCGGACCGCCGGGCTTTGTCCGAACAGATAAAAGTGCCTGCCAGACCTACGTCCGGGAGGGTATCAGAAGGTTTTTCCACAATGGCGGAACCGGAATATCCGCATGGACACCGAAAGGTAATTCTGGTAAACTGTCTGGTAAATATGTGGCCCGACATCTGCAGCATTTTTTTCCGGCCGCAATCCGGGCATAAGATTTTGGCGATATCAAGGCGGTCAATCCGTATTTTTTGCTTCACAATTTTTTTTTCCATGGCAACTCCTTTGGGCCGGATCATCCCGGTGGTGGTGGTTTGTCTAAACCTGATCATTTCAATTTTTATGCCATCTCCTGGATATAATGTTTGATATTATTGATATTATTCGATATATTTTTTGCGGGTAAAAAAAACAGCAATGGATAATGGTTTTATTTAACACCCAATATTATTATTTAATTTAAATAGTTATATATCGTTATTGCCAGGAGATTTTATGCAGCCAACTGATTATGCACTCTTCAAGGAACTGGATCCCCAGGCCCTCCAGAAAAAATTTCTCAATTCCCTGCTGGAAATTCAAAATGTCAGGCGGGGGTCCATCTGGATCAGACAGAAAAAATCCTATGTCTGCGTAGAAGCAGCCGGTGATGAAAGTGAAAATATCCGGGGCGTTGTCCTGGACAGCCGCCAGCCCAGCATTGTGGGCTGGGTGATGGAGAACCGGCAGATGACGGTGGCGGAAACAGGGAGTGACCGCCGCCATTTCAAGGAGGTGGAAAACAGTTTTGCCATAAAAAGCAGCCAGATCCTGTGTTTTCCTTTGTTTTTGCGGGACAGTAAAGTCTATGGTGCCGTCCAGATCATTGACACCAGCCCGGGGAAAACCCGGCTCAATCTGGACAGAGACTATCTGGCCCATTTGCAGAACCTGGTGGATATCTGCTCCATCGCCCTGAGCAATGCCATTTTATTTTCCACTGAAAAAAGCAAGGCCCGGCACCTGAAAACCGCTTTGTCCCGCATCAGACAGGACCCTTTTATCATCGGCCAGAGCCGGGAATTCAGACAGAGCATGAATCTTGTCAAAAGTTATGCGGGCACGGAATTTCATGTTCTGGTCACAGGAGAAAGCGGCACAGGAAAGGAGCTGGTGGCAGAGCAGATCCATAAATTGAGTCCCCGCAAGAAAATGCCGTTCCTGGTGCAGAACTGCTCTGCAATCCCTGAAACCCTTCTGGAAAGTGAACTGTTCGGGTATAAAAAAGGGGCTTTCACCGGTGCGGCCCGGGACAAGGCGGGCCTGTTTGAGGCAGCTGACAAAGGCACGGTATTTTTAGATGAGATCGGCGACATGCCCATGAATGTACAGGCCGGCCTGCTCAGGGTCCTCCAGAAAAATGAAATAAAACCCCTGGGAGAAACCCGGGTAAGGTATATTGATGTAAGAATCGTGGCTGCCACCAACAAGGACATCAAACAGATGGTTGCCGAGAACCGATTCCGCCAGGATCTGTTTTACCGGTTGTCTGTTTTGCCGGTGGAACTGCCGCCCCTGCGCAGCCGGCGCGAAGACATCCCCCTGCTGGTCAGGCATTTTCTCGAAAAAGAAGCCCTGACCGCCGACACACCGGAAAAAAAGATGGCCCCGGGGGCCATGCAGCATCTGGTGGCCTATGCATGGCCGGGCAATGTCCGGGAGCTGGAAAACCTGATCCGCTTCCTGCTGGTGACCACCCCTGACGATACCATCGAATCCGTCCACCTGCCGGACCATATCAGACAGCCAGCTGCCATGGTTGATGACGGGAGCAGCCTTTCAGGCCCTGATGCCGGCAGCAGCGGTTTACCGGCCGATCTGTCTGCCATGACATGGTCCGGCCTTGAAAAAGTCTATGTGAACGCGCTTTTGGAAAAACACAACTGGAACGTCACCTGGGCTGCCAAAGCTTCGGGCCTAAACAGGTCCACCTTTGCATCCAGAATGCGCAAACTCGACATCCAGCGCAGGCGACCGGTCTGAAATATCCGGCTTACAAAGGAAAAACCCCATGCATCTTGAACCCCTTGGCCCATACCGGTGGCAGATCCCCAAAACCGGAGAGATGCGGGTGCCGGGCATAATTTATACTGATGCATCCGGCATCAAGGCATTACACCAGGACGGCAGCCTGCAGCAGGTGGCCAATGTGGCCACCCTGCCCGGGATTGCCACAGCTGCCATGGCCATGCCGGACATCCACCTGGGATATGGATTTCCCATCGGCGGTGTGGCCGCCTTTGACTGGAAAACCGGGGTGATATCCCCGGGGGGTGTGGGATATGATATCAACTGCGGGGTGCGACTGGCCACCACTGCATTGACAAAAAATGAGATCAGCTCACGCCTGCCTGCGCTGGCAGATGCGCTTTTCCAGGCAGTGCCGTCCGGGATGGGGTCCACCGGCGCTGTCCGCCTGCGTACTGCAGACCTGAAAAAGGTATTGAAACAGGGAAGCGCCTGGGCTGTGGCCCAGGGGTTTGGCCTGGATTCCGACATTGCCCATACCGAAGAAAACGGGTGCCTGGATCAGGCAGACCCGGATCTGCTCAGCACCCGGGCCCTGGAACGGGGAAAAAACCAGTTGGGGACCCTGGGATCCGGCAACCATTTTCTGGAGATCGGGGTGGTGGATGAAATTTTTGATGCCCAAACAGCACAGATTTTCGGGTTGTTTCCGGGCCAGATCACGGCGATGCTGCATTCCGGCTCCAGGGGACTGGGGCACCAGGTGTGTGACGACCATCTGTCCGCCATGAAAAAGAGCGTGGCAAGGTCAGGTCTGCACCTGCCGGACCGGCAGCTGGCCTGTGCCATGATACAGTCCAGCGAAGGGCAGCAATACCTGGGGGCCATGGCCTGTGCTGCCAATTATGCCTGGGCCAACCGCCAGATCATGCTGCACCGGGTCAGGCAGGTTTTTATGGAAACCCTGTCCATCAGCCCCCGGAGCCTGCACATGCACCTGCTCTATGATGTCTGCCACAATATCGCCAAAAAAGAGACCCATATGGTTGCCGGCAAAAAACAGGTGGTATGCGTGGTACGCAAAGGTGCCACGCGCGCTCTGGGACCGGGAATATGCGGGATCCCGGAAAAATTTCAGGCAGTGGGCCAGCCTATTCTCACCCCCGGGGATATGGGCAGGGCTTCTTATGTTTTGTGCGGTACAGATACCGCCATGGCCGAAACCTTCGGGTCCACCTGCCATGGTGCCGGCCGTCTGCTGAGCCGCAAGGCCGCAAAAAAAAGAGGCAAGGGCAGATCCATCCGGCAGGAACTCGAAAAAATGGGCATTCTTGTGCGGTTCACGGGCCGGTCTACCCTGGCTGAAGAGATGCCCGAAGCATACAAAGATGTGTCTGATGTGGTACGCATCGTCCATGGGGCAGGCATATCACGCATGGTGGCCAGGCTGCGGCCCCTGGCCGTGGTCAAAGGATGAACAGCTCTTTTTCCAGGCATTAACCGGATTCTGTCCGGATCCTGACACTTTTCTAACAAGGTTATGCCATAAGATCTTCATAGAACCGATTGATTTTTTTTCAAATTGGTGTTATGCTCTGTAAAATTTTAAACAAGGAGTGTTACGAAAATGCAGACAAAATATATCTGTACCCATGAACATTGCAGCTACCCCGGATCAACCCGTTTTGAAATGTCTTTTAAACCGGAATCCATCATGGATGACAACAATGTGGCCACAGCCTTCTGCCCCTTCTGCAAAAAAGAGTTGATGCCCGCCCCTGCCCTGACCATGGACTGTGATCCCCGGACTTCCGCTGACTGCAGACCTGTGGACTGATCTTAACCGGTTTTTTCTCTTCTCTTTGCCCTGTTCTGCTGCCTTTCGGCAAAAGAACAGGGCAAAATAATCTGCACAAGCCTTTAAAATTCCTGTAACCAATGGTATAAACAGTATCAGGATATCCTGTTTATCCGGCCTGATGTAATACAACCAGCGGCCTTGCGCCAAAGGAACCCCAGGATGCATGATGAGACCCCATTGACGGAAATGCTTCCCTATAGCATCACCCGTTACAGAAATGAAAAGCTGACGGAAGAAGGCACCCATGTAGCAGCTGAGGTGCCCTTAACCTTTCAGGTCAACGGCCGGGAAATTGCCACCCTCATGTGCACCCCCTCCCATTTAAAAGCCTATGCATACGGTTTTTTGTTCACCTCCGGCTTTATTTCATCTGCAGATGATATCGCATCTTTTTCGCTGGACGAAAAAAAATGGCGGGCAGACATCCAGGTCAAAGAACCCGTCGACCCTGATCTGCTGGGGCAGCGGGTGTATACATCAGGGTGCGGCAAAGGGGTGATGTACACCTCCATGATGGAGCTTTCATCACGCCATCCCATTGACAGCCCATGCCGGGTGCATGCCGAAGATATCATCCAGGTCATCGGCTGGCTCCAGCGCTGTTCCGACCTGCACAGGATCACCGGCGGCGTGCATTCAGCCGCTGCCAGCATCAGGGGACGGCTTCCGGATTTCTTTATAGATGATATCGGCCGGCACAATGCTGTGGACAAGGTGCTGGGTACCCTGCTGCTGCAAAAAACAGACTGCACCGACGTCATGCTGGCCTGCACCGGGCGGATATCATCTGAAATCCTGCACAAGGCCCGGCGCCTGGAAATCCCCATTCTGGCATCCAGGGGTGCCCCCACCCACCAGAGCATCCTGCTGGCCCGGGAAATGGGCATCACCCTGGTGGGATTTGTCAGGCCGACCAATTTTGCCATATTCACCCATGCCCAACGAATCTTAGGAAATGGAGAAAAAAATGACCTCTGAAGAGATTTTCAGCACAGCCCTTGTGTATGAAAAAAAAATCCGGGACCTCTACCGCTCTGCTGTGGAAAACATTGACGACGACCAGGGCAAAGCCCTGTTCAAGGCATTGGCAGAGGATGAACAGGGACATGTAAACTTTCTGGAACACAGCCTGGGCATTTTACGGGAAAATAAACAACTGGACATAAAAAAACCGGGCACAGCCATTCCCCTGCCTGCCCGGGACCTGGAAAAGATCCGGGAAATGGCAAAGAAAATTCCCAAAAATATTCTGGGGGACCTGAAACGGGTGTTGAATGCCGCCCTGGCCCTGGAAATGGAAACCAGCCGGTTTTACCATGATGCCATTCAGAAAACCCGGAAAGGTCCTGTGCGGGATATCCTGAAAAAATTCTATGAAATCGAACAGCGCCATGTGGAAGTGGTGCAGATCGAGCTGGATTTTGCCTCCAACAACGGCTACTGGTTCAATTTCATGGAAACAGACATGGAAGACTAGATGCCCTTTGATCTGCTCACGGCCCTGCCCCCGGGGTTGACACCACAAATGCTTGCGGTTTACGGATTTCTTGCCTGTGTCATTGTCATGTTCGCAGCCGATCTGGTGCGGGTGGATATGGTGGGGCTGCTGGTCATGGTGGGACTGCCACTGGCAGGGCTGGTGACACCGGCGGAAGCGATCAGCGGACTGAGCTCCAATGCGGTTGTGTCCATCATCGCCGTGATCATTATCGGACACGGCCTGGACAGAACCGGGGTGATGAACCAGGTGGCAGCATGGATCATAAAACTGTCCGGCAGAAGCCAGACGCGGATGATGACACTGGTGGCGGGCACCGTGGCCCTTATTTCCAGTTTCATGCAGAATATCGGGGCTGCTGCCCTGTTTCTGCCGGCTGTCAACCGCATGTGCCGGCAGCTGAACGTGTCCCTATCCCAGGTGCTGATTCCCATGGGATATGCGGCGGTCATAGGCGGGTGCATCACCCTTGTGGGGTCCAGTCCCCTGATTCTTCTCAACGACCTGGCAGGCGCCTGGTGGCATGCCAACCCGGACCTTGTTTCCAACCAGCCGTTTTCCCCGTTTTCCCTGTTTTCCGTGGCCCCGGTGGGCATCGCCCTGGTAGCGGCGGCCCTGGTCTATTTTATTGTACTGGGCCCCTGGGTGCTGCCAAAATGTGCCCCTGTCCAGGATGCCTGCACCCTGCTGAACCATGATCTGGAGTGTACCTATGGCCGGGAAGTGAGCAAGGTGTTTGAACTGACAGTGCCGGCTGATTTTTACACCCGGCGTCTGGAAGAACTGGAACTGCGGCCGAAATACCATGCCACCGTTGTCTGCATCTCCAAGCGCAGCGGGCGGTACCGGGTCACTGAACCCGGCCGGGCCGATGTGATAGAGCCCAACGAACAAGGATAGATCATGCGAGGAACGAGCCATGATCTCATCCGGTGTTGAACAAGCCCGAAGTCTCTATATATAAGAAAATATCTTTTTGATGTAAGGGCGGGGAGTAAGGGCCTTAAGAACGTGTTTCAATTTTAAGGCGCACGGGTGCTATAACCACTGAAATGGCTGCAAAAAATCATTCTATGTCATATAAAATTTTGACCTCCTGTTTTTATATGACCGCCTGGTGATTGCCATGAGTTTTAATCATCCTGATTCCCATGAGGACTGTCGAAATCCCAAAATAATCATTGCTGTTTTACAGCAGGGACATTTAAAAACCGGCCTGGGCCTTTGGTTAGCACCTGTGATGATCACGTGTAAAATCAGTTGAACGAGAGCCAGCAATTTTTTGGCATTGCCATGGAGGAACCCGAAATCCCGGGCTCGTCTGAATCCTTTGGGCAGAACGTGCTGAATGACCAAGAATAAAAAATCCTCCCCGTTAAGAGTCCGATATCGTGTTTTTCCGGTGCTGCTTTCAGAATACCGAAAGGTGACCCGGCCATTACGGTTGGAGACAATGTTTTTTTCACCGATCACACCACGATATAAATATCGGGACAGGTACTTCAATGCTGACATCCCTTTGCCCACGCGGGAACAGTCAACCACCCATTCGCCCGGCAGCTTTTTGGGAATGGGCAGTCCGTCTTTTTTGAGTTCCTCCAGAAAACGGGCTCGAAAAACTTTGGCCAGCGCTTTTTTGTTGAACAGGTACTTGCCTTTATTTTTTTTCCATTGACGTCTGGATGTATCAACACCGCCACCGGGAATCACGACATGGATGTGAGGATGATAATCCAGTTTCCTGGTATGGGTATGCAAAACCATGGTCATGCCGATTTGTGCGCCCAGGTGTCTGGAATTCAGGCCAAAATCCTTTAACGTACTTGCAACGCAGGCAAAAAAGATTGAATAGACACGGGTTTGATGGTACCAGGTTAAAGACCGCAGTTCATACGGTAATGTGAAAGTGGTCATGAAGTACAGGACCGGCAGTAGTTTGCCCTGCTGCCGGTCAATCCAAAGGCTGGCCTCATGATTCTGACATTTGGGGCAACTTCTGTGACCGCAGGACAGCGGTTTCCATTCTCCATGAGTGCAATCCGGGCATTGAACAAAAAGCTCGCCTGAATCAGGTGTGCGACAGCGGCAAATGGCATTCAGTGCTTTATGATGACCGGGCAGTAACTTTTGAGCGTATTTGATTTTAAAAGCGAAATAATATTGGTTAATAATTGTGGCAAAATCCATGATCACACCTTCCACAAATCGACATGAAGCGTGTTGACCAGATCATTAATGGTGACACTGCTGTTTTTTTCGGAAATGCCGGTCAGATGGGTGTACCGGGCAGTTGTCTCAGGCTTGGCGTGCCCCAGAAGGGATTGAATATGCCTGAGGCTCAGGCCGCGTTCAAGCAGGTGTGTGGCGAAACTGTGGCGCAGAGAGTGAATACTGATTTTTTTTTAATGCCGCATTCTGCAACAGCCACTCTCATGGCATGCTGGGTGCCGCCTTTGTTCATATGATTTTTTGCTGTTTGAATATTTTCCATAGATCCTTTGGCATTCGGGAAAAGCAGCTTTGGATTGCGATGCCTGCTCCAAAGAGTGCGTAAAGCTTGTAATGTAAGATCCGGCAAAGGGATAAACCGGTCTTTACGACCTTTTCCAGAACGGACATGAACTCGTTTTAGCTTGGCATCAATATCCCCTATCTGAAGGGACAGAGCTTCTGATAAACGCAACCCCATTGAATAGACGGTCAGGAAAAAAACGCGGTAGCGCAGTTTTCGTGTGCTACCAATGAGAAGTTCTATCTCATCCGGGCTGAGGATATCCGGTATAGTTTTAACCTTTGGTGGTTTGATTATGTTGATCCACTTCCAATCAATCTTGAGCACATGTCTCCAGAAAAATTGCAGGCCGTTTCGTTCCACCTTGACTGTGCTCCAGGAATGGGTTTCAAGAAACTGACTGAAATAATCCTCCATCTGATCCTGGGTCAATTTGTCAGGACAGCAATCAAAATGCTGGGTAATCCTGCGAACGGCTCTGGCGTAATTACCAAGGGTACTGGGGCTTTTGCCTTGAAGCTTGAGTAATTTCAGGTGGCGTTGATAGAGTGCATCAAATCGTTTTGTTTCTGCTTTGTTCATGGTAAACTCCTTTATTTATGAGTGCCCGGTATTGGACAGATTCAGGAGTTATACACTGATTTGAATTTTTTTTCTGCCGCGCAGCGGCTTCGTTCAACAAGCGAAAGGATTTTCATTTTAAGACAGCAAAGGCCCTGGTGAGTGAGTATGACCTGCTTTGTTTTGAAGATTTAAATATAAAAGCAATGCAACTGCTATGGGGCCGGAAAGTGTCTGATCTGGGCTTGTTCAGCTTTTTAAGAACAGTAGAGCACTAC
>JAZBPL010000185.1:0-33197 GCA_036351635.1 Desulfotignum sp.
GGACTTAAAATCCCTCGGCCAAATTGGCTGTACGAGTTCAATTCTCGTCCCAGGTACCATCATAACAGCAAAAGGGTTTTGGCCTTTTTCCAAGACCCTTTTTTTCTTAAAAATCCGGTGTGCAGTTTCTATGGACAAAATTCAAATAAACGGCGGCAGAAAACTTGCGGGTGAAGTTGCCATCTCAGGGGCAAAGAATGCGGCACTGCCGCTTATTGCAGCCAGTATCCTGGTGGACGGCACCTGTGAATTCACAAACGTTCCCCATCTTATGGACATTCACAGCATAAGGCTTTTACTGGAAGATTTGGGCGCCAGGTGCACTTTTGACAACCATGTCATGACTGTGGACGGGTCAGGCATACAGAAAATCGAAGCGGAATATGACCTTGTGCGCAAAATGCGGGCCTCCATTCTTGTGCTGGGGCCCCTTGTGGCCAGATTCGGACATGCCAAGGTATCTTTGCCCGGGGGATGTGCCATCGGCGCCAGGCCGGTGAATATGCATCTGGCAGGCCTGGAGGCATTGGGTGCGAAAATCAGCATTGATCATGGCTATATTGAAGCAACGGCGGAAAAACTTACGGGAAATGAGATCTATTTTGACATCCCTACGGTCACCGGGACCGAAAATATGATGATGGCTGCTGTGCTGGCAAAGGGCAAAACCGTTCTCAGAAATGCAGCCCGTGAACCTGAAATTATCTGCCTGGCAGATGCCCTGGGCCGGATGGGGGCTAAAATATCCGGGGCCGGTACACCCATCGTTACCATTGAAGGGGTGGACCGCCTTGCACCGGCACAGGTCACCGTGATTCCGGACCGCATTGAAACAGGCACCTTTATGGTGGCGGCCGCTGCCACCCGGGGAAATGTACTGATCAAAGGCTGTAACCCGGACCATATCGGTGGGATAATCAGTAAACTTCGGGCATCAGGTGCCGGCGTGGAAATCAGCGAAGATCAGATCCGGGTCAGGGGGGCGGCGCAGGTCAAAAGTGTGGACATCAAAACCCTTCCCTATCCAGGATTTCCCACTGACATGCAGGCCCAGTTCATGACATTGATGTGTATTGCAGACGGTACAAGCATTATCCATGAATCCATTTTTGAAAACCGGTTTATCCATGCCAATGAATTGATGCGCATGGGTGCGGATATCACCCTGTCCAGGGCAAACATTGCCATGATCAGGGGGGTGCCGGAACTCCAGGCAGCACCGGTAATGGCTTCAGATCTGCGTGCCAGTGCATCATTGGTAATCGCAGGGCTGATGGCCAGAGGCACCACCCTGATTTCCCGGGTATACCATATGGACCGGGGATATGAAGCCATTGAAAAAAAATTCTGTGCCCTGGGAGCTGAGATGGTGCGCATCAAATAGGCTGAAACCATATATGCGGGCGAGGATATGTGAAAGATCCCTCACATGCTCTGGTTCCACCCCTTGTCCCTGTAATCCTGGCCATGATTACAGGGATCATGTCGGGAAATGTCACTTCCCATGCCCATCTGTTACTGGCTGTTCTTTGCTTTGCTGTTCTGGCTGCCCTGTTTCTGGCAGGATTTTTTTACAGGGGATGGCTTGTTTTCTGGATCTGTCTTCTGGCGGGCATCTGGTCCGGTTATCAGAGTTTTTACCTCCATTCTCCACGGCTTTTGCCTGGCCATGTGACCCATTTTTACAATGATCCCGACATCCGTGTTGTGGGCAGAATTGTTTCTTTTTCACGAAAATACCCCCATAAGATCCGGGTGGTGCTGGACTGCAGAAAAATTGTTACAACACATTCCGCCACAGACACCCAGGCCGTTACCGCCACAGGCCGCCTGTATCTGAATGTCTACGGAAAAACTGACCATTCCCTGAAGTTTCATGATCTTATCCAGTGCCCCGGCCCCATAAGGCCCATCCGGAATTTTGGAAACCCCGGTGCATTTGATTACCAGACATTTCTCAAACGCCAGGGCATTTTTGGTGCTGTCCACACAGGTGCAGATAAGATTATCATGGTTTCTGAAGAAAAATCGTTTTTATTGCTCCGGTGGTTACAGGGTTTGGAAAACATCAGGGACCGGTTTTACAATTTTGCCATGACCCGTCTTGATCACCGTGATCCAGCTTATGTTCTGGCTGCCCTGGTGACCGGTAAAAAGCTGCAGATGCCCGCACAGATCAAAGACCTGTTCGCCCGGTCAGGGGCGTCCCATCTGCTTGCCATTTCAGGCCTTCATCTGGGAATTTTGTCCGTCATCTTTTATTATTTTTTTATTGGATATTGTCATGTTTTCCACGCCTGCTGATTTCTGTAAAAGCCAGAAAAGCTGCCGGCATATTTACCCTTGTCCCTTTAGGTTTGTATGCTGTGTTTTGCGGGTTTTCTCCTTCCACACAGCGGGCTTTTATCATGATCAGCTTGTTTATGTTTTCTTTTCTGGGGGAAAAACAAAGCCATCCTGTCAATACCCTGGCAGGGGCCGGTATTCTTATTCTGCTTGCTGATCCGGGTGGTTTGTTTTCCATCTCATTTCAATTGTCTTTTACAGCGGTGCTGTTCATCATTTCCGGCCTGGGGATTGTTGGAAAATACCAAAAATCCCATATCCCGAAGATTTTAAAATATCCCGCATCCATCTGCCTTGTGACAGTGCTGGCAGGTATTGGCACTTTTCCGTTGATCGCCTGGTATTTCAACATGATCTCCATGGTTCAACTTCCGGCAAATCTGATACTGGTACCTTTAATCGGATTTGTCTGTCTCCCCCTTGGTCTGGTGAGCCTGCTGGTCTGGCCCTTTTTCCCCGATGTTTCGGTTGTGCTTTTGGCCATGGCGGCAAAACTGGTTTCCTTGTGCCTCACATTTCTTGCCTGGCTGACGGAACTTCCCTTTGCCTGGTCCCATGTACCGTCTTTATCTGTGTATGATATGGTGGCCATTTATACGGCCATGGGAGCAGGTTTTTGCTTGTTGTCTTTTAAAAGGACAAAACCGGTAATATTGGTGTGCACTGCCGCCATGACAATTGCTGGCGCATACGGGATACAGGCGGTGACACGCCCAAAACTTCCCGGACAGATGGTCATCACAATACTGGATGTGGGTCAGGGAAATGCGGCCCTGATTCAGACCATTGAAGGGAAAAACATGCTGGTGGACGGGGGCGGTTTTCCGGGATCCTCAGGCTTTGATACCGGCAGGCATGTGGTGGCCCCTTTTTTATGGCAGCAGCGCATCATGGCACTGGATGCCGTCATACTCACCCACCCTGATTCAGATCACATGAACGGACTGGTATTTATCCTGGAAAATTTCAGGATCGGCACCCTGGTCACAAATGGAGACAAAAGCACCCATGACGCTTTTACCCGTATCATGACGGCCTGTGCACGCAGACAGATTCCGGTTTTTGTTCCCAATTGCGAAAAAAAACAAATCCTGTATGACAAAACAGTGCTTGCATTTTTCCAGTGTGCATCTGTTCGTCCCGGATTGGATCCCAATGATAATTCTCTGGTCTTCAGGCTGAAACTGCAGGATTTTTCCATGCTTTTTCCAGGAGATATCATGAAAACAAGGGAATACTTACTGGCACAGGTGGTACATAAAAATCTTGTATCCAGTATTCTGCTGGCCCCCCACCATGGCAGCAATACCTCTTCCACCAAGTTTTTCCTTGATAAAATTCACCCTGAAAGTGTAATAGTATCCTGCGGGTTCAACAACCGCTACAAATTTCCCCATCCAGATGTTCTGGCGCGTTACCGGCAAATGGGTATTCAGGTTTTCAGAACCGATACCCAGGGAGCGGTTACCATTACATCTTCTGGTAAAGGGTATACAATTGCGACCCATAAAGGCGGGTGAACGTGTTTTATATTTATTTTTCCTATGTTCTGCTGTTGTCCGGACTGATTTTACTGGACTGTATGAGAAAAAAAAATCCCAGGTGGTGGGCAGCCATGGTATTGCTGGCACCAGTCACCACCCCGTATGTGATTTTTAAATCCAGAAAAACCGCAGGCATGATTTTGTTCATGCTGTTTTTGACCAGTTTTTCTGTGGTTGTGGGGGCGGAACTGTATATTTTGGCCCATGAAAAAGAAAAGAACAAATACGCCCACCTGCCTCCCGTAACCACCCAGGTAATCCTGCTGTGCAACAATCTCAAACAGAGCACAACCGATCTGGATGACGGTTTGGTGCAGCTGGAAAATATGTCCAAAGTGGAATCCAGTCTTGAGAAACTGCAACAGACCATCGCGTTTATCAAATCTTTGCGCCTGACCCTGGCCCGGAACCAGGATGCCATTGACCGGCTGGTCAAATTTACCACAGATTACAAAGATTATTTCATGAAAAAAGAACTGCACTGGATTTATCAGGTCCGCCAGTATTATACCAACCGCCACGTCATCCGTCACTTTCAAAGCCTTGAAACCTACTTGAATGATTTTAACGCGCTGCTCACCTATGCCTATGCCAATTTTTCACAGATTGCCGACCACAAAGATCCCGAAAGTCTGAGAAATTATGATGAATACTATTTCCGGTACCGGCGGGCAGTGGACCGTCACAATGCCTTTAATGTGCAGCGGATCGCGTTTCAGAACAATTATGTGAAAAAATACCCTGCCATCAAAGCGTACCTGCCGGGTGAACGTCAGACAGAAACCTTCCGGTTATGGGAATAGCCTTTCTGCCTGAAATATTTGATAAATGGTACCACCAGCTTGTTTTTATTGCCCCCGGAAAGATCATAGGTGATACTGACAATGGGCACCCCGGTTTTTGCTTCCAGCCTGGCTGCCATGGCCTCTGTTACCAGGCCGGGACAGCAGAAGCCCGGGTTGGTCTGCACCAGAAGTGCCAGATCAGGGTGTTCCCGGATGATGTGGTGAATCTTTAACACATTGTCCATGGACTCCCCAGTATGTTCCGGCTGGATGCCGTACTGTTCCAGGATGTTCTCATAGGAATCGGTGACCAGAAAATCGGATTCCTGCAGCACCGGTGCAAAATACTGGAAATATTTTTTTTCCATGGCCTGCATGGCAACCAGCAGGGCTTTGTTGGAAATGAGGCTCAGGTATTTGCCCTCCTTGAACCATTTTTTAAAATAGGAATTGGCAATGATCTTGATGTATTTATAATACGGGGTTGTAACCACCTCTCCGCCGCTGGCTTCAATATAATGAATCAGATCCTGGTTCATGATGTCATTGTCCCTGACATACAGATCCCCGAAAATGGCTACCTTGGGCCGGGTACCGGAACCATCTGTTTTTATCCGGCTGAACAAAGGAATAGCCTGGGCAAGTGCCTCCTGCTTGGAACCGTTACCGGCAAATGACCTGCCGATGATCTCCAGTGCTGCGGCCAGTGTCCTGTCTGTCTCTCCTTTGTTTATTTCATAGGGGCGTATCTTGCAGCCGATGCTTCTGAGAAGTCCGCCGAACATATAGGCAAAATAGGCATTGGTGGATGCCCTGAAAGATATGTCAAACAATGACAGCTCCCCGTGGTAAATGCCTGATTTTTCGAATCCGTTTCCCTCCTGCTTGAATATATGCTGGATAT
Source organism: Desulfotignum sp. (assembly GCA_036351635.1). Taxonomy (GTDB): domain Bacteria; phylum Desulfobacterota; class Desulfobacteria; order Desulfobacterales; family Desulfobacteraceae; genus Desulfotignum. Next base: position 5,580 of record JAZBPL010000185.1, read on the forward strand.
GATAGGGGTACATCCTTATGTTGCAGGCGATATCAGAGCGGTTGAGCCAGAGCAGGGTATTTTCCGGATCCAGGCCGTGCTTTTTCACTGTATGGATAAATCCTGCAGCCACCGCGTTGAGGGGAAGGCACTGGCCGGTATTGGTCAGCAGGCTTTTTTTCAGGGTTTCACTGGTTTCTTCCATCAAAAAGGCCTGAAGTCCTTCGCTCTGAAAGGTGGAGACGATCAGGTGCCCGGTGAGGGCATCCCAGTTCGGAAAAATGATATTTTTTCCATCCAAAGATTCCACATATCTGGGTGTAAAATCCAGGGGCCGGTGCCCGGATTTATCCCTGGCCTGATGGTGGTTGGTAAACGCACCCACTGCTGCTTCAATCCGGGTTTCATAGCCGGTACTGGAGTCATGCTCATCCAGTTCCAGTACCAGATAGGGTTTGTTGAAACCCGCCATGATCTGTTTGAAATAATCCACACCAAAGGCATCAGGAGAACATTTGAAAGAGGTGATGTATACCGGGTACAGATCATCTGTAAGGGCCGCTGCATAAGCGGCCTTCAGTATATGGGCGGCATATTTCCAGTGGATCTCTTTCAACAAAGGACGAATGGGGGTAAAATCTATGTCTGATGTGTCCACCATATCCTGGAAATAGGTTTCAACCCCCATGTTTTCAAAGATCCGGGGAATACGGTGGTTCATGGTTTCAGAGAGCACTGTATAGGGACGTCCCAGCAGCAGGGCCTTGATACCCGGCCGTGACTGCCCCCGGGATTTGTAAAGGGCTGACAGTTTTGTCTGGTTTTCTTTGCGAAATTCCACAGCCCTGTCCCAGGCAGTGTGGATATCAAAAAAAGAGAACAAGAAATCCGGAGAAATCTGTTTCAAAGACTGGTACAGCGCCATTTTGGTATGAAAACTGGTATACAGGTATTTAATGGTGGGCATGACCAGCCGCCGGGCATCACAATGGTCCAGGCAGGCAATGATTGCAGGACTGAACTGGGTGTAATAACAATGCTGGCGCCTGACCCGTTTTTCATCGGTTTTTTCTTCAAAATAAAAGGGTAAAAACACATAATCCGCTTTTTCTAAAAGATGCGCCACATGGCCGTGCAGGGCAGTCACCGGTGCACAGAATTCCGCCCTGGCAATGGTTTTTCCCAAAGCCACCGGCTGTTTCAGGTTCCGGCTGGCAATGGTTTTAATGCCCAGGTGTGAAAAAAAGTATTCCCAGAATTCCAGGTCTTCGAACAGATGCAGGGCTGCGGGTATGCCGATGGTGAACCCATGCTTTTCAGCACGGGGGGCAATGGGCAGCAACTGCTGTTTGCGCATTTTTATGAGATCATATGCATTTTTTTTGGGTACCATTTTTTGGGTATCATAATCCCGGCCGCACAAAAACCCATAGGCATGGGGCCGGCCGTCCACATTTGCAATGGTGAGCTTGCAGTGGTTGGTGCACAGCTGGCACACTTCCTGGTGCACCGGAATATTTTTTTTCCACAGGCCAAATCCCCTGAACTGTGTCCGGCTGATGCATTTTTCACGGGCCAGCAGCGCCACGCCTAAAGCACCGGTCAGATGGCACAAACGGGATACATGGATCGGTTTTTGCAGCTTTTGTTCAAACGCCGCCACCAATGCCTTGTTTCTGGCCGTAGCCCCCTGGAAGAGAATACAGTCTCCGATCCTGCCCACAGTTGCCACCTTGGTGAGATAGTTGTCTCTGACCGAATGGAGAACCGATGCCAGAATTTCATTTTTCTCATACCCTTCAGCAAAAAAATAGTTGATGTCACGTTCCATGAAAACCGTACACCGGTCGCTGGACACCGGGGCCTTGACCCCTTCTGCACGTTCTGAATATTCAGAAAGCGGGCAGGACAGTTTTTCAGCCTGTTCTTCAATGAAACTGCCGGTACCGGCTGCGCACACGGTATTCATTACCGAAGCGGTTACCCTGCCGTCCTTTACCAGGGTGAATTTGGCATCCTGTCCCCCGATTTCAATGATGGTATCCACATCTTTGTTTAAATTCACAGCGGCTGTGGCATGGGCCGTTATTTCATCAGGTTCGATATCCGCCCCGATAACCCTGCCGCTGATGCGCCGGCCGGAACCTGTGGTGCCGCACCCTTTGACACAAACCGCAAGACCTGCTTCCGCCAAAAAGGTGTCCATGGCTTTGCATATTTTCTGGACCGCCTGGACCGGCCGTGATGCGGTTTTGGTATAGCACCCCACAATGGGATCTCCGTTCTGGTTTATTAATATGCTCTTGGTGGAGGTGGACCCCACATCCAGCCCCAGATAGGTGCAGGAGAGATCTGCATGGGCCGGATCGGTGTAGATATCGGTTTCCACCCCGTCATGTACAACCTGTTTAAAGCTGTGAAAATCAGGATAATTCGACAGTGAAAGAGACAGTGCCGGGTACAGGTAGCTGTTTTTTTTTGGCAGGGTTTTGAAAAATGCATCAGCAGAGCCAAAGCTTGCAGGGGCCGGTATTTTTTCTTGCATTTGGTCCCACAGGCACAGGGCTGCGCCAGCTGCACCATAAACATCTGCATGGACATCAATGACCAGCGGAAGTTTGAGAAAGGATTCCAGATACCGGGTTACGGCCGTGTTTTTGGCAACACCGCCGCAAAAAAGGATGGTACCCTGGATGTCATTGCCTGTAAAAAGGGTGTTGACAATATTTCTGGCCAGCCCGTAACATAACCCGTCACAGATCTGTTCAATGTTATACCCCTCCTGCTGGGCATGTATCAGATCTGTCTTGGCAAAAACCGCACACCTGGTGGCGATGTCAGGCCTTTTTTGCCGGTTTTTCAAGGCTTTTTCACTGATCTCACAAGACCCCTTCAAATTAAGCCGCCTGGCCTGCTGGTCCAGAAAACTGCCGGTGCCGGCGGCACAGGAGGTGTTGTGCCTGGTCCCGGTGTAATTGTTTTGCCCGTCAAACAGGCTCAGGGAAAATTTCTCTCCGCCCACATGCAGCAGGGCATCACAGCCATTTTTGTGAAATGCCCTGGCAGCCCTGATAACAGCAACCTGTTCATCAAACCTTTCATGGGAAAAGACAAAAGAGGGAGTGGCATCGGTTACAGCCACGTACTGTACTTTTTTGACTGCATCATGGGACAACAGTGCGGACAGACAGGAGGTAACATCCCCCTGGTGAACAGCTGTGGCCTTATGCAGCAGATCTTTGCTGCTGTCAATGACAGCAATGTTCACAGACACGGATCCCACATCAATTCCTGCAATTGTATATGCCATTTTACAAAGCTTCCTTTACCTGGTTCCAGAATTCCGTGACCCCGTTCATCCAGCCGTCCAAAAACATTTTTTTGTGCTCTTTTTGTCCGTCGATGGCAAATTTGTCCACCCCGTAACTGCCCAGAATATTATTAAAATATGCGGACAGTCTTGTGTCCTGCACCAGGTCATACGTATCCTGCACATGCAGTACGTATAGCAGGTCTTCAAAATGGGCGGATTTTCCCCATCGTATGCCTTCGTTTCGTCCGAGCCTGTAAAACTGTTTGACCCAGGCCTGTTTTTCCTGTTGCAGCCGTTTTACAACCTCGGGCATATCAAATTCCTGGGAAAAACGCTTCTGGAACTCTTCTTTTTTCTGGATGGCTTCTGTGACAGCATCCTGAAACATTTTTGAAAAATTAAAAGAATCCCGCCATTGTGTGAGACGTTCGTGGAGCATGTCAGGTATGCTCAGGGTAATTTTCTGGGCCATGGATTTTCCTTTACACCATACATCTAAATTATGTATTATCCCTGATTTTTCATATAAACCAGCCTTTATACGTAACGGTTTTTACTGTACGTGTCAATCTGTTTGTCAACATATCTTGTGTTTCTTTTGTGAATCCGATATAAAACAACCCATTATGACAACCGGTTATATTGAGGCCATAGGCATTTTTTTTACCAGGTTTGCTGAATCAGTGGGCAGATTTTTTCTGTTTTTTGTGTCAGGTGTAAACCAGATATTTTCCACGCCTTTTCAAACAGGCAAAATACTGGACCATATCTGGTTTATCGGCGCCAAATCCGTTTTCGTGATTTTGCTCACCGGGCTGTTCACCGGTATGGTTTTAGGGCTTCAGGGATACTACACCCTGGTTACATTCGGATCTGAGGCAGCCCTGGGAACGGCGGTTTCTCTGACCCTGATCCGGGAACTGGGACCTGTACTGGGCGCCATCATGGTCACTGCCAGGGCAGGTTCCGCCATGGCTGCTGAAATAGGGGTCATGCGCATGTCAGAGCAGATCGATGCCCTGTTCACCATGCAGATAGAGCCTGTGCGTTTTGTGTTTACCCCCAGACTCCTGGCAGCAGTCTTGAGCTTTCCTTTGCTTACCGCACTCTTTGACATGGTGGGGATTTTCGGCGGATACCTGTCCGGATCTCTTTTTCTGGGGATAAATGAAGCCGTTTACATGGACAGGGTGATAAACAGTGTGAAACTTATTGATATCTGGGGGGGATTTTTCAAATCACTGGTGTTTGCCGTTGTGGTGACCACCATATGCTGCTACCGCGGGTATTATTGCCATGTGAACCGCCAGGGGGCTTACGGGGCCAAAGCCGTATCCCTGGCAACCACCAGTGCTGTGGTGCAATCTTGTGTCTGTGTACTGATCTGTGACTATGTCATTACCTCTTTTTTGGTGTAACCCATGGCAGCCCCTTTTATCCAATTTCAAGACATAAAAAAACAATTTGGTGCCCTGGAGGTGCTCAAGGGGGTAAACCTGTCCATAACCAAAGGGCAGGTTACCGTGGTTATCGGTAAAAGCGGAACAGGCAAATCTGTATTGCTCAAGCATATTGTGGGGCTGATCCACCAGGATTCCGGGCAGCTGCTGATCCAGGGGGAACCTCTGGACCGGTTGTCCAAAGAAAAGTTTCGCCGGTTTAAAAACAAAACAAGCTATATGTTCCAGGACAACGCCCTGTTTGACTTTCTCACCGTATTTGACAACATTGCACTGCCCCTGAAGGAAACATCAAAAATCGCAGATGCCGCATTGCAGCAAAAGGTGCATGCCCGCCTGACACAGCTGGGTATTGACGGCATTGACCACAAATACCCATCGGAACTGTCCGGGGGGATGCGCAAGCGGGTGGCCCTGGCACGGGCACTTGTGACAGATCCGGAGGTGATACTGTTTGATGAGCCCACCACAGGCCTGGATCCCATACGCAAAAAAGATGTACACACCATGATAAAAGCGTACCAGAAACAATTTGGATTTACCGCTGTGATTGTGAGCCATGATATCCCGCATATTTTTGATCTGGCCCAGCACATTGCCCTGCTGGATGACGGCATCATCATTTTTGAAGGCTCCCGGCAAGACTTGCTGCGCTCCGAGATCCCTGAGGTGCAGGCTTTTATACAGGGGAAAAGCAGCATGGAGCATGCATGATTCACACACAACAGCCAACAGGGCCAAAAAAACCTGCGGGATTTGCAGCGTTGGGCAAAAATGTATTATTTATTCGCACATTCTGAGGACCATATTGTATGAATGAGAACAAACGCAATTTTTATGTGGGTATCTTTGTCATTATCGGCATACTCTGCAGCGGATACCTGATCATCGTTATGGGAGATCTATCGGTTTTTTTCAAAGACCGGTATACGGTCCATGGATATTTTTCCTCTGCATCGGGTCTCAAAAAAAATGCCGTGGTGGAACTTGCCGGTGTGAAAATCGGTCATGTGTCCGCCATCAGTATAGACACACAATTTTTGGTGGCAAAAGTGGGACTGGATATTGACCGGAAAATTGCCATATCCGAAGACAGTATCGCTTCTATCAAAACCGCGGGGATAATCGGTGAAAAATATATTGAAATCCTGCCCGGTGGATCAGATACAATGCTGGCCCACGGAGATGACATTGAAAACACGGAATCATCCCTGGATATTGAATCGTTGATCAGAAAATTCATTTTCAGTGAAAATGCCTTGTGATACCATCAGGCAAACGGCTGATTCTTCTTAAAACTTTATAAAAGGATGTATGACAATATGAAAAAAGTGTGTCAGGCTCTGTGTATCATTGCTGTTTTGATTTTTGCGGTCACCGTATCCATTGTATGGGCAGCGGATGCTGTTTCCGTATATCAAACAGCGTCACAGCAGGAAAATCCGGATGCGGTATCAGCGAAAGTCAACGGTCCTGATGATGATGACCTGTTTGATGCATTTGAAGATGATGATGCCCACGATACATCCCGGGTGGCGGATCCCATCTATTATTTTAATTATGCCATGTATACGGTGAATGACAGACTGTATTTTTATCTGCTCAAGCCGCTGGCCTCGGGGTATAAAGCGGTTGTGCCCACACCGGCCAGAAGTGGGGTCCGCAATTTTTTCCACAACCTGCTGTTTCCTGTCAGGTTTGCCAATAACCTGCTCCAGGGAAAACTGCAGCAGGCATCGGATGAAATCGGTATATTTCTTGTGAATACAACCGCCGGCGTGCTGGGGTTCAACCAGGTGGCCCAGAAACACCTGGATATGCACACAAAAACAGAAGACCTGGGACAGACCCTGGGAACCTATCACATCACAGAAGGGTTTTATCTGGTACTGCCTTTTTTCGGTCCTTCCACCCTGCGGGATACCCTGGGCAGGGCAGGGGATTCCTTTATCTCCCCACTCAACCATGTTGAACCCTGGGAGCTTGCTTGGGGGCTCAGGATATTAGATACCGTCAACCAGACATCCTTCCGAATAGGGGACTATGAAGACCTGAAAGCAGCATCCCTTGATCCATATACCGCCATCAAAAATGCCTATATCCAGAACAGAAGATCACAGGTCAATAAGTGACAGGAAACAGGTCGTTGCGGCGGGAAGGCAGAAAATAGCGCATCCTGTGGGACCGGACATGGTGCAGCTGTGCGGGATCCAGATCCACAACATGCAGGTGATTTTTTTGGGCCATGGACCTGGAAATAAGATTTCCGTCAGGACCGATAAAAAGAGACAGCCCGGGGAAATGCAAACCAGCACCATTGTCTCCGGCCTGGTTCACTGCAGCGATAAAAACCCCGTTGTCAAAAGCACGGGCCGGCAGATGCCGCATCCAGGACCGGTGTTTTTCCAGGGGTGTTCCCCTGGGTGATGCATGGGGCAGGACAATAAGGTCCACACCCTGGATGGCCATGGCGGTGGATAATTCCGGAAAATGTGCGTCATAGCATAACTGGATGCCGAATGTGATACCTGCATGTGCAAACACCGGAATTTTGCATCCAGGGGAAAAAATTTCCTGTTCACTGGGCGGGATGTGCAGTTTTCTGTATGTGCCATGTGGCGTGTTTGGAATAAACGCCAGATGGGATGCAAAGGTCTTTCCGGCGGCATCAGATTTTTCAGCCATACCTGCCAGGATTGCCAGATTCAGCTGATCTGACATCTTTTGAAATTTTTTGATCAGAAAGGTATCAATGGTCCTGGCATAATCTGCAATTTTGCAGCCGGTGCCGTACCCGGTGAGGTTCATCTCCGGAAGCACCACCATGTCAGCCTTTTTTTTGGCTGCCCTGGAGATGAGACCAAAGCAGTTGTTCATATTTTCATCCCATCTGCCCACGGGGCACGTAATGGCCCCGAGGCAGATTCTCACCCGCTTCACAGCTTGAAATTGGCGGAAATTTTAAAGACCCGGGTGGCCGGCAGATTCAGGATGGGATGTACCCCGGTTTTTCGGGATATCTCATCAAGACGGGCCTGGATCAGTTCCCGGGATGGGGCGATAAAGGTAAACCAGATGTTGAAGGCATGTTCCCGCATGTAATTGTGGGTAACCCCGGGGTATGCATTGACAGTGCGGGTAAAGAGATCGATTTTTTCATCTGCAACCTTTGCCGCACAGAGGGTGGAAAAATAACCGAGCCGGTCAGGGCTGAAATTACCGCCGATGCGCCGGATAAGGGATTTATCCTTCATCAGGCGAATCCGTTCCATGAGCCCATCTTCTGTTAATCCCAGCTGCCGGGCCAGCACCCTGTATGGCCTGGCAGCAATGGGAAAATCAAGCTGAATCGTGTTGAGAATGGCTTTGTTGGTGTCGTCAATGGCGGTCATTGGATCACTTTCCTAAAAACGGGACAGGCGTAAAATAGGTATGAAACAAAAAAGGCCCTGTTTCATGCAAAACAGGGCCTTTTCAAACAAATCACAACCAATTAGAAATGGTATGAATTATACACATCCGGTCGGCTTGGGCAGACCGGCCATTTTACAGGCGCCTTTACCCGGGCCTGAGGGGAACAGTTCATAGATGTGTTTGAGTTTGAATTTGGTGAGTTTGGAAAGTACCCGCACCATGGGGGCAATGCCATTTTTCTCATAATAGTCCTGGAGCACTTTCACCAGCTGCCAGTGCTCGTCAGTCATCTCTTCAATTCCTTCCTGTGTCTTGACATATTCCACCCACTCTTCTGAGTAAGAGTTGTAATCAAGAAGGAATCCATCTTCATCTATTTCAAATGTTTTCCCGTTGAATTCTACTGTTGCCATGTAAACTTTCCTCCTGTAAATAATAATTTTTTTTACTATCGATTTTAAGACATACTGTCTTGGCTTCATGGTCTGCTGCAATAATTGACCACTAACCATATCTTAGCAACCCTGGCTTGTCAACAAAGAATCATGCCTGATTGCAAAAAATTGGCCTTTCCCGTGTAAAGGATCTAATATTCTTTCGGGGTCTGGTTTATCTGGTCAAGGGTAAAAACCGGTCCGTCTTTGCACACCAGTTCCTTTCCGATATTGCACCGGCCGCACATGCCGATACCGCACTTCATCCTGTTTTCCAGGGACATGATTATCTGGTGTTCCTGGTATCCCAGCTTTGTCAGTGCCGGCTGGGTAAATTTGATCATGATGGGCGGTCCGCACACAATGGCATAAGTGTCCTCATCTGCAGCCGGGGCATTTTTTTCCACCACCTGGGGTACGAATCCGGTATGGTATTGCCATTCCGGGTCATCAGTACCATCCACTGTGATATGCATATTGATGTCATCGCGTTTTTCCCAGTCAAACAGCTCGTCTCTGTACAGCAGCATACCGGGTGACCGGGCACCGTATACCACGTCAATATTTTTAAACTTTGCCCGGTTGGCAGGGTCCAGCATGTAGACAATGGACGATCGCAGGGTGGTAAAGGCAAATCCGCCGCCGATGATGACCACATTCTTGTTTTCCAGTTTTTCCCAGGGATACCAGTTGCCCAGCGGCCCCCGGATGCCCATGATATCTCCCTTTTTCATGTTGTGAAGATGGGATGTTACCACACCGGTTCTGAAAACAGTGAATTTGACAAACCCTTTTTCCACCGGTGATGAGGCAATGCCGATGGGAATTTCACCCACACCCGGAATGGACAGTTCGGCGAACTGGCCGGCCTTATAGGCAAATTTTTCTTCATCATCAGGATTTAGAAAAACAAAGGTGAATGTTTTCAGGGACTTGTCTTCCGTTGCCACTTCGATATCATCAATGCGAACCGGATACGGCACATAAGGGTTTTCCATATCATTTCTCCTTGGTGTTCGCTATTTACTTGCTCTCATAATTATTCATAATTGTGCACACTTCCCGGATGTCGATATTCACCGGGCAGCTGGCAACGCACCTGCCGCACCCCACACACATGATGCCCTGGTCATATTTGTCCACAAAATATTTCAATTTGTGCATAAACCGCTGCCTGACCCGCTGCACCTTGGATTCTCTGGGGTTGTGGCCGGACGCATGGTGGGTGAACAACGGGGACATGCAGGTATCCCAGTTGCGAAACCGTATGGCTGTCTTGTGTTTGGTTTCATCCTGGATATCAAAACACCAGCAGGTGGGACACACAAATGTGCAGGTGCCGCAGTTGATGCAGGAAAATGCCACATCCTCCCAGAAAGGGGCTTCATACAGATCCAGAATCGATTTTTCAGAAAGCTGGTCCGTGTCAACAGAGGCAATAATGTTTTTTTCCGCCTCTTTTTTGAGAATATCGAACAGGGCCTGGCTTTCCGCAGCATCAGCCCTGGTATCAAATCCGCAGGCCCCAGCCCATATTTCCCCTTTTTCGGTCAGAATCTTGGCCAGGTATCTGTCATCCAGATCCGCCATCAACACATCCAGTCCTTCTTCACTGAAAGGCCCGCATCCGGTGGATGTGGAAAAATCACAGGGACCTGGGTGGTTCACCCCCAGTCCCACAAAGGTGGTGGCTGTATAGGCCTCACACCAGTAAGGATCCTTATAGTCCGGGTTGTCAAAATTCAACTTGACCAGAAGGATGGCCCTGGCATCATAGGGCCGGATCCCCAGAACCACCCGGGGGGTATCCTCTTTTTTCACCGGCTTCATGACGTGGTGGTCTTCCATGGATGTATCCAGGGTTGCTGTCAGCATTTTTTGTGTCTGGGGAAAAAGCACAGACTTCGGGGACATGACCGTAACACCCGCATCCATCAGAGGATGGACATCCGGGGCCAGCGGTTTTATCTGGCAGCCGTTTTCGTCCTGGACAGGGCCGAAAACCTGATAGGTTTCTCTGGATTTGTCAATCCCCGTGGTCCAGTCCTTTTTATCGATTGTTATGAAATTCATATGCATACCCTTATTTGTTTACTTGATAAAATCATTGGGATCATCCGGACTGTATACATCCAGGGGTGGACGTTTTTCCATGTCCAGGCCCGCTTCCCAGCCAAAGAGTTCCAGAGCGTCTTTATTGAGCTTCCGGGTGAAATCCCTGACATTGATTCCCATGGGGCAGGCTTCCACACAGGCACCGCAGTCCGTACACCTGCCGGCACAGTGAAAGGCCCGCAGAAAATGAAAGGTATTGATATCAGTCTTGTCCTGGCCCTTTCCCACCCACTGGGGAGAAGATTCATCCACAAAACAGGTGGGGCAGTAGCACAGGGGACAGGCATTTCTGCATGCATAGCACCGGATGCAGTTTTTGGTCAATTCCTGAAAATGGGCCCACCTGGCTGCCGGATCCATGGCTGCAATATGCTCCACATCGGCAAAGGGCTGGTCAAGAGACTGCTCTTCCACCGGTTCTGCCGCCATGACGTCAAACACCACCGGGTTGCGGTGGGTGCAGACCCGGCAGTTATGCCGCAGCACATCTTTTTTGGAAACCGTTTCTTTTTTTTGGGGCGATACAATGGTAAGGGTATCACCATCTTCAATGAAATCCGTGATTTCATCTTCAAAAAGGGCGGCAATCTTTCTTTTGTCCACCATGCCGGTGCAGGGGACCCCGATGATATACAGCTGGTCCCTGGACACCTGGTTTTCCACCATATGGGTGACCAGGTTCCGGGAATCGCATCCTTTTGCCGTTACGGCAATTTTACCGTCTTTGGGTAATGCTTCTGACACATAATTGGCCAGATTGAGCCCGCAGGTGGCATTGAAAACCAGTTTTTCCACATCCTCTTTGGATGTGACGGCAATGGGGCGGGAGGCCATGGGAATGGAACCCTCGGCAAACCCGATCACTTTTTGCACTTCCCCTTTGGCAAGCAGGTCAGCACAAATTGTCCTTATTTTTTCTATACAGGTATCCATGATATACCCCTTATTTGGTATAGTCTTTTGCAAATTTTTTATCGGTGTCCAGGGCCCTGACTTTGTCGGATATCTCTTTGACCACGTCCACAAACTTGGTGGCTTCGGCAGAGGAGATCCAGGAAAAATGCAGCCGGTCCCGTTCCACACCCATATGTTCCAGAAGGTTTCCCATCATAGCAAATTTCCGTCTCGCATAGTAATTACCGTCCAGGTAATGGCATTCGCCGGGATGTCAGCCGGACACCCATACGGCATCAGCCCCCTCCCGGAAAGCGGACAGAATGAATTTGGGGCTCATGCGGCCGGAGCAGGGAATCCGGATCACCCGGATATCTGCCGGGTATTCCATCCGGCTCACCCCTGCCAGGTCTGCTGCACCATAGGAACACCAGTTGCACAGAAAACTTACAATTTTTATATTATCATCAGCCATTGATTATATCTCCTTTAGCTTTGTTCATCTAACTTACTTCATCCAGAGCAAAAATCTGTGAAAGAATCTGGTTGGTGTCAAATCCCCGCAGATGGATGGCACCGGATCTGCAGGATGCCACGCACAGGCCGCAGCCTTTGCACAGCACCGGATTGACATCCGCCCTGCCTGCAAACCGGCCTTCAGCCATGAATGACGGGGCGTTGTACGGACAGATGGACACACACACACCACAGGCACTGCATTTTTCCACATCCACGCTGGCAATGGTGCCGGAGGTGAACAGGCTGTCTTTTTTGGCCAGCAGGGTCAGGGCCCGGGAAGCGGCAGCCCGTCCCTGGGTAATGGCCTCGTTCACCGGTTTGGGATAGTGGGCGGAACCGGCAATAAAAACACCGTCTGTGGCAAATTCCGCCGGTCCGAGTTTGGCATGTTTTTCCACAAAAAACCCTTCATCATTCAAGGGCACCTTGAAGAAATTGGCCAGGCGTTCATCTTTTCTGGGCACCAGGGCCGCAGCCAGGGTGAGCAGATCCGCATGGATGGTCACAGGTTTGTTCAACACGTGGTCCGTAAGGGTGATCTTGAGACTCTCTTCTTCCACCACCACTTCAGGCTTGTTTTCCACATCATACCGGATAAAAATGACCCCTTTTTCCCTTGCTTCCTTATAGAGCAGTTCCCGTTCGCCGTAGGTTCTGATATCCCGGTAAAGGATAAACACATCGGTTTCAGGATTTTTTTCCTTCAAGGCAATGGCATTGTCCACGGAATGGGTACAGCATACCCGGGAGCAGTAAGGACGTTGGGGTTCTCTGGATCCCACACACTGGATGAACACGGCAGACTGCACCGTATCCAGTTTCGGATCGTTTTCCTTGAACATTCTGTCCAGATCCAGGGTCCTGATGATTCTGTCGTCTTTGCCAAAACTGTATTCGTCAGTTTCAAGGGCCTTTGCACCCGTTGCCAGTACTGCAACCCCGTGCTCCAGTGCCGTTGTTTTCCCATCGGTTTTCAGCTGGGAGGTAAAATTGCCCACAAACCCGTCCACCCCTTCCAGGGTGGTATTTGTATGGACAACTATCTTGTCATTGGATGCAATCTCCTTGATCAGGGCATCCAGTTCTTGTTGCACATCTTCTCCCTGGGCTGTTTTCCATAACTTCAGGGCCTCGCCCCCCAGGCAGTTCTTTTTTTCGATGATATGGGTTTCATATCCCTGGGATGCCAGGCTTCTGGCCGCAGTCATACCGGCCAGTCCACCCCCCACCACCATGACCGAGGCGTTGACATTGATCTTTTCCTCTTTCAGGGGCTGGGCCAGGGCCGCTTTGGCAACCGCCATGCGCACCAGGTCCTTGGCCTTGTCTGTGGCAATGTCAGGATTGTTCTTGTGGACCCAGGAGTTGTGGTTCCGGATATTGGTCATTTCAAACAGGTATTTGTTCAACCCGGCGTTCTTCAGGGTTTCCTGGAACAGCGGCTCATGGGTCTTGGGGGTGCAGGCTGCCACCACAATGCGGTTCAGGCCTTTTTCTTTGATGATTTCCACCATCTTGTCCTGGGCATCCTGGCTGCATGCATAGGTGGTTTCTTCAGCCACAGTCACATAGGGCAGGGTGGCGGCATATTCCGTGACATTGGGACAATCCACCACGCCGGCAATGTTGGAGCCGCAGTCACAGATAAATACCCCGATATTGGGCCGGTCCCCCACCACATTTGTTTCCGGCACCGCCGAAAACTCTTTGGTCAGGGTGTTGCGGACCTCGGCCAGGGCATCACCGGCCGCCGAAGCCGCAGCAGACGCATCCAGAACCGATTCCGGAATATCTTTGGGATTGTTGAACACCCCTGACACATAGATGCCGTCCCTGGATGTGGTCACCGGTTCAAAAGAGGCTGTTTTTGCAAATCCGCTTTCCGTGAGGTCAATGTCCAGCTTTTTGGCCAGATCCCTTGTTTCCCGGGATATCTCAAGGCCCACGGACAAAACGATCATGTCATAGGTATCTTTGACGATCTGGCCCATCTCATCCACATACTGGATAAACAGATCGCCGGTTTCCGGATCTTCTGTAACCGAATGCACCCGGGACCGGATAAAATTGATGCCGTGTTTGTGTTTGGCAGTTTCGTAGTATTTTTCAAACTCCTTGCCAGGGGTGCGCATATCCATGAAAAAAATGGCGCAGTCCAGGTCTTTTCCGGCATGCTCTTTGGCTATGATGGCTTCTTTCACCGCGTACATGCAGCATACTGATGAACAATAAGGATTATCGCATTTGTTGACATCCCGGGACCCCACGCACTGGAACCAGGCGATCTTTTTGGGGTCCTTGCGCTTTTGTGCCAGCAGTTTGTCTTTTTTCTTTTTGGGTTGTGCCGGCAGTTTGGGAAATGTGGTCACATGTCCCATGGTGGGGCCGGTGGCGGACAGAATCCGTTCAAACTCCATTGATGTGACCACGTTGGCAAAATTGGCATACTGGTAGTTGTCAAACTTTGAGGGATCAAAGGGTTTGAACCCGGGTGCCAGGATAATGGACCCGGCAGCAATGGTCAACACTTCCTCTGTCATGGTGTAGTCTATGGCATCAGCCGGACAGACCGTTTCACAGGTACCGCATTTATCCTTGGTCAGCTTCAGACAGACATCCGGATTAATGGCATATTTCAAGGGCACTGCCTGGGGATATTCCACATAAATGGCGGTTTGTGCTTTGAGATCTGCATTATATTTGTCATCGAATTTACCCGGACATTTTTCCGTACAGGCCCCGCAGGCAATACAGCGGTCTTCTCTGACGTACCGGGGTTTTTTCAAAATTTCAACGGTAAAATTGCCTTTTTCACCGGAGATGTTTTTGACTTCAGAAAGGGTTAAGAGCTCTATGTTTAAATGCCGGCCGACCTCGACCAGTGTGGGTGAGATAATTCACATGGCACAGTCATTGGTTGGAAACGTCTTGTCCAGCTGGGCCATGACACCGCCGATGGACGGGCCTTTTTCCACCAGGTAAACATAAAATCCGGAGTTTGCAAGATCCAGTGCAGACAGCATGCCGGAAATACCGCCACCTATCACCACCACAGATCCGGTCATTTTTGATTCCATTGTTTGTCTCTCCTTTAGTTCATAAAACAATTACAGCCCAATCTTAGATTCTAAAATTGCTGTTATTTTCAGATCCATAAAGCTGGTACTTTTTAATTAATTGCCATTAATTAAAAGATTATGTTATAAAACCATCTGCCAAATAATGTCAACCATTATTGACCAAAACACAGATACCCCCTTGTCCATGGAAAAAATCATCACCATCTGCGGTCCCACAGGCATCGGAAAGACCGGTTTTGCCATTGCCCTGGCCAAAGCGTGCAACGCAGAGATCATCGGGGCTGATTCCATGCAGATATATAAATATATGGATATCGGCACCGCCAAGCCGAATGCCGCAGAACTGGCACAGGTCCCCCACCACCTGGTGGATTTTCTGGATCCATCCCAGGATTTTGATGCCGGCCAGTATGCACGGATGGCTGCACAAAAAATCATTGATATCACCCAAAAAGGCCGGGTCCCCATCATTGCAGGTGGCACAGGCCTGTATATCCGCGCCCTTTTATACGGCTTGTTCCGCTCTTGTCCTGTGTGTGAAAAAACCCTGGCGCAATTGACCCGGGCAGCACAGGAAAAAGGCAGTGCGTATCTGCACAATCAGCTGCATGCATGTGATCCTGCTGCGGCGCAAAAAATCCATCCCCATGACAGTTTCCGTATCATCCGTGCCCTGGAGGTATTCCAGACCACAGGCACCCCCATATCACAAATGCAAAAGGAACACAATTTTATATCTCCCCGGTATCAGAGTCTGACCATAGGTCTTTTCATGGAACGGAAAATCTTGTACGAACGGATCGATTCCCGGGTGGATGCCATGATTCAACAGGGCCTTCTGGCAGAAGTAACAGACCTGGTCGAAAAAGGATACTCCCTTGATCTCAAATCCATGCAGTCCATTGGATACCGCCATATGGGATGGTTTCTCAAAAAAGAGCTGGATTTTGACCGGGCGCGCTTTCTGCTCAAACGGGATACCCGGCGGTATGCCAAACGCCAGTTCACCTGGTTCAGGAAAGAGCCCGGCATCATCTGGCTGAAGCCGTCACAGATTACCAGGGCCAAAATCCTGGTAAAAGATTTTTTGACATGAGATGGGTTTTTACATATAGTTGGCCCATACCAATAACACCCATGCCCGGATGGTTACAACACAGAATGGCAGCTGTTAGCTGTTAGCTTTTAGCTGTTAGCTCGGGCATTACCGGAAACTTGAAGCTTTCATATAAAAACCCTTATCTTCAGAGATCTCATATGACAATGAAACATGATTTGATTTTCCGCAGCATGCTATGGCTTGCATCTGTTTTTTTTCTGGCCGCCCTCTGGGGATGTGCCCCGAAAACCGCCCACAAACCAGGCGATGAACCCCAGGCGCCAAAAGAACACGCACCTGACCAGGAGGAGACAAAAAAACAGACAGCCGCCCTGGTGGAGATGCTTCTGGCTGAAGCAAAAAAATTCATGGAACAAGCTGATGTAAAACAGGCGTTTCTCACCTACAACCGGGCCATGGCCCAGAAACCTGATGACCCGCAGAAAAACAAGGTTTTATCGGAGACAGAACAGCTGCTGGCCCAGGCGGATCCCCTCCTCATCGAAGCGTTTTTAAACATCCCTAACCTGGCAATTCCCCAGTCTTTACTGCTCTACTGGCTGGGGGTGAACCATAGCGCTGCCCAAAATTTTGATGATGCCCTGGCAGCTTTGACACGGTTTGTGGACACCTATCCCGGCCATTCCCATGTCCCGGATGCAAAAGACTTGATAGCGCTTATCAGACAGACCACTTTTAAAAAAGACACCATCGGGTGCCTGCTGCCCATGTCTGGAAAATACGCCATTTTCGGTCAAAAAGCCCTGAAAGGCATTCAGATGGCCATCCAGGACCTGTCACACACGCATGGCCGCAATTTTAACATCATTGTCAAAGATACCCGGTCTGATCCCCAAAGGGCGGCAGACTGTGTGGATGCGCTGGGTCAGGCACATGTCATGGGGATTATCGGCCCGCTGATTGCAGTGGAAACCGCCGGTGCCCGGGCCCAGGCACTGCAGATCCCCCTGATCGCCCTGACCCAGAAAGCTGACTTTCCCCTGGCAGGGGAGTATCTGTTTTCCAATTTTATCACACCCCGGATGCAGGTGGAGACCCTGGCGGCCTATGTGTTTAAAAAACTGGGACTAAGGAAGATGGCAGTGCTGTATCCTGATGAACGCTATGGTGAACTGCATATGCAGTTGTTTCAGGATATGGTGGAAACATACAAGGGACAGATGGTGGCTGTGGCGGCCTATGACGGCAGCAAAACCGATTTTGCCGCCCCCATCCAGAAACTGATCACGGAAGCATATCCTTATGCAGAAGCGGCTTACCCGGTTACAGAAGCATACGATTCAGGTACAGCACTTGTAAAAAGTTCACAGGACGGCGACCGGAACACAGATCCCCACCAGGCGGAAAAAGTGGTTATCGGGTTTGATGCCCTGTTCATTCCGGATGCTGTCTCCCGCATAAACATGATTCTTCCCCAGCTGGCTTTTAACGATGCCAGGGGCATGGTGCTGCTGGGCACCAACCTCTGGCACCAGCCAGGCCTGCTGGCTGAAACTCAGGGGTATAACCGGAACACCGTGATCACAGACGGGTATTTCGGCAACAGCACAAAACCTGCCACGGCCCGGTTTGAAAAAGCGTTCACTGCCTTGTATGGTGAGTCACCAGGTTTTTTAGAAGCAGTGTCCTATGATACGGTGCAGATTCTTTTTAAGACAGCCATGGATGCTGGTGTGGATTCCCGGCAGCTTCTGAAGGATGCCCTGGTACAGGGCCGCCTGTTTGAAGGGGTAACCGGCACCACCATCTTTGACAAAACCGGTGCCGCCCGCAAGGAATTATTTTTAATCACTATCAAAAACAACCAATTCGTGGAAATCAAACCCTAAGCGTGCATCCTGAAAAATTTTTTACATGAAAACCGTCAGCCTTCAGTACGCAGTTACCAGCTTCCAGTCAACAATTACCAATTGTTACCTGCTGATTACCAAAAGCTAACAGCTAAAAGCTAAAAGCTAACAGCTTTCATCTGCCCGCCAGGGCATGGGCTTTATTTAAAATAGGCATCCTGGCCGGTGGCCTCCAGCACTGACTGCCACAGCCTGCCGTTGGGATCCAGCCGTTTCTGGCGGCCGGCAGAGGCTTCCATGGGCACATGCACATAGTGGTTATTCCAGAAACTGACCAGCAGTTTGGTCTTGCCTGCCATGCCCGCGTGCACCGCATCCCTGCCCAGAAGCCCGCAGAACACACTGTCATTGGCATTGGCGGCAAGGCTCCTGATGATATAGGCAGGATCGATATATTTCAGGGAAATGGGGATGTGTCTGTCTGCAAACCACTGGGTGATCTTGTCCTTGAGAAACACACCGATGTCCTGGAGCACAATGTTGCCTGAGGCATCATATTTTTCTTCTGTGTCCTCAAAAAAATTCTGGCCTGCTCCCTCAGCCACAATGACCACGGCATGCTTTCTGGTCTTGATCCGGTTTTCCAGGGCCTGGAGGAAGCCGGTTTGGCCGTACAGATCAATATCCACTTCCGGAATCAGCACAAAATTGCCATCCTGCTGGGCGAGGGCCGCTGTGGCCGCAAGAAACCCTGAATGCCGTCCCATGAGCTTGATCAGTCCGATACCGTTGGGATAGGCTTCTGATTCATTGTGGGCGCCTTTGATGGCCAAAGTGGCCACATCCACGGCCGAATCAAAGCCAAAGGACCGGGAAACCAGAAAAATGTCATTGTCAATGGTTTTGGGAATTCCCACCACAGATATTTTCAGGCCCCGTTTTTCAATTTCATCGGCAATCTTTTTGGATGCCATGAGGGTGCCGTCGCCACCCACCATGAACAGAATGCCCACACTCATCCGTTCCAGGCAGTCCACCACCACCCCGATATCCTGGCTGCCCCGGGAAGAGCCCAAAATGGTGCCGCCCATGTCCTGGATACCGGATACAGAGGCAGGGGTCAGGTCCATGACATCATGTTCATATTCCGGCACAAATCCCTGGAGTCCGTGGCGGATACCGTAGATGGTTTTTACATGGTAAATATGATACAGCTCCAGCACAATGGCCCGGATAATGTCGTTCAATCCCGGGCATAGCCCGCCGCAGGTCACAACGGCGCATTTGAGTTTGCTGGGATCAAAATAAATTTTCTCCCTGGGTCCTGCCTGTTCAAAGCTGAGCAGGGTCTGCCCCCCATCAATGGCATCCTGCACAAACTCGCTCTGGACATCCACAATGATGCGCGACGTATCGGAAATAAAGCATTTTTCTCCCTTGCCCGGGCTGAGGCACCGTTTTATGGGAGATGCAATGTTGGCTTTTCCGAGAACCGGAATTTCCGTGCACAGGTCATGGGGTATCATTGGCTGCCTCCGTTGAATGTAAAAGACCCTTTGCCAAGAATGTCATGCAGGTGCAACAGTCCTTCCAGACGTCCTGCAGCATCCACAATGGGCAGTACGGTTATTTCATATTTTTCCATGATATTCAGCGCATCATACAGATAGGATGCCACCCCCAGGGTGTGGGGGTTTTCTGTCATGATATCTGCCACCTTTGTCTGTGTAAAATCAGTGGTACCGGTGGCAATGGCATGCCTGATATCACCGTCAGTGATGATGCCCAGCACCTGGTTCTCCCTGTTGAGCACAAGCACAGCCCCCAGGCTGAAGCGGTCCATGGTGTCAAGGGCGGCTGCCATGGTGTCATCCAGAAAAGCAATGGGTGCCCGGGTTGACTTGAACATGATCTCTCCCACCTGACAGGCGAGCCGCTGTCCCAAAGCCCCGCCGGGATGGGACCGCATGAAATCGCTTTTTTTGAATTTCTTTTTTTCAATGAGCACAACTGCCAGGGCATCTCCCATGGCCAGCTGGGCAGTGGTGCTGGAGGTCGGGGTCATGTTAAAGGGACATGCTTCTTTTTCCACCCCGGTATTGATAACCAGATCACAGAATCCTGCCATGGTGGAGGAGGGATTTCCGGTAAAACCTGCCAGGCGGCAGCCGATATCCCGGATCACGGGCAGCAGCTGGTTGAGTTCACTGGTTTCTCCGCTGTTGGAAATGGCGATGAACACGTCATGGGGGCTCACCATGCCCAGGTCCCCGTGCACCGCTTCCACCGGGTGCAGAAACATGGCATTGGTGCCGGTACTGCTCAATGTGGCGGCAATTTTCCGGCCGATGAGACCGGATTTTCCGATCCCTGAGATAATCACCCGGCCCGGGGAGGTACAGATATCCTGGACAAGGGTTTCAAATGCAGCATCCAGTTTGTCTGCCAGACCTAAAATGCTTTGGGCTTCTGTTTGTAAAACATCAATGGCTGTGGAAATAATCATGGTTGTGTGATTCATCTTATTTTATTTGGTGATATCAGTTTCAGATAAGACTTATACACCTTTTGCCGGAATTTGCCCATAAAAAAATGTTTTAAAATTCTGTCCCGAAAAAACTATGATTGACTTCATAATGATTTTTATGATATTTGAGTAAGGTTTATCGTCCCAGGCAGAGAAATGCCGGACAAGAACAGCTATTTAACAAATTACAACAACAGGATTTAGGAATTTTATCATGATTTGTACCACTGTAAGAGAAGGTGATGACTGCGTATTTATGACAGCCGGCGGCTGCAGCTATAATGAGGGCAATTGCCTGCCGGTTGTGGATGAGTGTACCGGATGCCAGAGAATTTCCGAGTATCCCACAGGCATGTACTGCACTGCAGCACCGGATCCTTCTTTAAAATGGAAAAACGGCAACTGCAACATTGCCACCCATATCAAGACCGTTGCTGCCGGCAAAAAACAGAAACTCAACCCCATCAAGGCATCCAAGAGAAGATAGTTTTTTTACTGACCGCTTTGTGAACTCTGTGGTTTTTTCTCCTGTAAAGCTGCAGAGTTTTTTCATTTTATGACGCTGCCTGATGCTGCCAATGGGTGCGACTGTCACCTTTTGACCCTTCTATTGCCAAGGAAATGACCCCATGAACCAGATTGCACAGCAATTGAACACCACCATATCACAGGCCAATCCCCATGTTTTCGACATGCTTTCCGATATGGGCAAAGCCCTGTTTTTTCCCAAGGGCATTTTAAGCCAGAGTGCTGAGGCCAAAGCCAAAGCCCATAGAATCAATGCCACCATCGGCATCGCAAAACAGGGGGGCAGTGTGCTGAGCCTGCCCTGCATCACCCGGAACATCAAAGGCATTGCACCGGATGACTACCTGTCTTATGCTCCGTCCTTCGGCATTCCCGGACTGCGGGAACAGTGGAAAAACAATCTGTTTCAAAAAAACCCCTCCATGAAAGGTGCTGCTGTGAGCCTGCCGGTGGTGACCTCGGGCATCACCCATGGCGTCAGTGTGTTTTCCGACATATGGGTGAACAAAGGGGATGTCATTGTGATGCCGGACATGATGTGGGGCAATTACAACATGACCTTTACCGTGCGCAACCATGCACAGATTGTACACTACAAAGCCTATGATGATGCATTGACCCGGTTCAATGTGGATGATTTTGCATCCGTGCTCCAGGCCTGTGCTGCACAGCATGACAAAGTGGTGGTGATGCTCAATTTTCCCCACAACCCTTCCGGATATTCTCTGAGCAGGACCGAGGCTGACCAGGTGGCTGCCATTCTTCTGGACACGGCACAAAAAGGGACAAATGTGGTGGCTGTCTGTGATGACGCGTATTTCGGGCTTTTTTTCGAAGAGCAGACCTGCAAAGAATCCCTGTTTGCAAAACTGGCCGGCAGGCACAAACGGCTTTTAGCCGTCAAACTGGACGGGGCCACAAAAGAGGACTATGTGTGGGGACTGCGGCTGGGGTTTATCACCTATGGCCTGGCAGCTGACCATGACACAGCAGGCATCTACCAGGCCCTTGAACAAAAAACCGCCGGCTGCATCCGGGGCAACATCTCCAACGCCTCCCACCTGGGCCAGACCATGCTGCGCAATGCCATGCAGGACCCTGACTACCATGCCCAGAAGCAGGAGAAGTTCATCCTGCTCAAACAGCGGGCCGCCCTGATCAAGGAAACACTCAAGAACCCGGAATATGCTTCCTATTTTGATGTGTATCCCTTTAATTCAGGATATTTCATGTGCATCCGCCTCAAGGATGTGAATGCGGAAACTTTGCGCCTTCACCTGCTTGATGCTTACGGCGTGGGCCTGATTGCCATAGGCGAGAAAAATATCCGGATAGCGTTTTCCTGTCTGGAAGAAAAAGATGTGAAGCCCTTGTTTGATATCATTGTCAGCGGCATCAAGGATCTTCGCACCACCTGAACCACTGAAAGGACCTTGGGAATATGGGATCACTTGACTTTAAAGTGGCCTTCAGATGGTTGTTTTATTTTGTGCTCATCGGCCTGATCGCAGGTCTCGGGGCCGTTGCCTTTCATTATCTTTGCGGCCTGGGCATGCACTATTTTCTGGATATGATGGCAGGGTACCGGCCGGATGCACCAGCTGGCGAACATGCCCTGCTGCCCGCCACCGATACGCCGTTCAACCGGTGGATGCTGCTGATTCTGCCGGCCCTTGGGGGCATCGTTTCCGGCTGGCTGGTGTACACCTTTGCACCTGAGGCGGAAGGACACGGCACAGATGCCGCCATCGACGCCTACCACAACAAAGGCGGGATGATCCGGGGCAGGATTCCCATCATAAAGACCATTGCCTCCACCATCACCCTGACCACCGGCGGATCCGGGGGCAGGGAAGGGCCCATTGCCCAGATCGGTTCCGGGTTCGGTTCATTTCTGGCCACCCGGTTCAAGCTGTCGGAAAGAGAGCGCCGCATCATGATGGCAGCGGGTATCGGAGCAGGGGTGGGCAGTATATTCCGGGCCCCTCTGGCAGGGGCCCTTTTTGCCGCTGAGGTGCTGTACCGGGATCCGGATTTCGAGTCAGAGGTGATCATTCCAGCAGGTATTTCTTCGGTGGTGGCATACTGTGTTTTCTGCCTGGTGTTCGGCTGGGGATCCTTGTTTGATTCGCCAGGGTTCAAGTTTCAGAATCCCCTGGAACTGGGACCCTATATCGTTCTGGCAGGGGTCCTGGTCGTGTTCGGCTATATCTATGTCAAGGTGTTCTACGGCCTGGTGGCGTTTTTTCACAAACTCAAAGTACCCAACCATATAAAACCGGCCATCGGCGGGCTTTGCACCGGCATTATCGGTTTTTTTCTGCCCTATACCCTGGCATTCGGCTACGGCATGGCCCAGAATGCCATCTTCAATCAGGTGGCCATACCCACCCTTATTGCGCTGGCCATCGGCAAGATTTTCACCACCTCATTTTCCATCGGTTCCGGCGGCAGCGGCGGGGTATTCGGCCCGTCCGTGGTCATAGGCGGGGCTTTAGGGGGAGCGGTGGGCAAAATATTTCACCTGCTGATTCCCACGGTGGTCACCAATCCCGGCGCATTTGTAATCGTGGGCATGGCCGGATTTTTCACCTCTGTTTCCAACACCCCCATTTCCACCATCATCTTTGTGAGTGAAATGACCAACTCCTACCACCTGCTGCTGCCCAGCCTGCTGGTGTGTTCTTTGTGCTATCTTTTGTCCCAGCGGTTCACCATCTTTGAAAACCAGGTGAAATCCCGTGTGGATTCCCCGGCCCATGCCGGTGAGTTCATGATGGATATCCTCCAGACCATGAAGGTGGGAGATCTGGGGCATTTGATCAAAAAGGTACAAAGTGTCAATGAAAACATGCCGTTTTCCGCATTCAAATCCATTTTTCAGACCACCAAACAGCATTATTTTCCTGTGGTAAATGCCACAGGGGAGTTTACCGGCATCTTTTCCTCCAATGACATCCGGGAGGTGATCTTCACCATTCACATTGAAGATCTTGTGGTCATGAAGGACATCATGATCTCGGATCTGATCACCACCACCCCGGCCGAAGACCTGAACACGGTGCTGCACAAACTGACCCAGAAAAATATCGATGCCCTGCCCGTGGTAAACGAAGCAAACCACCAAGAGCTGATCGGCCTGATCTACCGGCGGGACATCATTGCCCACTACAACCGGCATGTGCAGAAAATCAGGGAACCTGGATCACACCCGGAAAAAGAATATATCGAACCCTCTGTCAATGGCTGAGATTTTCCCGGGCATAGTTTACCTGATATAAAAACAATCCCCTGGCCGGTGCGGTGGCACCGGCCAGGGAACGGTCCTTTGCCGACAAAATGGCTTCAAAACCCTTCACAGTTGTTTTATGCCTGCCCGCATCCACCAGGGTCCCCATGATATTTCTCACCATGTTTTTCAAAAAACCGTCCGCGCAGATCCTGAACACCAGGCGGTCCTGATCCTGCCGGTGCACCCGGGCCATGAACACCGTGCGTACAGTGGAACGTCTTGGCGCGCCTGTGTTTTCAAAGGACCTAAAATCACGGGTCCCGCATAACAGGGCACAACACTGGTTCATGACAGCGGTGTCCAGCGGGGCATGGATGTGCCAGACATAGTCCCTGCCCACAGCACAGGGATCTTCTGTGTTGAGAATATGGTAGTGGTACTCCTTGGAAACAGCAGAATACCGGGCGTGAAAATTATCAGATACCCGGATGCATTCTGTCAGCACAATGGGATGCTTCATCAGGCTGTTCACCCCTTTTTGGAGCACCCGGGGATCCATGTCCGTATCCGCGCAAAAAGAGGCCACCTGGCCCCGGGCATGGACCCCGGCATCGGTGCGGCCGGAACCGGCCAGGGCGACAGGCTGGTTCAAAATGCGGGACAACACCAGTTCCAGTTCTCCCTGGATGGTGGGTTTGTCCGCCTGGCGCTGCCATCCATGAAATCTGGTGCCGTCATATTCTATGGTCAGTTTAAAGGTCTGGATCATGGCCCGGGTCTGATCCGGATAACCGGAAGAATGCTTCATTGGCCCGGCTGATCTGAAGTGCCAGGCTGTGGGCGTTGTCAGTTCCCAGAATGCGGGTATAATTTTGATAAAACTTTCGGTATGCCAGGGCAATGGCAGGTATTATTTCACAGCCTTTGTCTGTGGGAAATATGGCACTGGTTTTACCGCTGGATTTTCGTTTCACCAGCTTTTTTTTTGCCAGCGCATCAATGAACCGGGTGATGGTGGAGGGGGTCAGCTGCAGCAGCTTCCCCAGTTTTTTTGGACTGATGCCCGGATTTTCATACAGGATAAGCATCAAAGAAGCATGGGCAGGGGAGAGCTGCAACGGTGCAAAACTGGTTTCCGCAAGTTTCAGCATCTGCCGTGAAAACGCATTCACATTGAAAAACAGACAGCCTTCCAGAAAATGGTCACCCATAGGAAGAATTTGCGCCTTTCATAAAAAATTATCCGCACTGATACCTTTTCCTGGAAATCGACTATATCATTTTTTAATTGGTATTGGTATCTTTATACGAGAAATGCTAAAAGGATTTCATCAGTAAAACAGATTTTTGCAGGAGATCATCATGGCAGAAGCCTCCAGTATTGCCGGGGAATGGGTCAAAAAGACGATCAAGGATTTTATTGCCACATCCTTGCTGAACACGATGGAAGACAACACCGGCTCCCATCGCATGACAGCGCAAAGGAATTCCGGTCAGTATACATCCCCCTACAGACCATTTTCAAAAATCAACCGTCTGTAACTGTAACCTGTTAACCATCATACCTCGAAAAAAGCAACAAAATCAGGTTTTGGGTTGCATTGTTATCATGAAAATTTTTGAGCCTTGAATTTTCAGCATTGGATAATTCATTATTGATCTGCTGGGGCACACCCAAACCGTGCAGTAAAGTCAGGTAACACTATGTTTCTCCAGAGCTGTGACCCAGATGGCGGCCATGTCTTCACTGAAAAGATAAAAATAAATTGCCAACGGCTCATATTCCGGCCGGCTGCATACTGACACGGCACTCCCGGCCGCCTCCCAGCATTCTGGAGTTGGCGGCATTGACGATGGCATCAATTTCAGCTGTGGTGATATCTCCTTGGACAATTTCCATAGTTTCCATGGCATACCCCCTGGTGTTCAAATTTCCTGTATTCAAAGACCGGGCTGGACAAAGACTCATGACAATTTAGGCATCAGCTAAATCAAAAAAGGATATTGACAGGTCATGCACTGAACACCAACATGAACCTATCGGCCGGGAACCCTGCCGGTGTCCTGCGCCAGGACCGTCAGATGCCAATCTCGGGCCGGGTGCAGGACACCGGCATGAGCGGGACATAGACACAAAATGCCGTGTTTTTTTCGGCATATCCGGTCTTTTCACATATTTATTTACACCCCCAAGCTTCATGGCTATAATACAAGATTTACAATTCAATCTTTACCATTGCAATGGCACTGAACCTTGCAAAACATATCAGGGGAGAACCAGTTTTGATCAACGGATTTTCATTTGCCGGCATCCATGCCGGCATCAAAAAAAACGGGCGCAGGGATCTGGGACTGATCCTGTGTGACAAGCCGGCAGCTGCCGCAGCCGTATTTACAAAAAACCAGGTCAAAGCCGCCCCGGTGATCCTGGGGCAGCAGATGATCAAAAAGGGCCTGTGCCAGGCGGTGCTGGTAAATTCCGGCAATGCCAACTGCTTTACCGGAGAGCAGGGGATTAAAGATGCACAGCATTCAGCCCGGCTGGCGGCAGATACCTTCGGTATTCCAGAAGACCTGATCATGGTATGTTCCACCGGGGTGATCGGTGCACCCATGCCCATGGACAGGCTTGCATCCGGGGTGCCCCAGCTGAAAACGCAGATTGCCTCCGGCACGCTGGATGATTTTGCCGATGCCATCCTCACCACGGACCTTGCCCCTAAAACCGTTATGAAGACCGCTAATATCGAGACTGACCGGGGTCTCCAGACCGTTTCCATGGCAGGGGTTGCCAAGGGATCCGGCATGATCCGGCCGGACATGGCCACCATGCTGGCCTATGTGCTCACCGATGCGCACATCAGTGCCCCTGATCTGAAATCAGCGCTGACAGCTGCCTGTGACAAATCATTCAACCGCATCACCGTGGACGGGGACACCTCCACCAATGACACCCTGTTGTGCCTGGCCGGGGGCACCGGACCAGCACACATACAGGATGAAACCTCTCTGGCCGTGTTCCAGGATCTTTTGGAAAGGGTTTGTATGGATCTTGCCAGACAGATTGTCCAAGACGGGGAGGGGGCCACCAAAGTGGTGCAGATAACGGTGAAGGGTGCGGCAGCACAACAGGATGCCTTCCGGGCGGCGGAAGCCATTGCCCATTCCAGCCTGGTCAAGACCGCCATTTACGGGGAAGATCCCAACTGGGGA
>JAZBPL010000186.1:0-21786 GCA_036351635.1 Desulfotignum sp.
AACCCGTGTGGACAAATACGGTTTTCCCCGGGGAATCTTAATGGCCCAAAAAACGGTGAAGGGTTTTGCCACCGGGGATATGGTTAAAGTAATCGTTCCTACTGGTAAGAAGAAAGGAACGTATATTGGCAGAGTGGCTGTCCGGAAGTCCGGCAGCTTTAATATTCAAACTAATACGGAAACCGTCCAAGGAATATCCTGGAAGTATTGCAAAATCATATCCCGTCAGAACGGGTATAATTTTGCAAGCCAAGTTTCCTCCCCGACATGAATGACGGGGTTTCCACTTGGAGAACTGGATGATTTCATTTTCTTGAACAAGTCACCCGAAAGCTGACACACCTTATGTTTATCCCCACCACCATGCCGGAGGTCAAGGCCCTGGGCTGGGACCGGCTGGAGATTATCCTGGTCACTGGCGACACCTATATCGACTCGCCCTTTATGGGGGTGAGCGTGATCGGAAAAGTGCTTTTGCACCAGGGATTCAAGGTGGGGATCATTGCCCAGCCGGACCTGGACACCCCTGAAGATATCCTGCGCTTAGGACGGCCCTCCCTTTTCTGGGGGGTTACGGCCGGGGCCGTGGATTCCATGGTGGCCAACTACACAGCCCTGAAAAAACGGCGGCAGAAGGATGACTACACCCCGGGACATGTGAATGACCGAAGACCGGACCGGGCGGTCATAGCCTATGCCAACCTGATCCGGCGGTTCTGCAAACCCGCTGCCCCCATTGTGATCGGCGGTATCGAAGCCAGCCTGCGGCGCATGGCCCATTATGATTTCTGGTCCGATAAAATCCGGCGGTCCATTCTGTTTGATGCCAGAGCCGATGTGCTGGTGTTCGGCATGGGACATGCCACAATTGCAACCCTGGCCCGGGCATTGAAACAGGAAAAGTCCTTTGACCATATTCCGGGGGTCGCCTATATTGCCAAAACAAAAACAGGGAAAGAACTGCCCTCCTTTGAAACAGTTGCCAAAAACAGGCGGGCATATATCGATGCGTTCACCACCTTTTACCGCAATACCGATCCTGTCACCGGACAAAAACTGTGCCAGGCCCACCAGGACCGGTACCTGGTCCTGAATCCGCCGGTACCGGTATCCACCACCGCACAGATGGATGAGATCCATGACCTGGTGTATGAACATGATGTGCACCCTTTTTACCGGGCCATGGGACCGGTTCGGGCCCTGGATACCATCCGGTTTGCCATCCCCACCCATTACGGGTGTTACGGCGAATGCCGGTTCTGCGCCATCACGGTGCACCAGGGCCGGACCGTCCAGTGCCGGAGCACGGCATCCATTCTCCGGCAGGCCCGGCAGTTCACCGCCCATCCGGATTTTAAAGGAAATATAATGGATCTGGGGGGCCCCACCGCCAACATGTACGGGTATGAGTGCCCCAAAAAATTATCACACGGGGCCTGCCAGGACAAAGCCTGCCTGTTTCCTGAAATCTGCAGAACCCTGCAGCCGGACCATTCCCGGTACCTGGATCTGCTGGAAAAACTCACCGCCCTGCCCGGCATCAAAAAGGTATTTGTCACCTCCGGGATCCGGTATGACCTGATCATGCAGGACAAAAAACACGGCAGCGCGTTTTTGAAAAAACTGGTGACAGACCATGTCTCCGGCCAGCTGAAGGTAGCGCCGGAACACAGTGAAAAAAAGGTGCTTCACCATATGGGCAAACAGACCATCAACGATCTGCCGGCCTTTAAATCCGCCTTTGACAACATATCTGCTGCATGCGGCAAACCCCAGTTTTTAACCTATTATTTCATGGCAGCCCATCCCGGATGCACCCAAAAAGAGATGGCGGCCCTGAAACGGTTCACCAGTGAAAATTTGAAAACCCATCCCGAGCAGGTCCAGATTTTCACCCCCACCCCGTCCACTTTTTCCACGCTCATGTATTATACCGGCCAGGACCCCTTCACCGGCAAACCTTTGTTTGTGGAAAAGGATCCAGCCAAGAAACAACAGCAGAAAGACATTGTTACTGCCCGGACCCGGCCAAAAAAAAATTGTAACCGCCGCAGAAGATAACCGGAAAAACTATGGATCGGCAACCATTTTTCACTCCCTGAATATGCGTTGATGCATTTTCCTGATTGTGTCAGGCGTGGTGCCGCAGCATCCGCCAAGGATTTCAACCCCCAGTTCCTGTATTTTTTTCATGTTTCCGGCAAACAGGTCGTCGCATTCCGGATAAAACGCCTGGTTGTTTGCAGTGGGTTGCGGCATCCCGGCATTGGGTTGAATTATCACAGGAATATCGACACATTTGCGGATCTGCGCCGCCAGCCGGACCATATCGGTGCTGTCCAGGGAACAATTGGCGCCCACCGCAGCCACCCCTTGATCTGCAAGGGTTTTCATACTGTGTTCCGGCGTATTTCCAAAGATTGTAAAAAACCCTTTCGGGGTTTCTTTAAAGGTCATTGAACAGAAAATCGGTTTGCTCGAAACAGACTGGATGGCCTGGACGGCACAGAGCCCGGCATTGAGATCAAAAACGGTTTCAATAAGAAACAGGTCCACCCCTTCCTTTTCCAATATCTTTGCCTGGTTTGAAAAATTGTCCTTCATCTCCGCAAAGGAAACCGGCCCCGCAGGTGCCAGCATATCACCCATGGCACCCATGTCTGCCGCCACATATTGATCCTGACCACAGGCCGCTTTTGCCAGCCGTATCCCTTCTGTGTTGATACGTTCAAAATCTTTGTCCGCCCCCATTTTCTCAAGTTTGCACAATGATGCCCCGTAAGTGTTTGCCGTGACCACATCTGCCCCGGCATCAATATAGTCGGCGTGAATCTGCCGGATAATCTCCGGATGCCTGATGTTCCAGGATTCCGCCGCTTCATTTCCCGCCAGCCCATGAGTGATCAGGATCGATCCCATGGCGCCGTCCAGCAGCAGCCCGTGTCTGCGTATTTTTTCAAGAATGTCCATAATTACATTTTTTTTCAGAGTTTATCTTCGCTATTATCTTCATATGGCGTTGGAAACACCCTGTCCGGATTCATTTACCGGATCGTCATATCTTCAATCCCGGGCCGGACAGGGCAGAATGATGAAGTGTAATTATCCTCTGGCAAACAAGGCTTTCACAATGTGCTTGACCATGGCTGGATTTTCTTTGAGCCGGCGGGTGGAATAGCCGAACCAGTGCTTTCCGAAGGGGACATAGACACGAAGTCTGTGGCCGGCATCCACCAGTTCCTGACGCTGTTTGGGGGTTACGCCGTAAAGCATCTGGAACTCATACCTGTCTTTGGGGACATCATAGGTTTGGATCAAATCCAGCGCGCCCTGTATCAGGGGTTTGTCATGGGTAGCGATACCCGGGTAGATCCGGTTCTGGAACATGAATTCCAGGTCTTCCAGATAGTGGGCATTGATTTCATGATAATCCTTATATGCGATAGCAGGGGATTCCACATAGATGCCCTTGCACAGCCTCAGGTTCAGGTCTGCCTCATCT
The DNA here is from genome assembly GCA_036351635.1 of Desulfotignum sp. GTDB lineage: Bacteria > Desulfobacterota > Desulfobacteria > Desulfobacterales > Desulfobacteraceae > Desulfotignum. Next base: position 3,503 of record JAZBPL010000186.1, read on the forward strand.
GATTTCAAATCCAGCAGGGCCTCAATATCCGACCGGGTCCGCTTCAGGTATGCCTGGAGAACCAACCCGACATTCCGGGGATATTCCGCCTTTATGCGCCTGAAAATATCGATGGTATCATCCACCGTGGGCGAGTTTTCCATGTCAATACGGACAAAATTGTCATAACCGGCAGCGGTTGCCACAATGTCGCGCATGTATGCAAAACAGGTTTCCTTTTCCAGCAGCAGGCCGAACATGGTCGGCTTGATGGAGTAATTTCCAGTAACCTCTGTTTCTTCTACAGTCTTGATAAGGGCAATGTACTGGTCGCGGTTTTCCTTTGCCTGGTCCATGTTTTCAATGAATTCTCCGAGGATGTCCAGGGTGACCAGAGAATTTTTGCGATTGAGGGCCAGGGACGCGTCAATGGCGGACTGGGTTGTTTCTCCGGCGATATAGCTTTTGGAAAAAGGCCAGACCAGTTTCTGGGGCATATAGGGAAGTATGTTGCTGATGAGTTTGTTTATCATGGTAATTCCTCATGTTTTCAGTATGGCATCAAAATAAATGGTTAAACCATTGAAAAAAAAAATGCAAGCCCAAATTTTTTTTTCAATAAAAAATACCATAACCCGCCACATAGCTCAAGCGGCTCCAGCCAGAATGGCAGACACACATTGTCAATTCAGAACCGCTCCATTACATCGCAAATTGAGATTCCCGCCGACAGCCGGAGGTCCAAAGCTGTATTCCGGGGCAGAAACCGGAGGCCTCCCTGCCCCGGATGGTCACTTCCCGGTTGACAGATGAGAGTTGGAATGGTTTAACACATTTAAATCCATAAAAGAATTTTTTCCGCATGGAACAATGCAAGTAACACAGCAGGATTTTTTTTATGTTCAAACGTGCCAAACAAAATAGGGTTTTCCAGGATGTGGTGGAACAGATACAGGATGCTATTGTAACCAAAAAACTTGCACCAGGCACCAGACTGCCGGCGGAACGGGAACTCAAGGAGATGTTCAACACCAGCCGGGGCACCCTCAGGGAGGCCCTGCGTGTGCTTGAACAGAAAGGACTCATCGAGATCAAACTGGGGGTCACCGGCGGTGCCATTGTCAAACGCATTGATACAGATCCGATCATGGAATCTCTGGCATTGCTCATCCGCTCCGGAGAGGTGTCCCTCGGGCATTTGTCTGAGTTCCGCATCAAAATCGAGGGCAGTCTCGTGGAACTGGCAACCGAACGGGCCACCCCTGATGACATCCAGGAGATGGAACGGTTGTTTGCAAAGGCCAGGCACTGTTTTGAAAACCAGGACTGGGAAACTTTCTTAAAAACTGATGAAGCCATGCACACCTTTATCGGAACCATGACCCGGAATCCGGTATTCCAGTTTGTCCAGAAAAGCATTCATGAAAATATCCACCGCTATTACCAGGATTATCTGCCCATGAACCATGAACGAACCCTGGAAAACCTCATTGATTTTGAAAAGATTATTGCCGCCATGAAGGCAAAAGACGGCACCGCCGCATCTGCCATCATCACGGACCATGTCCGGCGGTTCCATGACAAAATGACAGGAAAACAGCCATGAAGCCCGTTGCCCAGACCCCGTCCCCTCCGGATGCCGCCGCCCGCAAAGCGGTCAAACCGGTGATCTGCTATCCCACAGCCACCCTGCCCCAGCCGGATATGGCCATGGTTGCGGCTGCCAGAGACACCCTTGAGATGACCCAAAAAATTATCGTTCCTCCCAGGGATGCCCGCACCTTCACGGTGCCGGCAGGCTATTTTTTCAAGATTGTCAGTGTGGAAGGCCCCCAGGTGGGAGATCTGAATCTATGGGCCCGGCAGGATCTTTCAGAAAAATTTTACAGTGGTAAGACCCGGGCTTTGCACGGCACCCACCTGGGGGTGGGAGACCGTTTGTGGAGTGGATTTCCCTATCTGCGCCCCATGGCCACCATCACATATGATACCCTGGACTGGTACGGGTTTGATGCATACGGCGGCGGGGTGCACGATGTCATCGGCACCCGGTGTGACCCTTATACAGGAAGGCTGTTGGGCGGCGCAGACTACCATCACTGCTGCCACTCCAACCTGACCCGGGCCCTGGCAGCCGAAACAGGGCTGCCACTTCTCGCGGCAGAACGCCATGTCCATGATGTGCTCAATGTGTTCATGTGCACAGGATTTACCGAAGATACCCACCAGTATTTCATGAAGGCCAGCCCGGTGCGGCCGGGGGATTTTCTGGAATTTTTTGCGGAAATAGATCTGCTGGGGGCCTTGTCCACCTGTCCGGGCGGAGATTGCAGCACCGAGCATTCCAGTGATACAGCCGCCTGTTATCCTTTGGAGATCCAGATTTTTACGCCGGATCCTGAAACCCTTTCCAAATGGTCACCCCCAAAACCGTCTGCCTATTCCCGGGGGCATGGCCTATAACATCTGACATAATGCCAGGGCGGCGGTCATTTAAAATGTGGTTTCAATGGCCTGGACAACCGCCTGGACAATGGTATCTATCTGGGCTTTCGTGATAATCAGGGCCGGGGCAAAATACATGGTGTTGTTCAATCCTTCCAGGCTGGCATTGGTCCGGCCTGCGATCACGCCCCGGGCCAGAACATTTCCCAGAAGAGCGGCCATCTGTTCTTCGGTCACAGGTGTTCTGGCTGCCTTGTCCTGCACCAGTTCAACACCGCAGAACAGGCCCTGCCCCCGCACATCTCCCACATAATCATACCGGCTGAGCGCAGACAGTTTCTCCAACAGATAAGCCCCCATGACCCGGCTGTTTTCCACCAGGTTTTCGGTTTCAATAATGCGCAGGTTTTCCATGGCTGCTGTCAGCCCACCGGTGCACCCCCCGTATGTGGAAATATCCCTGAAATAGTCAAACCGTGTGTTTGGATCTGAAGGGTCATTTAAAAACAGATCATAGATATGCTGTTTGACCACGGTGGCGGACAAGGCCCCGTAGGAGCTGGTAAGCCCTTTGGCAAGGGTCACAATATCCGGGTCCACATCAAAATGGTCATGGCCCCAGAATTTGCCGGTCCTGCCGAATCCGCACACCACCTCATCCATGATCAGCCAGATATCATATTTGCGGCAGATCTGCTGAAGCATGGGAAAATATTCAGGCACCGGCACAAGGATGCCCCCGCCGGCGGTAATAGGTTCCACAATCATTGCCCCCACTGTATCAGGCCCCAGATTTTGGATAATATCCTCCACTTTTTTGGCACAGGCAATGCCGCACCCCGGGTATCGGGCATCATACGGGCAGCGGTAACAGGCACAATGGGGAAATTCCACAAACCCCTCCATGAAAGGCCCGAAATCTTTTTTGCGCAGGTCCTGGCCCGAAGCGCTCATGGCCCCCATGGTGGTGCCGTGGTAATCTCTGTTTCTATACAGGATCTTGTATTTGCCCTTTCGTTCCGGAATGATATGCGCAGCCTGGCGCACCATCTTAAAGGCTTTTTCATTGGCCTCTGAACCGGAGTTGGAAAAAAAGACCTTGCCCATTTTCGGCATTTTTTCCAGAAGTTTTCCGGCAAACCGGATGGCCGGCACAGTGCCGTACACCCCGGCAAAATAGGGCATTTTTTTCATCTGGGCACAGACCGCATCGGCAATGGCATCTCTGCCGTATCCCGCCAGTACGCTCCATACCCCGCCTGCAGTGGCATCCAGGTATTTTCTGCCCCGGATATCCTCCACCACAAGGCCGTCAGCCGCCACAATGATCATCTGTTCCCGGGTATCAAAACAGGCGTGGGGTTTTAAATGGTGCCACAGGTTGTTTTTGTCTCCATCCACCATAGTTTGAATTTCATCGGTGTCCCCTGTTTCGGGCTGCTGCATCATTTTCCTCCTTTGGCCGCCCAAAGGCCGTGTTGCACCCGGATCCTTATGACAAAAACAGGACCCGGACTGGTCATTCGGGCCGGCAGATCACGCTTTTTTGGCATTTAAATGGGCATATTTATCCAGATACCGCACCGGCAGGGCCAGGGCATCACGTCTGAAAGGCTCTGCCAGAACCGCTTCCCCCCCCTGGACAATGGCATTGATCACCGTGGGTTTTTCCCATGCAATGGCCTGGGCGACCGCATCTCCCACCTGGTCAGGGTGGTCAATGCAAATGCCTTTGGCACCCATGTCCTCGGCAATTTTTGCATAGTCCGGGTTATCCGGCAGATTGGCCCCCACAAACCGGTTGTCGTAAAAATCGATCTGGTTTTTCTTTTCCGCCCCCCATTCATAATTGGTGGCCACAATGGCAATCACTGGAATGTTTTCCCGCACCGCTGTCATCACCTCCTGAATCCCGCTGATGCCGAAGGCACCATCCCCCTGGAACGCGATCACCGGCACCCTGGGTTTTGCCAGTTTGCATCCCAGGGCTGCACCATAGGCAAACCCGCAGTTGCCCCAGGACAAGGCGGAAATGTGCTGCCTGATCCCGTCAAACTTGAGATAGCTGTTGATCATGGAAGAATTGTTGCCGATATCGGTTGTCACAATGGCATTTTTGGGAAGGGCCCGGGTCCATTCCGCATGAAACCGCCTGGGGTGCATGGGGGCTTTTTGATCTGAAGCACTCCATTTTTTGAGTTCTTCCGCCCAGGTGTTGTTCTGGATTTTCACATCCGCCAGCCTGGCCGGATCCTTTTCAAGACCCGGCAGCACGGATTTCACCGCCTTCAGCAAAAAGGCTGTAAATTCTTTGACATCGCCTGCACTGTAAACATCGGCTTTTTTTGAGAGCCCCAGGGCCGCAATGTTGGTATCACACTGGATCAACCGGGCATGTGCAGGCCAGTAGTCCATATCATACTGGGGCAGGGTGCCGAATGGCCCCAGGCGGGTGCCCAGGGCAATGATCAGGTCCGCTTTTTTCAGGATGCGCATGGCTGCCTTGGAACCGCAATACCCGATGGGGCCGCAGGCCAGGTCATGGCTTGCAGGAAACGTGTCGTTGTGAAGATAGGTGTTGCACACAGGGGCCGTGAGGTATTCAGCCAGGGCCGCAACCTCTTTTCCGGCATCGGCCTGGCACACCCCGCCGCCGGAGATGATCACCGGATACCGGGCGTTTCTGATAAGATCGGCGGCTTTTTCAATGTCAGCCATACTGCCCGGTCCCCGTGAAATCAGGGGGGTCTGATAGATCTCATCGTCACAGGTCCCGTAAAAATGGTCCCTGGGGATATTGAGCTGGGCAGGACCGTTCATGTTTTTGGCCATGTAAAAACAGCGGCGGGCCAGTTCAGCCATGCGGACCCCGCTGGGAACCCTGACCTGGTATGCCACGGATTTTTCAAACATGGCCATCTGGTCCAGCTCCTGGAATCCGCCGCTGCCAAGCCCCAGAGAACCGGTTTCCGGGGTAATGGCCACCACAGGGGAATGGGCCCAGTAAGCAGCTGTCAAAGCGGAAACAAAATTGGCGGCACCGGGCCCGTTCTGGGCGATGCAGGCCTGGGGCCTGCCTGTAACCCTGGCATACCCGTCCGCCGCGTGGCAGGCAGCCTGCTCATGGGCCACCGGCACAAAACGGATACCAGCTGCCGGAAAAAGATCCAGGGCATCCATGAAGGCAGACCCCACAATGCCGAATACATTTTCAATTCCCTCTGCCACAAGGGTTTCCACCAATGCCTCACTGGGTGTCATCCTGGCCATGTTGCTACCTCCTGATAAGAAAAACAAAAGCAAGAAAAATTGTATGTTCCTGTACGACCATTTGCATATCTGTTATATCAGCCATCAATTTTCTGTCAAGGTGCACATCCCAGGATACCAGTGAAGAAAATTAACGCTTGAAAAAAAACAGCCGAGCCCATACACTCCTCCAGATCAAATTATTGATTATTTTTTTAATCAGATTTTTTTCAGGAGAGTGCTATGGAAACCCCAATCAACCGTGACATTGTAAAACAGGAAATTGAGAAAATGGGCCTTGCCTCCGTGGGCCTGGCTTCCATCAGGGAATTGAACCGGATCGTCAACAATATTGAAAATGCCGCCGGCGAACAGTACATCCGCATGGAGATGGGCGTGCCGGGGCTGGCCCCGCCGAAAATTGCCGTGGATGCGGAAATTGCTGCTTTAAAACAGGGGGTGGGGTCCAAATATCCCCCCTTTGACGGCATTCCCCAGCTGAAAACCGAAATATCAGCTTTTGTGAAAAATTTTGTGGATATGGAGATTCCTGCAGAATCCTGCTTTCCCACGGTGGGGTCCATGCAGGGATGCTACATGGCCATGATGTGCTGCAGCCGGCGGGTCAAGGGCAGGGAAAAAATTGTGTTCATCGATCCGGGTTTTCCGGTGAACAAGCACCAGGCAAGGGTCCTGGGGCTGCCCTATGCCCATTTTGACGTATATGAATACAGAGGAGACAAGCTGGGACCAAAACTGGAAAGTTTTCTGGAAAAAAATGATGTGGCAGCCATCATGTATTCCAATCCCAACAACCCGGCCTGGATCTGCTTTACCGAAAAAGAGCTGGAAACCATAGGTCATCTGGCCACAAAATATGACTGCATTGTCATGGAAGATTTGGCCTATTTCGGCATGGATTTCAGGCAGAACTATTCGGTGCCGGGTCAGCCCCCGTTCATTCCGTCAGTGGCCCGGTACACCGACAACTATATTCTGCTTATCTCGAGTTCCAAATCCTTTTCCCTGGCAGGCCAGCGCATCGGCATGACCGCCATTCCCGAAAAACTGTTCCATTCCACCGGCAGCAACCTCAAGCCCTTTTTCGGCAGCGACCGGTTCGGGTATGCCTATATTTTCGGTGCCATGTATGCCTTGAGTTCCGGGGTTTCCCATTCCAACCAGTATGGACTTTTCGGGTTGCTCAAAGCGGTAAATTCCGGGGAATTCAATTTTGTGGACCATGTGAAGGAGTATGGAGACCGTGCCTTTGCCATGAAGCAGATGTTCACCCAAAACGGGTTTACCATTGTCTATGACATGGATGATGACCAGCCCATAGCAGACGGGTTTTATTTTACCATTGCCTATCCCGGATTCACCGGGGTGGAGCTGGTGGAGGAACTGCTCTATTACGGCATCAGCGCCATTTCTTTGACCACCACGGGCAGTGACCGCCATGAAGGGCTGCGGGCCTGTGTGTCCTTGACCGGAAAAGAAAGATTTGGAGAACTGGCAGACCGGCTTGCCTGTTTCCAGGCAGACCATCCCCAAGGCAGTGATTTCAAGATAATCCATACATGATCCGGGCTGTTTTCCGATCAGACCAGCTGCCGCCGGCCTGAGAAACACATGCACAGTCACCGCCAAATATATTGACACCCGCCCCCTGATGTACCTGGTGAGCGGACCGTAAGATGCAAAAAACTGGTCCGGGCCCAGGGCACAACAGGGGGTAGGCGGCCTATTTTTTATCCTTTTTTTTAAGTTTCCCAGCAAGCAGATGGCGTTTCTGGGCCTGTAAAACAGTTTTGCGCAGCCGTATGGAAACCGGGGTGACCTCCACCATCTCATCATCAGCAATGAAATGGATGGCCTTTTCCAGTGTCATCTCCCGGACAGGCGTGCACACCACATTTTCATCCTTGCCTGACGCCCGCATGTTGGTGAGCTTTTTTTCCTTGCAGGGATTCACATCAATATCTGCGGCCCGGTTGTGTTCACCGATGATCATGCCTTCATACACCGGGGTGCCAGGGACAATAAACAGCTGCCCCCTGGGTTCCAGGTTGAACAGGGCATAGGGCACGGCACTGCCCTGACGGTCTGAAACAAGAGATCCGTTATACCGGATCGGAAACTCCCCCCGGAAGGGTTCATACCCTGCCAGATAGGAATTCATGATCCCGGTTCCACGGGTGTCGGTAAGAAATTCATCCCTGTACCCGATAAGTGACCGGGATGGAATGGAAAATTCAATGCGGACCCGGCCTTTTCCATTGTTTACCAGGTTGGTCATCTTGCCTTTTCTGATGGAAAGCTTTTCAGTTACCACACCCATGAAATCTTCTTCACAATCCACAAACAGGTGTTCAATGGGCTCCAGCTGCCGGCCCTGATCCATCTTGTAGATAACCCGGGGCCGGCTCACACAGAGTTCAAACCCCTCCCGCCGCATGGTTTCAATGAGAATAGCCAGCTGGAGTTCTCCTCTCCCCTTTACCACAAAACTTTCATCCGTGGTGCTTTCTTCCACCTCAATGGCCACGTTCATAAGGGTTTCCTTGAAAAGCCGTTCCCGAATTTTTCGGGACTGTACATATTTGCCTTCCCTGCCGGCAAAAGGAGAGTTGGTAATGGCAAACTGCATGAACACCGTTGGCTCATCAACGGTGATCCTGGGCAGGGCAACGGGTGCCTGGCGGGTACAGATGGTATCGCCGATTTTAACATCCTCAATGCCGGCCAGCACCACAATGTCTCCGGGATTGGCCCGGTCCACAGGAACCAGGGCCATGCCTTTGTAGGACTGGAGCTTGGTCACCTTCAGCAATATCTGGCGGTTGTTTTCCCCCAGGCAGACCAAAGATTCATTGGATGCGGCAGATCCGTTAAACACCTTGCCGATGGCAAGACGTCCCAGATAATCGGAATACCCCAGATCAGAAACCAGCATCTGAAAAGGGGCTTCCGGGTCATAGGAAGGCGGCGGCATCTCCTTGAGTATAGTATCAAACAGCACGTGCAGATGTTGCACATCCGCATCCAGCTCCTTTTTGACAATACCGTCCCTGCCAATGGCATAAAAATAGGTAAAGTCCAGCTGCTCTTCCGTGGCCTCCAGGTCGATGAACAGGTCATACACCATGTCCAGCACTTCATCAGGCCGGGCATCCTTGCGGTCGATCTTGTTGATGATCACCATGACAGGCAGGTTGGCATCAAAGGTTTTTTTCAACACAAACCGGGTCTGGGGGAGCGGGCCTTCAGAGGCATCCACCAGAAGAATGGCGCTGTCTGCCATGGACAGCGCCCGTTCCACCTCACCGCCGAAATCCGCATGGCCCGGGGTGTCAATGATATTGATCTTCACGTCCTGCCACACTACGGAACAGTTTTTGGCAGCAATGGTAATGCCCCGCTCTCTTTCCAGGTCCATGCTGTCCATGAGGCGTTCATCCACCTGCTGTCCTTCCCTGAACATGCCGCTCTGGCGGAACATGGCATCCACCAGGGTGGTTTTGCCATGGTCTACATGGGCAATTATGGCAATATTTCGTAAGCTTGCGTTGGTCACATTCTGTTTTTTCATTTTCTGCTCTTTGTTTGTCGCGACAGTTTTTAGACCTGATTTTCGGTGACGGATATACCGTCATATTCAAAGCTGGTGTTATGAACTGTTGCAAAAGGATTAATATTTTTATTTCGACACCCGGGTGGTGCCGTCGGCAGCAGTGATAATCCTGACCCTGTCCCCCGGAGCCAGGGCCACATCAGCCTCCTGCACCACCACAATGGTGGTGCCGCTGTCTTTTTTTACCACAATTTCAAGGCCGGGCTTCCGGGTGATGCCCTCTTCCGCGGCTGTTCCGGCAGCAGCCCCAGCCAGGGCACCGATCACCGTAGCGACGGTACGGCCGGATCCGCTCCCCACGGTACTGCCCAGTACACCACCGGCAATGCCTCCGGCTGCGGTTCCCACCGGTGTTTTGGTGCCCTCTATGGTGATGTGTTTAACCGATTCAACGGTCCCTGCCATTACATTCTGGGCCTGGCGGGCGTGGTCCCTGGAATATACCTCCCCGGACCGGCTGGAGGCACATCCCGCCACCATAAAGGCGGTGGCAGCCAGAAGCACTAGAGCACGGGCAATGGCGGATGCAGTTTTCATAACACGTTCCTTTCGTTTTCTTGGGTATTTTTTGTCTGAATCGTTTTTTCCGACAGTATACCACATTTTCAAAATTTCCGAACCTTTTCTCTGGTCAAAAACAAAGGCTGCCCACATGAAAAAAAATTCATCCGGCAGGGATTCTGATCCGGATGCCGCCTTTGGCCAAAGCCATTGCAAATTTGATACAGATGCACTAATTTAAACTGATTGGCTGCGTAACATCCAAAAACCAGAAAGGCTGTGCATTGGACCATTTTCTTGACATTGCATCACAAACCATCTGTTCAAAAACCGGCATGACTATCCGCCACAGCCCGGAATGGACAGATATAGCGCTGACATCTGAATATTTTGTCACCTTTCATTTGATCGGCAAAAATATTTTAAGCACCTACCCCAGGGGAAAAATCAGCCATGACGGCACCCTGGCACTGTTTAAAAATTATGACCGGTTCCTGGCAGCCTGCGATCTGGAAACATCCCCTTTCATTGAAATTTCAGATTACAGCCGGATCAGCAATACGCCAAGTCAGAGGACCCGGCTCAAGGTGCTGGAATTATTGCTGGAAAAGGTGGAAAAAAAATTACTGAAAGGCCATTTTGTCTACAATGTGCCCAGACATATCCAGTGGATGTACAATATCGGCACCCATTTGAAAAAACCGGGTATTCCCATGAAGGCTCTGGACACCTATACATCGGCAATGCAACACGCATTGCGGCTGCGCCCGTCCCGGTCCGGGAAAGCAGGCGGCACACCCCCTGCTTTTTTGCACTTTATCCGGCGATTCATCCCGGGCTTCAGGCGGCGGCGGTATGCAGAAGAGATTCTGGAATACATCGGCGGCATCAACTGGGATGAAAAAGGTATCCAGGCAGACCATATTGGCACGGCCCATCCTTTCAGGCCGGTTTTCGATGCCCTGACTGTTCTGAAAACAGATTTTGATCAGAGCCTGGCCGCCCGCAAACAGATGGAAAAAGAGCTGACACGGCACAAAAATCATCTGGAAATCCTGGTGGAGGAACGCACCCGGGCCCTTGAAGCAGCTGTGGACAGAGCAGAAGAAGCCACCCGGGCCAAAAGTGATTTTCTGGCCAACATGAGCCATGAGATAAGAACACCAATGAACGGCATCATGGGCATGGCAGAACTCATGCACGATACACAGCTCAACCGGGAACAGGCAAAGCTGGTTGACACCATCAGCACTGAAGCCCGGTCTTTGATGGATATTATCAACGGCATTCTGGATTTTTCAAAAATTGAAGCCGGAAAAATGGAACTGGATACCACCGCCTTTAACCTGCGTTTTCTGTTTGAAGATATTGCCGCCACATGCGGCATTGTTGCCAGAAGAAAAAACCTGGAACTGATCTTTTTTCTGCCGCCGGGCACACCGGAAAATTTTGTGGGAGATCCCGGCCGTCTGCGCCAGATTTTAAACAACCTGACCGGCAATGCCATAAAATTCACCCATGAGGGAGAAATTTTTGTATGGGGGGAAACCGCTGCAGAAACAAACAGCCACATCACCCTGAAATTTTATATCAAGGACACCGGTATCGGTATTCCCGAAGAAAAGCAGGACACCATATTTGACAGCTTTTCCCAGGCTGACGGCTCCACCACCCGGATGTACGGCGGCACCGGCCTGGGCACCACCATTTCCAAGCAGCTGGTGGAGATGATGGGCGGCACCATCGGGGTAACCAGCCGGCCCGGCAAAGGGTCCACCTTCTGGTTTACCATCGTGCTCACAATTGACCACAACCCGGCAGCCCGGGAAAATGCAGACAATACCCCGAAACTTGCCGGCAGAAAAATTCTGGTGGTGGATGATAACGAAACCAGCCGGCATGTTGTCATGGAACATCTAAAATCCTGGGGGTGCATGCCCATGGAAGCTGCCGGCGCCTCCCAGGCCCTGGCCCTGCTCAGGACAATCTCCGATCTGGATCTGGTTATAACAGATATCCAGATGCCGAAAACAAGCGGATTCCAGCTGGCAAAAAAAATGCGTGACACATCCGGCATTCCCCAGGTTCCCATCATAGCACTCACATCCATGGGCATGACAGGAGACAGCCAAAAATGCCGAAAAGCAGGCATCCAGGGATATCTGACAAAACCGGTTCGGCAAAAAGATCTGAAAGATGCCATCTCTTCTGTCTTATGCCATGACAGCAGTGCCCCATTGCCGGATATGCCCCCATTGACCAGGCATACCCTGGCGGAAATCCGGAGAAGGAGGATTCAGATTCTGCTGGCTGAAGACTACCCCACCAACCAGGCGATCGCCATCAGGCACCTGACTTCCCAAGGGTTCGAAGTAACCCTGGCGGAAAATGGGCAGCAGGCAGTGGACCAGTTTCAAAACCGCGGATTCCATCTGGTGCTCATGGATATCCAGATGCCGGTAATGGATGGATATGAAGCCACCCGCCGGATACGGGCATATGAACAACGGGAAAAAACCGCTTTTCTGGCTGAAAACCCGGACACATGCCAGCAGTTTGCACCCACTCCCATCATTGCCATGACCGCCCATGCCATCCATGGATACCGGGAAAAATGCCTGGCTGCAGACATGGATGACTACATAACAAAGCCTTTGAAAAAAAATGATTTCCTCGCCATTGTAAAAAAACATGCCCTGAAACAAAACACCGACGATCTAACAATGTTTGCCGGAACCATGCAGGAGGAAAAGCCAGGGCAACAGAATTTTCTCACATCCCCCCGTGCACCAGATGCGCCGCTGGAAGCCCCCCTGGACCTGCCAGAAGCGGTCAGGGAATTTGAAAATGACATGCCTTTTTTACTGGAAGTGCTGACAGAATTTCTGGCCGGTGTGGACAAAACACTGGGGCAGATACAACAGGCGGCAGCTGACCAGGATGGTCCTGCCATTGCAGGTTTTGCCCATGCCATCAAAGGCGGGGCTGCCAATCTGACAGCCATGGAACTTTCCCGGACAGCCGCTGCCATGGAAAAAGCCGCAGCCCTGAACAATTTTCACAGCATGCCGGATCTCATTTTTCGTCTGACATCTGCATACAGACGTCTCAAGGTATTTGCAGAAAAATCTGATTTTTTATGCCCGGCCGGCAGGAGCGCGAAACTGGATCATCATGAAGACCAGGGTTCCTGATACCATTACCAGGCCTGCCGTGGGAAATGCCAGTCTGAGACTGAAAAAATCCATTGCCAGCCCTGCTGCCAGGGAGCCGGTGAGCATCCCTAAGCTGTGGGCAACAGTCATTACCGCCATCACAGATCCCATGGCTTTTTTTTGTTCCCCCTTGACCACTGCCAGGGCGGTGATGGCAGGCATGGAGATGCCCCCGCCCACCCCGAAAAGTGATATGGCAGCCAGCAGGTCGGAAAATGAGGCGGCAAAATAGATCATAAACATGCCGGCAGCTGCGACAACCCCGCCGGCAATGGTCAGCACCCGCCGGCTGAACCGGTCTGCAGCATACCCCATGGGCAGCTGTAGAATGCCTGATATGAACACCCCCAGCATGACCAGAAGACCTATCCGTGCACCGGAAAGCCCGAAAACTGCGTCGGCAAACAGGGGCAGAAAGCACCATACCGCCCCGATACAGGCTGTATAGGCATATCTGAAAGAAAAAAGGGCGAACAGATCCAGATCCTTGATCACCAGAGACCAGGGAATGTGTGCAGGCAGGGGCCCTGAACGGATACGTTCCTCAGGCAGGGGGGGCAAAAGCCAAAAGCACAACAGTACCCCGATCAAAGACAGCAGCCCCATGCATACAAAGGCAGCATTCATGGTCCAGATATCATGGATGACACCGCCCATGAGCGGGCCTAAACTCAGGCTCAGAAACATGGAAAGATTGAACAGCCCCATGGAATATCCTTCAGACCCCGGGGGCGTAATCTCTCCCACATAGGCCTGGACCACCGGCATGATCATGGCTGAGCCGGCACCCTGGATAAACCTGATAAAAATCAAGCCATTGACTGTATCAGAATACACAAAGGCAATGGAGATCAGGGTATAGGAAATCAATCCTGCAAGAATGAAAGGCTTTCTGCCTTTCCGGTCAGACAGCCGCCCGAAGTAGGGCAGCAAAAACACCCGGGAGATGGAAAAGGAGCCGAAAATCATGGCCACATAAACCCCGGTTGCTCCCAGATCATGGGCATAAATGGGCAAAAGGGGGACCACAATGCCCACCCCGGTGACAGTGGAAAAAATAATAAAAAACAGGGTGGCAAAAATACCCTTATGGTCCGATGGAATGGCCCGGATGCTGTTTCTGATTATTTTTGCCGACAATTGGGAAAACGGTTCCCGTATGGTATAGAAAAAATCCATTCAGGCCATGCCTAAGCCAGGCATTCTCTGATCTGATCGATGAACCGGCTCGGTACACCGAACTCACCTTTCCGGTAGCTGGCATGGGTGAGGTACAAAAACCGTTCTGCCCGGGTCATGGCCACATACATGAGGCGCCTTTCTTCGGCCAGGGCTGCATCACCGTCGTCAATGGAGCGCCAGTGGGGGAACAGGCGTTCTTCACACCCCACAATGAACACGGTGTCAAATTCCAGTCCCTTGGCAGAATGAATGGTCAGCAACGCCACCCCGGGAGCATCCTGGTCCTCTTCATTCTCCTTGTCCTCCCGGATGAGAGCTGCCTCTTCCAGGTATTCCAGCATGTCTGACTTGGTGCGTGCCGTATGGATCAGCTGCGCGATATTTTCTTTTTTGGAAATCCATTCTGCCCGGGTCTTGGCCTTTTTTTCCAGATAATCATAATAACCGGTCCGTGCAATAACCTCTTCCATGGCCATTGCAGGGGCCATTTCCCGGATGGTGTCCAGGATATCAAGCACCTGGGAAAGGTTTTCATGGATCTTCGGGGTCAGCACCCGTTCTTTGACCATGATCCTGGCTGCATCCTGCAGGCTGGTGCCGTCTGCCCGCATGGCTGCCATTTTTTTGATCATGGCAGGTCCGATTCCCCGCTTGGGGGTGTTGACTACCCGCTCGAATGACAGGTCATCATTGGGAAAGAAAGAAGCGCTCAGATAGGAGTTGATGTCCAAAATTTCCATGCGTTCAAAAAATCCCTGGGCCCCCATGAGCCGGTAGGGCACCCGGAGCGCCCTGAATGTTTTTTCAAACGGCAGGGAACAGAACTTGGTTCTGTACACCACAGCCATTTTATCATAGGCAATGCCCTGGCCCTGGCGGTGCATTGCTTTTATCCGCTTTGCCACCCATTCCGCCTCATGGCTGTCGGACAAAAAATCATATATCTCCACCACCCCGCCTTTTTTAAGGGAAAAGCAGTGCTTGTCCATCTTGTCCGGGTTGTAGTCAATCATGTCATTGGCTGCCTGGACGATTTCATCAGCCGATCTGAAATTTTCCTCCAGCCGGAAGATTTTTGCATCCCTGTATTTTTGGGAAAACCCCAGAAAATGATCGATATTGCTGCCCCGGAATCCATATACCGCCTGCCAGTCATCCCCGACACAGAACAGGTTCCTGTGGGGTCCCAGCAGCAGGCCTGTGAGATCCTCCTGGAGGTTGTTGGTATCCTGGTATTCATCCACCAGAATATGGGAAAACCATGACTGGTAGTCCTCTCTGATATCTTTTTGAAGTCGCAGAAGGTCCCGGGTCTTGAGGAGAATATTGTCAAAATCCACACAATTCATCTCCTTGAGACGGTCTTCATACTGCTGGAAAATATCACTGATCCTGACGTTGAAAACTACGGGTTTTACATCAAAATATTTTTGGGGATCGCCTGAATTTTTGGCCCGGGATACCAGGGACAAAATCCTGTTGGCATATTTTTTTTCAATGTTATTTTTCACACACAGTTCTTTGACCAGCTTGTCCTGCTGGTATACGGAAAGCACCTGAACCGGCGGCACAAAGTCCAGACGCTGGCAATGGCGCTTGAGCATCATCAGACAGGCGGAATGAAAGGTTCGCACCCACTGAAAATGGCCAAGAGACAGTCCGGTCATCTGCATGAGACGGGACTTCATCTCGTCTGCCGCCTTGTTGGTAAAAGTGATGGCCAGTATCCGCCTGGGGTCATGCCCCTGGTTTATCAGATGGGAAAACCTGGCTGTCAAGGTGCGTGTCTTGCCGGAACCGGCCCCTGCCACAACCAGTGCGGGAGAGCCGGTATGGTCAACAGCCTTTTGCTGCTGTGGTGATAATAGCATGTATGTTATTCTTGTTTTGTCTGTGCAATAATCTGGTCCAGCGTTTTTTCGATATCCTGCTGGATCTCTTCCAGCCTTGCTGCTGTAAGGGCTTCAAACCGCAGCACCAGGGCGGGCTGGGTGTTGGAAGCCCGGACAAGGCCCCACCCGTCCGGATATACGGCCCGCATGCCGTCGATATCGATGACCTTCTGTCTGGCCTTGTAATGATTTACCATTTTTTTCACCACATCAAATTTGATCTCATCCGGGCACTCTTTTCTGATTTCAGGGGTGGTAAAGGTTTTTGGCAGATCCTGGATCAGTTCATCCACGCCTTTGCCTGTGGCAGCCAATATTTCCAGCAGGCGGCAGGTGGCATACAGGGCATCATCAAATCCAAAATAGCGGTCCTTGAAAAACATGTGCCCGCTCATTTCCCCTGCCAGTTCCGCATTTTCCTCTTTCATCTTTTTTTTGATCAGAGAATGGCCGGTACGCCACATGACGGCTTTGCCGCCGTTCTTCCGGATATCATCATACATGACCATGGAGCACTTGACCTCGGAGATAAAGGTGGCACCGGGCTTGCGTGAAAGAATTTCTCTGGCATAGATCACCATGAGCTGGTCCCCGTAGATCACATTGCCCTTTGCATCCACCACGCCGATGCGGTCCCCGTCACCGTCATATCCCACACCCAGATCCAGTTTTTTTTCGTTCACCAGAGAAATCAGATCCCCCAGGTTCTTTTTCTGGGTGGGGTCTGCCTCATGGTTGGGAAACCTGCCGTCCGGATCACAGAAAATATCATGTACTTCACATCCCAGTTCCTTGAGCACCGGCAAGGCAGTGATACCACCGGTACCGTTACCGGCATCAATGCCGATACGGATTTTTTTTGAAATGCTGATATTTGCCAGAATATGTTTTTTATAGGGGGTGAGCACATCTTTTTGGGTGCGGTTTCCGGATCCGGTCGCAAAAGACCTGGTTTCAATGATTTTGCGGATATCCTGCAGTCCGTCGCTGTGGATGGAATCATGGCTGCTCATGAGCTTGAATCCATTGTATTCAGGCGGATTATGGCTGGCCGTGACCATGGCGCCGCCTTCAAGATCCAGATGGTGAATGGAAAAATACAGCACCGGAGTGGGGCAAAGGCCTATGTCCACCACATCACAGCCGGTTGACAAAATGCCCTGGATAAACAGATCTGTATACCTGTCCGAGGTAAGGCGGCAGTCCCGGCCCACGGACACCCTGTGTTTGTTCTGCTGATGCAGCATGGTGCCAAAGGCTTTTCCGATATCTTTTACATCCTCATCCAGGATATCTACACCTGCTACCCCCCGGATATCATATTCCCTGAAAATTCCCGTATGCATATGTCCTCCTTCCAAATTTCAGTATATGCTTGACAGCACAACCAGGGCACCCACCAGCCAGCAGTAAGGGGCAAACAGGTGAAACTTTCCCGCATGCACCATCCGTATCAAAATTTTCAAAGCAGCCAGGCCGGTGAAAAACGCCACCAGTGTACCATAAATCATAGCTGCGTCAATGCCTGTATCCTTTTCTGCATAGCCCATCATACTGACCATCTGGGCACCGAGAATGGCTGGGATGGAAAGCAGAAAAGAAAACCTGGCAGCTGTATGGCGGTCAAGCCCGCAGAACATGCCGCAGGCAATGGTGGTACCTGACCTTGAGATACCAGGAATCACAGCAAACCCCTGGCTTGCCCCGATGATTACTGACCGTTTTACATCAAGATCCTTACCGGTTTTACTGGTCTGATAATATTTGCGGGATGTCCACAGAATGGTTCCGGTCACCAGCATCATTGCTCCCACCAGCAGGCTGGAAGTGAACATGATATGTTCAAATTTTTTTAAAAACATGCCCATTATGGCTGTGGGAACAGACCCGGCCAGGATCAATACTGCCAGTTTCAGGTTTTTATCCGGCACAGCTGCAGCGGGTTTTTTTTGGATGATTCTGCCGGCCCATGCAGACAAGGCGGTCACCATGGCCATGATATCCTTCCGGTATACCACAAAAACAGCGCCCAGGGTTCCCATGTGAACACTGATATCAAATGCCAGAACCGGTTCTGTGATCCCGAAAAAAAGCTGTCCCAAAACCAGGTGACCGGAACTGCTCACCGGCAGAAATTCCGTCAACCCCTGGATGATGCCCAGGGTTATTGCCTGGTAAATTTCCATT
>JAZBPL010000187.1:0-7739 GCA_036351635.1 Desulfotignum sp.
GTCTGTTAGACCCGGTTCCAGGTCCCTTGTGCGGTCCCCGGTTTTCCTGGCCATCTCAGCTACGGGAAAAAACACCTGGTCATTTTTTTTCCAAGGGTGCCGGATAATCTCTGTGATCCACCGGCCCGCCTCTGCCGGGGGAACCACCCTGTCCACTGATCCGTACAAGAGGTCTCTGGCTCCAAGCCGGGACAGGGTCCAGAGCAGCCGGTCCTGGGTCTTGCCCGGTTTTATCCGGGGCAGCAGTGCTTTTGCCAGGCGCACCTTATCATTTATTAAAAGCCGCTCCAGATTGCCGGCCACCATCCACAACTCCACTTCCTCCTGGGGGGACAACTTTGTTTTGGGCTTCACCAGGACCGGGGCAATGTTTTGAAAAAACTGCCGCTGCTGACCGGCTTTCAGGCCTGCGGCTATTCTTCTGAAAAAAATCCACCACTCCAGCCGATTCTGAACCGCTTTTTCAAACTTCAATCCTTCCAGGTAAATTTTCCACAATTTCCCGGCCCGGTCCTGATCAAAACCATCCCCAAACCCCGGGCGCATACAGAATCCAGTGAGGTTCAGCCACCTGGCTTCATGAGCCGCAGACTGGGACCGCAAGGAAGCGGCGTCGATGAGCTGGTCTGCCAGGGTGCGCAAAAAAGACAGCGGCCAGCGGCCCTTTCCCTGGTCCACCACAGATTCCACCTGCCTGGCCACAGACTGCAGCCCGGAACCATGAGAATCTGAAAAAACAGCATACACTTTTTGACAGACATCCTGTATCAGGCGTTCATCATACACTTCAGTTTCAGTACCTTCCAGCTCCCCTGCCTGATCCCGGAGCTGAAACTGCAGTTTCCACCGGTGATCACTGACCTGGGAATGGCAGTACATGGACAGGGTGCCCATCTCCGTATATTCCGCCCCAATAGTCACGGGAATGGCTTTTTTGTCCCCGTCTTTTCCAAACCGGATAATGGTCTGGACAGGCGCCATGGGGGTGAGGGTCTCATCGATGGGAATAATGCTGCCGGCGGTATCACCGGACCGATAACTTGAGCTGTACACATCAAAACTGACCGGCTGGTTGGCACGCACGGCAAAGGCCATGTCCGGCAGATCGATCACAGACCCTTCATCCAGGCCCCGTTCCACCAGGCAGACTGCGTTGCGTGCTGTCCCTGGACTGCCTGATCCCGCATTCCCCGAGCCTGGGATGCCTGGGCGGGTATCTGCAGGGCCGGTGTCCGCACTGTCTGGGCCGGCATCTGATGCCGTGCCCACCCCCAGGTAATAACTTCTGGGGCTGCCCGAGCCCACCCGTACCCCGATGCCCTGCTTGACCAGGCCGTAATAGGATGCCCCGATCCCCACGGCCAGGTCCGGGTGTGAATTTTCAAGAATTCTGGGGCAAAGGGGGTCACTGGTGCGGAACCACCTCCGGATGGCTTCCCTGATCCTGGACTGGACCAGATCCGGCTTGAGGGTGCCCCCGTTGAACAGGATAAAATCCGGCAGGGGCGCTTCCTTGCCAAGGCTCTGCCGGACATTGTCCCTGTGGTTTTCCAGAAACCGGATAATATGCCTGGTGACTGCGGATTCTTTTTCAAAGGGCAGGCCGAAATCGGCAATTTCCCTGCCCGGATCCTCCTCTTTCAGATCAATGGATGCCACATCCGGATAAAACCGGCTTCGCAGCACGCCTTCCACATCCCCTCTGGTGAGATCCGCTGACAGGGTGCCGGAAATCAGGGCCCTGCCCTCCCCCTTGATGGTAATGCGCACCGATTTTTCCTTTTTCTCCAGGATGCGCTCTTTGGCCTCCCTGCACCGGTGACACAGGGTTTTCCACTTGTCCGTAGTCAGGGATGTATTGGACGGAAACCGGGATTCAACGATTTTGGCCAGGGCCAGGTCGATATTGTCCCCCCCGAGGATAAGATGGTCCCCGACAGCCAGGCGTTCAAACCGGGGGGTGCCCTGGTCCCCGGCCTTCAGGGAAATCAGGCTGAAGTCAGTCGTACCACCGCCCACATCACACACAAAGATGAGATCATCCGCTTTCACCTGCTGGTCCCAGTCAGACTCATGGCGGATGAGCCAGCTGTAAAAGGCGGCCAGGGGTTCCTCCAGCAGGGTCACAGCGGAGGATAGGCCGGCTTTTTCAACTCCGGCCATGGTCAGATCCCGGGCCTCTTCGTTAAACGAGGCCGGGACAGTGATCACCACAAACTGGTTTTCAATGAATTTGTCCTCATCTTTGACAAAATGGTTCCATGCAGACCGGATATGGGACAGATACTGGGCTGTGGCATCAACAGGAGAAATTTTTTCCGCCCCCTGGGAACCCCAGGGCAGGATTTTCGCCGAACGGTCTGCAGCCGCATTGCACAGCCAGCTTTTGGCAGAAGAGACCAGGCGGGTGGGAATCTTGGAACCATGATCCCGGGCAAACGCCCCAACAAACATATCCAGGGGCTTTTTCCAGGGATGTTTGAGCACTTCTTTTGAGATATCATATTCACCGGGAATATACAAAAACGAGGGCAGCACGGGATTTTTTGTGAACTCTCCAAGGCCTGTGAGCTGGGGAATCAAAAAGGGTTTGATCCACTGGCCCTTGTCCGGAGCCCCAGCCTGTTTTTTTCCCGGCTGACTGGCTGCCGATTCTTTATACGCTGCCACGTCCACATAAGATACCGCACAATTGGTGGTGCCCAGATCGATACCAATAATATATTGTTTGTCCTGAAAATCCAAAATACGTGTATTCCTGCTGTTATTTTCCGAAAGTTTTTACTAACTTCTGCCCCCAATCTGTATCTCTGCGGGGGTGATGATGGCGGGATCCTGGATGTCGGACAACTTCGGGACCTCTTTTTTACCGGCTTTCCATCCGGGGTGCTTTACAATGCCGTCAAAGGGGGGATCCCCGGCCACATCTCCCACAAGGGTGATGGCATCCATGTCAAATCCCGGTGGAATGGTTATGGGCTGCCCTTCATCTGAATCCACCACCGGCCTGGGATCGATATATTTTTTTACGGCCCGCTTGCAGTCCTCCTGGATGCTTCTCACTGCAGCCCCGATCTGGGCATCTTCATAACTGTCCAGGTCTTCATCAAAAAAATCCAGGAGACGGCCTTCCCGCTGAAGCACCGACAAAGTGTGAAGAAATAATCGCTGCCTGCGATCCTGCTGGATTTTCTGGTCCAGGAAATCTTTTTTCCCGGTTTTGGGTGCGGTCCCGGCAGCTTCCGGCTTTACAGGGGCTTTCACCACAAGGGCCAGAACCAAGCCCAGCAAAAGCCAAAGAATCCAGCCCAGTATCAGCAGGGCACCGGCCGTTGCCGGCAGCACCCATACATTAAATTTTGACTGCAGCAGTGCCGCCATCTCTTGTACCTGGTTGAGGAACACGGATTTTTCCGCATCCGGGGCAGCTGCCGCAACCACCTGATCAAGGCCGAACCAAATGGCCGCTCCGATTACCGCAGCCACGGCCAGCATGAAAACCGATATCACCCAGAAAGATATTTTCCGAAACTGTTTTACTCTGTCCACTGCACCCTCTTTTATATTGGTTTGCGCCTGAAAATATTATGTGTGCCTGAAAAATTGTACTGCCCGGCCACGCACAAAAAACCCATGCTGACGTGTACAAAACAGGGCTCACCTACAGCACAGCTTTATACCGCATGGGTTTTAAAAATGATACAAAATCTGAATTGTGCAAGCAATAATTTTTGTTAAAAACAGGGAATCAGGGACAGAAAATCTAAAATCTCATCATTCATTTTTAACGACAATACGGTCTTTATTGGCGTCAAAGGTTTTCTGGCCCACCCCTTTCACCTTCATGATATCCTCAGGGATTTCGAACGGGTGGGCTTTGCGGTATTCGATGATCCTGTCAGCCACCACGTCTCCGATATTATGGAGTGTCATCAACTGTTCTTTGCTGTCCGTATTGATGTTAACCTTGTCGGCACCTGTTGCGGCAGGTACCAAGAAACCCAGCATCAGCAAAACGATCAAAACAATTTTCATAAAATTAATTTTATACAACATTTAATGTTCTCCTTTTCAGATTTACCGGTTAACTTTTCCTCATAGAAAAAAACGGGGAGTGTCCCTGACTCCCTGACGATTCCGTGATGTTTTGATGAACAGGAGATCCAGACCGAAAAAAGAGAGGCAGAGATATGGCAAAAAAAACAGCGTCGAAAAAAACAATATTAAGACATTGCGCAGTTGATAAAGACAGAAACCGGGATCACTAAATTTCCAAGAATCGATATGGTGTTAGATCTAATATAGAATTTTAAAAAATGCAAGGCAAAAAATAAAAAATTCACACACCTTTTTTATGGTGTCGTGCCGCAATAGGTTTTAATCCATTCCAGATAGGCTTCCGGCCTGTAAGGACCTCACCCAGTCTATATTTTCCAGGTACCGGCAAATAGTCACAAAACCAGGTTGCTGCCAGGCACTTTACTACCGCTTTTTTTCAGGGACCAGCAACCTGACCGCCTGTACAAATGAAGCAGGGCATCAGTCACGCTGTCTTCGGAAAAATCGGTGACAGCCCGATGCCTGGCGGCAGCCCCCATGGTCAGCCTCAGGCCGGGATTTTCCAGAAAAATTTTCATGCGGCGGCACAGGTCATCAACATCTCCGGGATTATGCAAAAGGCCTGTTTTCCCTTCCACTACCGCATCGGTAATGCCGTAAATACGAGAGGCAACAGCAGGGATACCTGCGCAGGCCGCCTCAAGGATGACACTGCCAAATCCCTCTCTGTGGCTGGGAAGGCAGAATATATCGGCTGCATTCATATATTGCTCGGGCGTCTGTGTGTGCCCGACAAAATATACATTTTGCATCCGATTGAACAGGGAATGTGTCTGAAGAGATTCTTCGTCTGCCCCTGCAATCATCAGATGGATATTTTTTTGTATCTGCTGCAGCCGTGCAAATGCCTTCCCAAGTTCCAGAATTCCCTTGTCCTGTTTTAGCCTCCCCAGAAAAAGGAACACCACATCATTTTCAGCAATAAAAAACGCTTGTCTGATGCGCGCCCGCATTTTTTTGTCCGGAAAAAACCGGTGTGGATTCACCCCGCAGATAGATCCATTTAAAAGTACCGTTGAATTGGACGGTTTAACGACCCTTTCCTCTAACAGAAAGCTGCGCTGCGACCAGCTGTCAGCCAGCACAAAACTGGCCTGGGATGCAAAAAAATGGTCAACCGTTTTCAAAAGCCAGCGTGCCGGTCCTTTTCTGGTGGCCCATACCTGTCCGGTAAACGTATGTATCCGCAACGGTACGTTTGCCAGCCGCGCGGCAGTCATTGCCAGCAGACCGGTTTTCGGCATAAAGGAATGCACGATGCAGAATCTATTCTGACAGAAAAAAACACACAAGGCAGCAAGGCAGACGGCATCATACCCTAAGTGGGGCTTTCTGACAAACGGAATGCTTTTGAATCTGACATTTCCCGGCAACCCCATATCCAGGAACTCTTTTTTTGAACAATTGGTCACCACCGTGACTTCATATTCAGGCGCAAGCTTTTTTATATGCGGGATCAGAAACGCTTTCACCGTGACCGGTACAGTGGCCACCAGACATATTTTCCGGGGCATCTGTTTTTTTATTTCTTGTACATCCTTCACAGCAGCAGTCACACCTTCTCACAAAACCAGTTAAAATAAAAATCTGCGGATACGAGACCGGATTTTTGTGCCGTACACCTTATCCAGCCATTGTTTTGCGTTCCCCGGAACGATCTTCTGCATCATCCATTCAGCCAGATATGAAAGTTTCAATGCCCGGATACCCACATGAAAACCTGGTCTGTCCGCCACATCCATATGTCTGCCGATCAATCGATACACTGCCAAAGCCGCTTTGACATTATGCAGCCGGGATGTCCCGCTGGCAAGACCGCCATGGTGAATCCGATAACTGCCCATAACCTGGTCGATAAACCCGTAATCGCCATGGCGCAGGTTCCCTGCATGAACGATCATGTCTCCAAACGGTGCTTTTTTTATCCAGTCGGGGGCTGCATCCGGATGGTTCCTGAACACCACACTGAACATGGGAGAAAAATTGCTGTACTGCAGCAGATAATCCAGGGTATATCTGTCCTGCCGCCTGGGCGGGTATCCCATATCCGGGGCAAGGATCTGCCCGGTTTCATCCACTGTGGAAATTTTATGAAAACACCCGGAACAGTCTGGATGCCGTTCCAGAAAATCCACCTGTTTCTGGAGTTTCATTGGGTCTGTCCAGAAATCATCCCCGTCACACATGGCAATATATTTTCCCCGGCAGGCCCTGAAGGTTTCAATAAAATTGAACTGCCACACCCCTTCACACCCGTGCCGGCCAGGATCGTTCCTGTCCCTGAGAAAAAGACGGATGATGTCTGGATATTTTTTCGCATATGCCTGACAGATCTCCCGGGTGCCATCACTGGAATCATCCTCCCCCAGACAGATTTCAAATGTAAAATCGGTTTTCTGCATCAGGATGCTGTCCAGGCATTGACCGATGTATCCGGCATGATTGTAAGTGATGACCCACACACTCACACAGGGCGTAAATGCTTTGGCTGTGCTTATTGGTTTCTGCATGGTATTCGGATTATTTTGGCATTCGGTTTTTCCATGGAAATTCTCCCCCTGCATATGGCCTGCCGAGAAACGCACACATCTTTTGTAATGCCCCTGGTGCTCCCACATTGACCTGCAAAAATGATCCTGGATATTTTGAAAAATACGCACCGGCTCGTTCTGCATGATCCCTGTAAAATTTCAGCAGGATATCCCGGTTGTAGGGATCTTCCGGCGGCGTCTGAAACACCTGCCGGCAGAACGCGGCCGGCCAGCCTTTATAGATATATTGCGCATTTTCCAGGTCCGGGCGCGTGGGCGGGCAATGGCCGTCATCAGACCATATCTTGGCATGGAACAGGGTCACCGACTGGTACCATTGCTGTGCACAATCCCGGATGGTAAGCACAAACCGGCTGTCGGGAAACCGCTGGTGCAGCTTGACATACATGCCCGGCAGGCTGAAGGGTACATCCTGGAAAGCCTGGGCACAGTCACAGAACCGCAAAATACGAAAATATTTTTTCTGGGCCCAGTCATCCAGAAAAATTTCCGCGGCCCGCTCGTTACCCACCCGATACCCCAGATCAACCATGGCCTGGGCCCAGGAGGTGGTGCCGGTTTTGTTCAACCCGATGCAAAAAACCTTTGTGTTGCCGTTCCTGCCCAGCATGACTGTTCTGCCATACCATAAATGGAAAAAAGTATAAATCCGCCACTTAAGGGGAATGCTGACCATATTACACGCCCATCCTCCTGAAGTCATTTTCTTTTTGGTGACATTTTCTGCATTTTGGCGGTTTTGCGCATATTGACAAAAACCAGTGAAAAAACCAACAATGCGGCATTAACCCCCACAACCGCCGACAGTATGCCTTTCGCCTGCCAATAAAAAGCACCGATGGCATAAGCTGCCACAGCGGCAGCTGCAACCGCACCCCATATTTTTGCCAGCAGATCGGTACGCATGTCATAACTTAATTGTAACAAAAGCTGCCGGGCAGCGGCAAAACACCCCCCTGCAAGAAAAAGCCAGGGGAACATCCAGCTGTAATCCCGAAACTCCCCCCCCAGCAAAAGGTTGCCGGCAGCAGGATATGTAAAAAAAAGCATCACAGACAAAAAAACAGA
>JAZBPL010000188.1:0-2585 GCA_036351635.1 Desulfotignum sp.
ATGATCATCTTTTTCGATAACTGTCTCCCTCCATAATAAGGATCTCAGAGTTGTAGACGAGGCGGTCTGCAATCGCTGTGGCAACAGTTGTTCCGTCAAAGATGTCTCCCCAGCGGGCAAACGGCAGGTTGGTCGTTATTATGGTGGACAGTTTTCGATGCCGGCCGCTGATGACCTGGAAAAACAGGTTTGATCCCTGCCTGCCCAGCGGAAGATACCCGATCTCATCGCAGACTAAAATTTCCTGTGATTGATAAAATTGAAGTTTTTTGAGCATGGTGTGGTCATTTTCAGCTGCCACCAGCTGATTGATCATGTCCATGGCTGTTGTAAAAAGTGTTTTTACCCCATCCTGGGTGGCGGCATATGCAATGCACTTCGATAACCACGTCTTTCCGGTTCCGGGATTTCCGATCAGAATGATATCTTTTTTTGCCTGGATAAATTCCAGATCCAGCAGATTCAATATCCGGCTTTTCTCCTTTTGACGCGATTCATGATGGGCAAAATCAAATTGATCTATGGTGGGTTTTTCTTCCAGTTTTGATTGCTTGAACCGCAGGGCAATTCTGGCTTTTTTCCTGTTTTCGATCTCAATCTCCAGCAGTCGGTCAATGACCTGAAGAGGGGTCAGATTTTTTTGAGCACTTTGTTCCAGAACATCAGGCAGGTTCAGTGCACAGTTTTTCAGTCGAAGTAATTTGAATTTTTCAATGACAGCTTCCATTATTTTTTCCTCCGTGAAAGAGCCAATGCATCATATTCAGCCAGATTGGGCTGTGGCAGCCGGATCTGGTTCAACTCTTCATTTTTCAGGGCCACAGGACGATGGCAGACCGTGGGGGTCATTTCCTGGTAAAGGATATTTTCCACATATTCAGATCCATAAAGCTTATGGGCCAATGCCTTCCTGAGAGCATATATCAAAGATGATACGCCGTATTTGTCCTGCAGCTGCAGCAGATGTGTCACCGTCTTTTTCAACGGCTGGGAGGCATCCGTCAATTTTTCCAGATAATCCACAGCGTCCTGGCCCAGGGACATGAAAACCATCATCTGTCTGTCCATCAATATGCGTTTTCTGAGTTTCCGGACTTGTTCCATGTGTGCCGGCAGATCAACGCGCAGGCCCTTTTCCCATTTCCGTGTATGGGTGGCCACTTTTTTTTCCTTGTAATAGATGGATACGGTTCGGTTGTCTGCTTTCAGGGTGATGGATTTTCCCACCAGCCGGGGCGGTACCGTATAAACATTGGCATCAAAACGGACGCCGAAGTCTTTGTATACTGTGAGAGTTTCTGTTTCACGATAATCGGGCAGCGGATCCGGTAATGGGTTCAGGGCATCTTTGACCAATCGGTCCACCGGCTTTTCCCCGGTGGTCTGATGCATCCTCTGGTTGGCGGTGGTATCCAGCCATGCCAGGACCTGGTGGTTCACATCATCCAGATCTGCAAATTTCCTTAAAGGCCAGAAATTTTGGCGTATATACCGGATGCTGTTTTCCACCTTCCCTTTTTCATGGGGTGCCCGGATATTGCAGGCTTTGGGTGTAATGCCAAAATGCCGCAAAAAATCCAGAAAGGCCTCGTTGAAGCGGATCATACTACCCACACGCTCCGTCACGGCTGTGGCCATATTGTCCACGACCAGTTCTTCGGTGGTGCCCCCGAAGTACAAAAAGGCAGCAACCAGGCACCGATGGAGTGTTGCCTGGTTTTGACTGTGGGTGAACACCACAAAAAGCACCCGGCTGTATGATTCGATCACCACCAGGGCATACAGCTTTCTTGAACTCTTGCCGTATACAAGGCTGCCAAAATGCCCCCAGTCAATCTGGAACTGTTCACCGGGCCGGGATTCAAAACGGATAAAGGCCTGTTTTTTTTCCTGCCTCAGTTCTCTGAGATAATATCGGACGATGGTAATTTCACCGCCAAACCCCTTGGCCTGGATACGCTGTAATACCACCGGTGCCTTTATCTGTGGATAACCCTTTACCATCTGCTGGATCAGGTCCTTGTATGGGTCCAGTTTTGACACCCGGCCCGACCTTTTCTGACAGGTGATATCCGGATTCTCGATGTATTTTTTGACTGTTCCCCGGTCCAGCCCAAGCTGTTTGGCAATCTGTCTGATGGAAAACTGCATATTGTTCAACCGGTGGATTTCAAAAACTGTCCGCTTGTCAATCATACGGCTGCCCTCCCTGATGCTTTGTGGGCAGTTTCCGGCAGGGAAAGGACCTGGAACAAGGTTCCGTCATATGTGATCAGATCCTTGTGGATCAGGCTGCTCCTGGCAAAAAGATAATCTTCCTCTTCAAGGCCCAGAATGGAACAGATGCTCCGATCACTGTAAAACGACAATCCGTACTTGTCCGAAGCCAGCACCAGAAACACGTAAAGTGCCAGTTCATGGCGGGTCAACGACTGTAAGAATCCGCCTGTCAGAAACCGGTGGGGGATAAAACAAAAACTTTTGTCTATGCTGCGGACCCGGCCTGGAGACAATATTTTTTTCCGTATCATGACACCCTCCTTTAAAAACAGGTTTTTGATCCGGGTGTACCATAAAAAAATATC
>JAZBPL010000189.1:0-2001 GCA_036351635.1 Desulfotignum sp.
ATACCGGATGGCCGATGACGATGACACCGAAGATCACCTGGGCTGGGAAGTCCAGGGATGGGTTGGGAAGGATTTTCACAAGTTCTGGTGGAAACATGAGGGAGAAGCGGTTTTTGACGGCCCTGACAGCGGGGAGACGGAAACCGATCTGCTGTATTCCCGCCTGGTCACACCTTTCTGGAATTTTCAGGCAGGGGTGCAGTATACCAATGAATGGGACACCGATGACTATGAAGACCGGTGGTCCGGGGTATTGGCGTTTTAGGGCCTGGCACCCTACAAATTTGAACTGGACAATGCATTGTATGTCTCTGAACACGGGGATGCGACCTTTACCTGTGAGGCAGAATACGATCTTCGCATCACCCAGCGCCTGGTGCTTCAGCCCCTGGCTGAATTGCAGTTTGCTTTCCAGGATATTTCAAAGCGGGACATGGGGGCCGGTATCACGGATGTGAATCTCGATCTGCGCCTGCGCTATGAGATAAAACGCGAATTTGCGCCTTATATCGGTGTCCGCTATAGATTTCTTGCCGGTGAAACCGCTGATATCGCAGAAGAAGCCGGTGCGGACACCACCCAGTGGTTTTTTATGGCCGGGATGCGCTTTGCGTTTTGACCGGGGAATGCCTGTTATCTCCGAAGCGGCTTGAGTAGCGACAATTGGATATCAGGATCCCGTTGGTTCGCGTTCAGTCTTCTTGCGGGTTTCACGATTTTCCTGGTCATCTCGGGATGGTTTGATGGATAGAATTTTTGTATACCAGGCCCAAATCCTTGAAGATGCCAATGGGACATAAAATAAAACGCAAAATTTCTGTTTCAGTCAGCTCATGCCAGTTTTGCATTGTTTTCGTGACTATTATTCATAGACACCTGCCACAACCGCACCACAGCCCGGACACCTGTTTTTTTCTGCAAGAGACATTTTCACCCGGTTCAGGTCTCTTTGGATGACGGGCTGCATACATTGCGGGCACCGGGTATTTCTGGTATCTTTGCTCTCATTGATGACATTGCCCATGTATACATAATGCAGCCCTGCGTCTTTTCCGAAGTTGAACGCAGCCTCCATAACCGAAAGCGGGGTGGCAACAGCGTCGGTATACTGGTAATCCGGGTGAAACCGGCTGACATGCCATGGGATATCTGGATCGACATCGGCAATGAATTGCGCGATTTCATGCAGTTCCTCTTCTCTGTCATTGGCTTTTGGTACAATCAGGGTGGTGACCTCCAGCCAGATGCCTGCTTCTTTTAAATACCGGATGTTATCTAAAACCGGTTGCAGCCGTCCGTTGCAGATATCTTTGTAAAAGGCATCATTCATGGCTTTCAAGTCTATGTTGATCCCGTCCAGAAAAGGCCCGATGGTGTCGATGGCCTGTTTTGTCATGTACCCGTTGGATACAAAAATGTTTTTCAACCCCTGGGCTTTGGCCAGCCGGGCCGTGTCATAGGCGTATTCAAAAAAGATGGTTGGTTCCGTATAGGTATATGCAATGCTTTTGCACTGACTTTCAACCGCGTTGTGAACAATCTGTTCGGGACTCATGGGTTTTCCGGGGAGCGCCTGGTTTCCCTTTTTCACCGCCTGTGAAATCTGCCAGTTCTGACAGAAACTGCAACTGAAATTGCAGCCTGCCGTACCGATGGAGTAAGCAGAACTGCCCGGCAGAAAATGATACAGCGGCTTTTTTTCAATGGGGTCGACATGCGCGGCAATAACCCTGCCGTAGGCCAGGGTATACAGCTTGCCGTCCAGATTCTGCCGGACATGGCACAGACCGAATTTCTGATCAGATATGCGGCATGCGTGATGACACAACCGGCACCTGACTTTTTTATCTTCTATCTGTTCAAAAAGCACGGCGGGTTTCATTGGTTCTCTCACTGTATTTGCGTGTATCGGTTGTTTTGCTTTCAGAGATTATGGATGCTCTTCGGGCCCTTTTGTTTACAGGAATCACCTGCGTTCCCTTAATGGCATCGGTGACCAGG
>JAZBPL010000190.1:0-8030 GCA_036351635.1 Desulfotignum sp.
ATGAAAATAATCGACCAGGGCCATGAGATCATCAGCCTGCCGGATGATCTGCTTTTGACCATTGAAGCGGCGGGCCGCACATGTTACAAGTCGGAAGACAAAATTACACCGGATTCCGCCGCCGGATTTGTGGCCCGGATGCGGGACCGGGGCCACCATGCCATGATCGAATTCGGTGACATCATCATCCGGTTTGTCACCAACCGGGGGGTGACCCATGAACTGGTGCGGCACCGGCTGTTTTCCTTTGCACAGGAATCCACCCGGTATGTACGGTACGACGGAAAAATGGAGTTCATACGGCCCTGCTGGTGGGAAGACAGCACCCCGGCCCAGCAGGAAACCTGGGAGACAGCCATGAAAGATGCGGAAAAATACTATCTGGAGCTGCTCAAAAGCGGGTGGCGGCCGGAACAGGCCAGGGAGGTACTGCCCAATTCTTTGAAAACCGAAATTGTGGTCAAGGGCAATATCAGAGAATGGCGCCACATGTTTGCCCTGCGGTGTTCCAAAAAAGCCCATCCCCAGATCCGGGCACTGATGATCCCATTACTGTCGGAACTTAACATGCGCCTGCCGGTAGTGTTTGAAGATCTTGTGTCCTGAATATGACAGACCCGGTACCACAAGTTGCTGTCACCGGGTCTGTGTTTCATGGCAGGTGCTGTTTGCTGAAGATATCAGGATGACATGCAGCCGTCATCCTCTTTGATCACCTTGGTGTAACATTCATCCCGGTCTTTGTCATTGTCGGATGATTTATCACAGTCGCTCATCTTTTCCACAACATTTTTCTGGTCTTCTGCGTCGCAATAATCTTTATCTTTTCTTTTGTCCTCTTTTGTCATTATATGCCTCCTTTGCTGTCAAAAAAAATTGTTGTCCACATGTTGTCCTCGTATACTGGCACAATAAATATGTATAGTGTAACGTTCTAAGGCAAAATGTCAACCAGGTTCGGGCAACACTGATTTCAGGGAAGGTGTTTTTTTTGAACAGCAACCCCAAAAGGTTGATCTATATCAATGATGCTTTGCAGCAAACAGGGCAGGGGGCCATGTCGATACAGGTGATCCTGCATCGACATGTGATTGCCCTGGACCTGGCATGAATATGCCTTGACATTTGAATCTCTTATGAGAATAATGTCTGGTCATGAAACCTGCATACTGGCTGCAGGGAAAAACATCACATTTAAGGCGGCAGGCAGCAACTTTGGAGGACAACAGCAAGGTCAAAATTTTAACCATTGATGATGAATCCTGCATCCGTCAGAGTATTCGGACATTTCTGGAGGATTACGGATTTTTGGTCCTGGAGGCGGAAAACGGTAAAGCAGGGATTGATCTGTTTTACAAAGAGCGGCCGGACCTTGTGGTGCTGGATTTGCGCATGCCAAAAATGGGAGGGCTGGAGGTTCTGGATGCACTGAACGGGACCTTTCCGGATGTCCCTGTGGTGGTGGCATCCGGCACCGGCAATATCGAATCTCTGGTGCAGGCACTGCATCTGGGGGCCAGGGACTATATTCTCAAGCCCATACTGGATATGGAGGTGCTGTACCACTCCATTCAAAAATGTCTCAAAGAAAGCCGCATAAAAAAAGAAAACAGGGCATATCAGGAACGCTTAGAGGATCTCGTCAAAGAAAGGACCCTGGCCCTGGAACAAAGCCAACAGCTGTACAAAGCTGTTTTTGAATATACCGGAACTGCTGCTGTTATCCTGGAACCTGACGGCACCATTTCCATGGCCAATTCCCGGTTTGTCCAGCTTGCAGGCATGGACCTGGATGATATCCAGGGCAAAAAAAAATGGACGGAATTTATTGCACCCCAGGATGCGGCAGCCCTGAAGAATTATATCCAGGCAGGGAAAAAAAAAGATGGTTTCTCCGACTCGCCGATCCATTATGAAGCCGGTTTTCTCAATGAGACAGACCAGAAAAAATTTGTATATGTCAGTCTGGGAAAAATTCCCGGCACCGGCCGCCTGGTTATGTCCCTGCTGGATGTGACCGAGAAAAAAAAGGCGGAAAAACGGTGGCAGGGCCTTGAAAAGCAATTGATAAAATCCCAGAAGATGGAAGCCATTGCCACCCTGGCCGGCGGAATTGCCCATGATCTGAATAATATTTTGAGTCCGATCCTGGGGTATGCCGACATGATCATGCGCGCCGCAGATCCTTTTACCAGCACCTATCAGCGCAGTGAAAAGATACGCAGAGCAGCGCTGCGGGCAGCTGACCTTGTGGCCCAGGTACTGTTCTTCAACCGTGGTGAACACCAGGAAAAACAGGTGTTTCAGCTGCATCCTCTGATTGCGGAAGTGATCAAGCTTTTGCAGGCATCTATTCCCTCCACCATTCAGATCATTGATCAGGTGGAAAAAAACTGCGGTTCGGTCAAAGCAGACCCTACCCAGATCCACCAGGTTCTCATGAACTTGTGTACCAATGCCTATCATGCCATGGAGGAAACAGGCGGCATACTGACTGTGGGTTTGCGGAAAAAAACGCTGAGCCCGGTTGATTTGATGGAATATCCTAACCTGACCCAGGGACCCGGGGATTACCTTGTCATTTCGGTTCGTGATACAGGCTGCGGCATGACCAAAGATATTCTGGAGCGCATTTTTGATCCCTATTTTACCACCAAGGAGGACGGCAAAGGCACAGGTCTTGGTCTTGCCATGGCATACAGCATTGTCCAGTCCCTTAAAGGAGATATACTGGTTGAAACCCGGCCGGGAAGCGGCAGCTGTTTTTCCGTAATCCTGCCGGCAGTAACAGACCAGATAAGTTCACAACAAATTGATGTCTGCCGGACAGCGTGTCAGCTGGGATGTGGCGAACACCTGCTGTTGGTGGATGATGAACCGGATGTGGTGGGCATGTGGATGGAGGGGCTGGAACTGCTGGGGTATGCACCAAAGGCATTCACATCCAGCCAAAAAGCCCTGGCATATTTCAAAAAATGCCATGATCAGGTGGACCTGGTGATAACAGACCAGACCATGCCGGAGAAAACAGGGGTCGAGTTGGCAAAGCAGATGATTGCCATAAAAAAAGATCTGCCGGTCATCCTTTGCTCAGGATATGCCGGTCCTGCGAACAGGCAGATGGTGACAGATGCCGGAATCAAAAAATTTGTCATGAAACCGGTGACAGTTGAAACCCTGTCAAAAGAAATACAAAAATTACTGTCACAAACATGATCAGAAAATGGTCGCAATCCACATGAGGAAACCAATATGGCTCAGGACTCCAAGCAATTTTTGATTCTGGATGATGAAGAAAGTATCCGGCAGAGTATTGCAGCGTTTATGGAGGATGAAGGATACCATGTTTTTCAGGCTGAAACCAGTGAAGACGCCCTTGAAATTGTAAAAAACAACCACATTGATCAGGCAGTGGTGGATATCCGTCTGCCCGGGGTTGACGGCAACACTTTTATGGTGGAAGCGGCAAAAATAAATCCCTGCATGAAGTTTGTTGTCCATACCGGATCTGCCGACTACATTCCTCCTGCAGCCGTCAGGGCTTTGGGGGTTACTTCCGCGTGCGTGCTCATCAAGCCGGCCCTTGATTTGACAACTTTGATTTCAGCCCTGAACAAACAGGATGGGATCCCCTGATCCATGCAGATCCTGAACCCATCCCGTTGGTATCTTCATCCGGTATTTATATTTACCTGTTCCATTTTTGCCCTGGCCACCTTTCTGGTGCTCACGGTGAGTCTGTATATGGAAATCAGGTCTGCCCTCGAAGTGGTTATTTTAAAATTTCACATCGATCCCCAGATGATTTTTCCCTCCAAGACCGGCATGACCATCCTTGTGCTCAGTCTGCTTATAACCGTGGTCCTGGCCGGCATTCTGCTGGCATTCATTTATTACCAGAAGACAGTGAACCTGTTCCGGCTTCAGCACAATTTTATCTACAATTTCACCCATGAACTCAAAACGCCGGTGACCTCTTTGCGGCTCTATCTGGAAACATTTATCCGCCATCCCCTGGAACCCCATGATATCAAACACTACAGTGAAAACATGCTGGAAGATATCAACCGGCTCACCGATAATATCAACCGGATTTTGAACCTGGCCCGTATTGAAAGCCAGAATTTCGGCTCTGAGGTGACCAGAGACAGTCTGGTTGATCTTGTACAGCAATTTATCAAAAAAAATGATTCCCTGTTCCGGGAATGTGATATTCAGATATTAAATCCGTCCAAGGCCAAGGTTGAATTTCCGGTCAACCTGTTTTTATTTGAGATGCTGCTCATGAATATCGTGTCCAATGCCATCAAGTACAATGAATCAGACCGTCCGGTATTGAAAATTGTATTTAGATCCCATATCCAGAAGGTGACAATGGATTTTATCGACAACGGTATCGGTGTCGACCGGCAGGAGGCAAAAAAGATCTTTCGTAAATTTTACCAGTCCGGCCGGGAAAACAGGCAGCGGGTATCCGGCTCCGGCTTAGGACTGTATCTGGTGTCCAGCATCGCCCGGATTCACGGATGGCGGGCGTCGGTTCACAGTGAGGGAAAAGGATGCGGTGCCCGGTTCACCATTACCATACCCCGGGCCGGCATCGCCAATGTCAGGGAGAAAAATATATGGAAGCGGCTGAAAAAAAGCGTATTCTGGTCATAGAAGATGAGGCCCGCATTGCAGAGGGTCTGCGGCTGAATCTGTCCCTTGCCGGTTATGCCGTGTCAGTGGCTGGTGACGGCATTGACGGCCTGGACCAGTGGCGCGCCTGGCATCCTGATCTCATTATCCTGGATATCATGCTGCCCATGATCGACGGATTCTCCATTTTAAAGACCATCCGCCAGGAGGATGAAAAAATACCGGTGCTGATCCTGTCCGCCAGGGGGGACACCCGGGACAAGGTAAAAGGTCTGCGGTACGGGGTGGACGATTACCTGGCCAAACCTTTTGACCTGGAGGAGTTTTTACTGCGGGTGGAGCGGCTTATCCGAAAAAGCACCTGGTATAACCCTGCTGCATCCAGCCTGGACGTCAATCAATCCATGTTCCAGGGTGATCAGTACCGTTTTGGCGACAACCACGTGGATTTTATCACGTTTAAGGCCTGTTGCGCAGCTGGAGAGATTATTCTGACGGAACAGGAGATTACCCTGCTGAAAATTTTCATCGCCAACAGAGGCAGGCCCCTGTCCCGGGAGATGCTGCTCAACGCCGGATGGGGATATGCCAGTGACACCTCCACCCGCACGGTGGACAATTTTATGGTAAGATTCAGAAAATATTTTGAAAAAAATCCCAAAGATCCCCAGTTTTTTAAAAGCCGGCGGTCTGTGGGCTATATTTTTGATCACGCCTGATCCTCTTTTACCATGAAATGGATGGTCATATGCTGCCCCGGCATACCATACTGGTCTAAGAATACCGTGGTCTTGTGCCCCTGTCTGATGTCCGGCGGAAAATGAATGATGATGGGGATATCAGCGGACAGCAGACCTTCCTGGTCACAACGCCAGCAAGGATAAGGGCCTGTCCAGCCCCGGCCGCCGCACTGGGGGCATACCGGCCGGGCCGGAATGGTGATCCGTATCTGCCCCCCTGTCCGGGCCTGTTTTCGGGTCAGTACCGCCATGAAGCTCAGATCTTTTGTCCCCTGCCGGTTCCCGGGGCTTTGGCCGGCAAAAATTGGCCGGGAAAAAAATTCTGAAAGGGGCCGGTATGGCTGAAACTCTCTGGTGGGTGTGTGCCGGAAAAATGTTTTTTGTGAAGATTCCGGAACAAGGGGTTCCACCGGCCTGGAAAAGGTGTACGCCTTTCTGGGTGCGGGCTTTCTTTCCAGAATCCGGGAATCATGGTGCCTGCGCCGGGCAGGATCGGAAAGGACGGCATAAGCTTCCTGAATGGCCTGGAACGGCCGGTGATTTCCTTTGTAATGATCAGGATGGTATTCTTTTGCAAGTCTGCGGTAGGCATCTTTGATGTCTGCCTGGCTGGCATCGGATGTAATGCCTAAAACAAGGTAATAATCCTGTGGCATGATATCACCTCCTGGCGGAAATATCTCTTACCAGTTCTTTTTATCCGGTTCATACACGAACCATGGTTTCTGCAGTGTTTTGTTTTATGCGTGGGACTAAAGTAGGGTAATCTCATTACTTTGTCAATAAAAAATAATTAGTAATGAAAATTTTCCTTGACACGAAACCGGCCTGTTTTATTTTGGGGCCATACAGGAAAATGTGGGCGGCACGCCCGGAATATAACTTAAAAACAATATGTCGTAACCCGGGAATCGTGTGATCTTAACCCTGTAAAAAACAAGGAGGTGCATATGGATATGAAAAAACTTGCGCCATGGAACTGGTTTAAAAAAGAAAACGAAAATATGGGAAAAACCGTGCCAGTCAAGCGCAGTGACGGTGCGGCTGAAGGACGGCATATGGGAAATCCGCTGCAGGCGTTTCACCAGGAAGTGGACCGATTGTTTGCAGATATGTTCCAGGGATTTGGCATGCCTTCTGCTTCTGGAAGAAAAGACCTGTGGGCACCCATGGAAAATACGCTGCTTAAACCCCATCTGGATCTGGGTGCTGCTGAGGATGCCTATACCATTTCGGTGGAAATCCCCGGGGTTGATGAAAAGGATGTCCGGATAGATATTGCCAACGATACCCTGACCATCCAGGGAGAAAAAAAACAGCACAAGGAAGAAAAAGATAAACATTATTACAGCCTTGAGAGATCTTATGGTCGTTTCCAGCGGGTTCTGTCTCTGCCTGAGGATGCGGACCAGGACAATGTGAGTGCCAGGTTTAAAAACGGCATTCTCCAGGTGAAGATTCCAAGGAAATCTCTGCCTGCCCCTGAGGTCCGGCAGATTGAAATCCAGTCACAGTGATAGATGGAACAAAAAAACTATATTACTAATTCTGATTTTTGAAAAAAATAATAGAAAGGTATTGACATGCACGCTTTGATAACTAAATTTTGCTCAAAGAGTTCAGAAGTCAGAAGGTGAAAGCAGCGGCAGATCTAACGCACACAGCGCCAGCAGACAGGCCTTTATTACAGTGTCCTATACAGTGCAGTCACATGCCGGCTTTCACAAACAACAAACAAGCAAGTGCAATAAGGAGGATGTGTCATGTTTACAAGATTGAGCGATATCGACAGATTGTTCGGAACCATGGACCTGCTCCGGCAGCGGCTGGACAATTTTAACTTCGATTATGGCCGGCCCTATGGAACCAGATGGCTTATGGATGAAGGTTTTCTCCGGGCCAATCTGTACCAGACCGGTGATGGCTTTGAAATGCGGCTGGAAGTTCCCGGCATGGAAAAAGCATCTCTGGACATCAAAATTCAGGGGAATTATCTGGAAATTTCCGGTTCCCGGGATCAGAATCTGCCCGATGGATACAAGGTGCACAAGACGGAAAGGGGCGCCGGTACTTTCTCCCGCAGCTTTACCCTGCCCGATGATGTGGACAGCAACCGGGTGGAAGCCACCTTGAAGAACGGCATACTCTATTTGACCCTGCCCAAGTCCGAGGCGGCAAAACCCAGGCAGATCACCATCAACTAAATCTAAAATGGTGCATTGCCCATGGAATTTAAGACCATCGTATATATGGAGGAGTATCATGGATAAAAAAACTGAAATTGCAAAAAGAGACGATCAGAATATCGAAAAAACACGGGAATTTTACGAAGTCGCACCGTCTGTGGATATCTATGAAAATGAAGATGAAATCCTTTTGTATGCAGACATGCCCGGTGTGGTTAAGGATGAACTTTCCGTGAACATAGATAACGGCAGGCTTTCCCTGTCAGGTGTGAGAAAACTGGAAACCAGCGGGGCAGCTTCCTGGGAAGAGTTCGGAAATGTGGAGTTTGTGCGCAATTTCTCCGTGCCCCAGACCATTGATGTGGAAAAGGTAGAAGCAGAATTGAAAAACGGGGTGCTCACCCTGCACATGCCCAAATCAGAGGAAGCCAAACCCCGGCAGATTGAGATCAAGACCGCTTAA
>JAZBPL010000191.1:0-15626 GCA_036351635.1 Desulfotignum sp.
GTATTCGGAGCGGTTCAGGCCAAGCTTAAACGGTTCCATGACCGGTCACTTTTGTGCAACCGGTGAATGGATTCACGGATTCTAACAGAGATGCCGGGGAAAGTGCAGGCTCAAATTTCAAACAAAGGGATCTGCAACAGCTTTTCTTCAAGTTCTCCTTCCAGTTTTAAAGGCCTGCCGCTGGTGCCGGCAATGACAAAGGTGACGTCTGCATCAATGCACACAGCCCCTGTTGCCTTGTGAACAATCTGCTGCTGGAAAACAGCACTTGTGTTGCCGATTTTTTTCAGGCCGGACCTTACAACCACGGTGTCTCCCACCCGGGCCGGGCTGCGGTAGGAAATATTGATGTTGACCACGAAAAAAGAAAATCCGCCCCCCATGAATGCATCAAGATCCAGGTGGTCTTCCAGCAGCTGCCACCTGCCTTCTTCAAGAAATTCAAGATACCTGGCATTGTTGACATGCTGGTACAGGTCTGTGTGATATCCCCTGATTTTAATTTCCGTGTCCATTTCCAACTCCCGGCAGATAATAAATTCACAAACCACACATCCTATCACCGGGTTTGTTTTTTTAAAAGAAAATTTTCAGTATCCAAAAAGGGAATCTGCCCCGGATTCAAATTATGCACGGAACCGTGCCGTTTGTTAAAAGCCGCAGGCAAGATTTAGCCTTGAATAAAACCCGGTGATCTGGTTTAACAAAGGCGCGTTTTGTGAATCTGCATAAAGCGGTACAAAAAACAAAGGACCCCTGATGACAGACCGGCATATCCTGTCCATTGACTGTGGTACCCAGAGTCTGCGTGCCATGGTTTTTTCCACAGAAGGCCTGGTACTGGCAGGTGCAAAAAAATCCTACCCCCCTTATGTGAGTCCTGTGCCAGGCCGGGCAGAGCAGGACCCGGAAATTTACTGGAACAGTCTGAAGGCCGCATGCCGGGAGCTGAAACACACCGCTCCTCAGATATTTGAAAATATTGCCGGTGTGGGGCTGGCAGCGCTGCGCAATACACTGGTGAATCTGGACAGGCAGGGACAGGTTCTCAGACCGGCCATCACCTGGATGGATCAGCGCCGGGCAGATCACACATTCAAAAAGACCGGCATCATGGGATGCGGATTTTTTATCCCGGTGCTGGGGCAGAAATTGAAAGATATCCAGGCACAGGGCAAATGCAACTGGATCATGCAGCACCAGGGTGATATCTGGAAAAACACCCATAAATATGTCCAGGTGTCGGGTTTTCTGCACCACCGTCTCACCGGAGAGTTCGCAGATGCCCTGGCCTGTCAGATCGGGCATCTGCCTTTTGATTACAAAAGACAATTGTGGGCAAAAAGTCCCTTCAGCCTGGCAAAGGCGTTGTTTCCTGTGCCTGAAAAAAAACTGCCCCGCCTGGTCCCGGCAGGGGAGATCATCGGCACGGTTTCCCGGTGGGCATCTGATGCCACCGGCATTGCTGCGGGTACACCAGTGGTTGCCTGCGGGTCGGACAAGGGATGTGAAACCCTGGGGGCAGGGGTCATGGACCGGCACATGGTGAGTCTGAGTTTCGGTACCACGGCCACAGTGCAGACAGCCTCGGACAGCTATTTTGAAACCCTGCCCCTCATGCCGCCCTATCCTGCACCCATGCCCGGATATTACAACCCTGAAGTGGAAATTTTCCGGGGATTCTGGATGATCTCCTGGTTCAAGGACCAGTTTGCCCATAAAGAGGTGACAGAAGCACAAACATTGGGTGTTCCTGCTGAGCAGATCCTGGACAGGTGCCTGAAACAGACATCCCCTGGTGCCATGGGCCTCATGGTCCAGCCTTACTGGGGGCCGGGCCTGGATTATCCAGGGGCAAAAGGCGCCATGATCGGGTTCGGGGATGTGCATAACCGGGATCATGTGTACCGGGCAGTTATCGAAGGTCTGGGATTTGCCCTGCTGGACGGCATGCAGAAAATTGAAAAAAAATCCAGGGTCCGGGTGCAAAAGGCTGTGGTGTCCGGCGGGGCATCCCAGAGTGACCGGATCTGCCAGATTGCGGCAGACATCTTCAACCTGCCCATGGTCCGGGGCCGGACCCATGAAACCAGCGGCCTGGGAGCCGCCATTATTACGGCAAAAGGGCTGGGCATATACCCGGATATTGCTGCTGCTGCCGGGCATATGATTCAGGTGAAAACCGTGTTTGATCCGGATCCGGACAATGCCGCCCTGTACCGGCAGCTGTTCACCCGGGTTTACAGGAAAATGTATCCGGCCCTGGCACCTTTATATACTCAGATTCAGAAAATTACGGGATATCCGGGAATCTGAAAAAAAGATTTGTGCTGCTTGTCATAATGTGGGCAGACAATTTCTTGACTTGGCAAATCTCTTGTGTCAAAAATGGCCCACAAATTTTGCTTGAAAAGGAAGATGGATATGGAATACCGGACCCTGGGAAAGAAAGAACTGCAGGTGTCGGCCCTGGGACTGGGGTGCTGGGGCATGTCCCATGCCTATGGACGGGCAGATACCAATATTGCTGTAAAAACCATTCACCAGGCCCTGGACCGGGGCATGAATTTTTTTGATACTGCTGATGTTTATGGTGCAGGCGGCAATGAACAGCTGCTGGGCCGGGCCCTGAAAGACCGGCGCCAGAAAGCGGTGGTGGCCACGAAATTCGGGTTTGTGGGAGATGAGCACGGGGACCTTGCCGTGGACGGCCGTCCAGAATATGTGAAAACTGCATGTGAACAAAGCCTGAAGCGGCTGGGAACGGATCATATTGATCTGTATTATCTGCACCGGCTGGATCCCCGGGTGCCGGTGGCAGACACGGTGGGTGCCATGGCCCAGCTGGTAACAGCAGGCAAAATCCGGTGCATCGGACTGTCCGAGGTGTCAGTCGCAATCCTGGAAAAGGCCCATGCTGTACATCCTGTGACAGCCCTGCAGTCGGAATATTCTTTGTTTGAAAGATCTGTTGAAAACACTGTCCTGCCGGTGTGCAGAAAACTTGGCATTGGATTTGTCCCTTTTTCTCCTTTGGGGCGGGGAATGCTCACCACCGCCATGAACGAAGGTACCCGGTTTGAAAAAAATGATTACCGCCTGGATCTGCCCCGGTTCCAGAAAGATAACTTTGTTAAAAACATGGGCGTAAAGAAAACCCTTGCTGATTTTGCCGGCCAGAAAGGTGCTTCTGTGTCCCAGATCGCCCTGGCATGGCTGCTGGCCAAAGACAGGCAGGTGGTACCCATTCCAGGAATGAAAACCGCCCGATACCTGGATGAAAACCTCGGAGCCATGGAACTGGAATTGTCCCAAACAGACATGGCGTTTCTGGATCAGGCCACCTGCACCGTATACGGCAGCCGCCATAACGCCTCCAATCTCAGATTTATC
This sequence comes from Desulfotignum sp., assembly GCA_036351635.1. Classification (GTDB taxonomy): domain Bacteria; phylum Desulfobacterota; class Desulfobacteria; order Desulfobacterales; family Desulfobacteraceae; genus Desulfotignum. Next base: position 3,394 of record JAZBPL010000191.1, read on the forward strand.
CAGGTATGAAACCGATGTCCATGGCCCATAAACCCGAAAGGTTTGCTTTTTGTTCTGCCGCCCCGGTGTTTTCTGCCCGGAATTTGCTGCTCTTGTAAGGAGAATCTATGCAGATATTTCAGATCATCAGCCCTGACGGGTATATTGCGGAACTGCATAAACAAAAAAAACCCAATGATATCCTTGGGGCCCGGTTTCATTTTCCTTTTGTGTCCGATTATATCCGGGGGGCCATCCAGGAAAAAAAGCCTTATATTTTTTCCGGCAGGAGTGGTAACGCCCAGATCGGCATTAAAACAGATCTGACAGATGCGGGCGGCACACCCGTGATTGAAGGATCTGATATTTTTGTGGAAGCCCGTCTCCAGAACCTCAATCCCCTGCTGGGAAATGCCCTGGACCTGTTTAAAAAAGGAGATGAGATAGGGCGCCTGGTGGTCATGGATCCGGAGCTGCGGATCAGCGATGTCCGCCATTACCTCCACAAACGCCTTTTTGTGGGAAAAAAGACGGGCAAAGGATATTATGAAGGATTTGACATCTGCCAGGAAACTGATCCTGCCACCGGCCGGGTCTGTGATTATATTGCCATGGAGCTGGAGCCGTACCAGTATTGTTTTGAACCCCATGCCATGAGTCCTTCCAGCATCAACGCTGTCATTAAAAAGGGGCGCAGTGCCCTGCATTCCATCCGTTCCCGCATGTCCTTTGATATTGACAACACCTGGCTCAAGCCCGGGGATCTGTTTGTGGGTGCCATCAAGATCTCTTTAGGGGATATCTACGGCATTATCGATGTGCAGACAGATCCGGCAGATGCACAGATCGCGCACCTGCCGGCCCGGGTCCTGGATCCTTTCAGAACCTTCAGGGACCGCCAGGTAGAACTGTTTCACTTTGGCACGGAGCCGGTTGCCCTGAAACATATACGGGTGAAGATCCGCTTTTACCGGGCCAAAAATCCCTTGACCGTGCCCCTGGAAAAAACCAAGGTCAAAGACGGATACCGCCTGAGTGACCTTCTCACCAATGCGGAAATCGCCAATCTGTTTTTTGTCATGGATGACAAGTCCCTGGGCCTGATTCTCAACAAAGCCAATTTCATCCCCATTCCCAAAGCCCTGGACCCATTCGGCCAGGCCCAGCTGGAGATTATCCGCAATGCCATCCTGGAATCCACGTACCGTAAAAACACCCCCCTGGTGCCGGAACGGGGCAATGGCAAATTCAAAAACACCCTGGACAAACTGTCGGTTCTGGGTGGTGTAAACTCCCGGGTGTTCATCGGCCGGGCCTTTCCTGATCTTGCGGTGGTGGATGCCTTGAAAACAAGCGGGCTGAGAACTTTTCTCATCCAGATGAACAACCCCTCCTTTGCAGACGATTATGTCAAAAAAATGATCCGGCTTACCCATTCAGACCATTCCGGGTGCGAGTTTCTGCGCTATGATTCAGATACAGACAAGCTCTACAGTTTCTACCACGGGTGTTTCATGGAACCCGATGATAAGGAACGCTTTGACCGTGTCCGGTACTGGTTTGCGTTTTACGGGTCCCATACCAATGCGGCAGACAACCGGCTGACCATTGATTTGATCTCCAGGCTTGCCCTGCAGCTTGGGTATGAAATGGGCATTGTCCACGGCGGGGGCCCCGGGCTCATGAAAGAGGCCAATGACCTGGCCAGGCAGCATAACATCATGAGCGTGGGCATTGCCATTGACCTGGAAGGGGAGCACCAGGCACCTTTGACCACCTGTGACGGGCTGATCAAATACAATGAAGGGCTGCGCCTGGCCCGGCAGGACCATCTCCAGAAACTGAGCAACCTGCCGGTGGTCAACACCGGGGGGTATGGCAGTGCCGAGGAGCTGGCCATCACCATCACCTCCATGAAGCTGCATGAAAATGCCCTGGCACCCATTATCCTCCTTGATCCGGACAACCTGTGGGAACATGCACAGAAACAGACCCGGAAAATTGCAGCCAAAAAATACGGCCCGGCCTTTACCCCCAGGTTGATTCAGTCATGCAGTACAGCCAAAGAAGCCGTGAATATTCTGCTGGCGTTTATCGGGAACCCGGACCAGTGGTACCGTGCCCATAAGATTCCCAAAGAAAACGTGGACCGGGCACGGGTGAAATCCGCCCGGATACGGCAGCAGGCCCTGGGCCAAAAAAAGGTGGAAACCTTTGATGTGCCGAATTTTCGTCTCACGCAATAACCGCTTTACCCCGTCAGGCCGTCGGGCAGAAACCCAGAAAAAATGTATCCCCAGGCCTGCCGGGCATCATGCATCCAAAAACAAAAAGGCAGATTCATGCAGACACAGCACCAGATTTTGTTTGAAGATTCCCGGGACATACAGGCGCTTGCACAAGACAGCATTGACCTTGTGGTAACATCACCGCCATATCCCATGATAGCCATGTGGGACCAGGTGTTTGCCGCAATGGCACCTGGTGTGGAAAAAGCCCTGGCAAAGGGAAACGGTCCGGCAGCATATGAGATGATGCACAGCCAGCTTGACCGGGTATGGCACGGCATTTACAGGGTGCTGAAGCCGGGGGGCTTTGCCTGCATCAATATCGGTGATGCCACCCGCACCCTTGACAGCCACTTCATGCTGTACCCCAACCATGCCAGGATCATGTCCTGCCTGCTGGCGCTTGGGTTTACCCCGCTTCCGGCGGTGCTGTGGCGCAAGCAGACCAACGCCCCCAATAAATTCATGGGGTCCGGCATGCTCCCTGCCGGTGCCTATGTGACCCTGGAGCATGAATATATCCTGGTTGTCAGAAAAGGGGGGAAACGGGTGTTTAAAACCCCGGAAGAAAAGCAGCGGCGGCATGAAAGTGCGTTTTTCTGGGAGGAAAGAAACCAGTGGTTTTCCGACATATGGATGGATCTGAAAGGCACCCGCCAGAAAATAACCGATGCAGCACTGCGGCTGAGAAGCGGGGCGTTTCCCTTTGAGCTTCCCTACCGCCTGATCTGCATGTATTCTGTCAAAGAAGATACGGTGCTGGATCCGTTCATGGGCATCGGCACAACCGCTCTGGCAGCAATGGCTGCCGGCAGGAACAGTGTGGGTTTTGAAATTGAAACCGGGTTTGCGCCTGTCATTGATTTGCGGGCTGATGCCATTGTCCCATTTTCAAATACAGTAATTTCCCAGCGGCTGGCGCAGCACCAGGATTTTATAACACAGCGGCTGGAAAACAATAAACCTGTCAAGCACACAAACAGGCATTACAGTTTCCCGGTTATTACCAGTCAGGAAAAGGCCTTGCTGCTCAACCGTCCCCTGGCAGTGAAAAAGGTTTCAAAAAATGGTTTCCAGGTGGATTATGCTGATGGACCGGCGTATCCGGAGAAAACGAAAACAGGAGACACTGCCCCTGCGAAAGCAGCAAAAACCGGAGAACAGGCCCCTGGAAAAATCAGAAAAGGAACCCGGGGAGAACAACTGGATCTGTTTGATTCTGTGTGACAGGGATACCTGTACAATGCCCGGCACAGGACACGACCAGGGGGGGCTGGGCCGGTGACAGCGTGCTGCACAGAAAGACCGAAAACCAGGCATGATTATGCCGAATATCCAGATTGCAAATGATTTATTTGACGTAAGACAAAAAATAGATCACAATAAACCCCCAAAAAAACGCGGGAAATCCCTAACCAAACTGCCCCTTCTCATTTTCTTTTTTTTGCAGAAAGGAACTGAGGCGTAAGGCATTTAGGTGTACATGTTTTACATCAAGGAGAGAGAGATACAAATGGGTGAAAACTATTTTAATACACTGCCTTTGCGGCTGCAATTGGCTGAGCTGTCCCGGTGCCGATTCATGGATACCAGTGAATTTTCAGGGGCAGATGCCCTGAAAGGCAAAAAAATTGTGATCGTGGGGTGCGGCGCCCAGGGACTTCATCAGGGCCTCAACCTGCGGGACAGCGGACTGGATGTTTCCTATGCATTGCGGGGCGCAGCCATTGCTGAAAAGCGCCAGTCATGGAAAAATGCCACAGAACACGGATTTGTTGTGGATACCTATGAAAACCTGCTGCCGTCCGCTGATCTGGTGATCAATCTGACACCGGATAAACAGCATACACCGGTTGTCAAAGCCGTCATGCCCCTGATGAAAAAAAATGCCTGCCTGTCCTATTCCCACGGGTTCAATATTGTGGAAGAGGGCATGAAAATCAGGGAAGATATCACCGTGATCATGGTGGCCCCCAAATCCCCGGGAACCGAGGTCAGAGAAGAGTACAAGAGGGGATTCGGGGTGCCCACCCTGATTGCCGTGCACCGGGAAAACGATCCGAGAGGAGAAGGACTGGAACTGGCCAAGGCCTATGCTGCCGCCACCGGCGGACACCGGGCCGGGGTGCTGGAGTCCTCTTTTGTGGCAGAGGTGAAGTCCGATCTCATGGGGGAACAGACCATCCTGTGCGGCATGCTCCAGGCGGGCTCTTTGCTGTGTTATGACAAAATGATGGAAAAAGGCATGGATGAAGGATATGCCTCAAAACTGGTGCAGTACGGCTGGGAGATCATTACCGAGGCGTTGAAGCACGGGGGTATCACCAACATGATGGACCGGTTGTCCAATCCTGCCAAAATCATGGCCCATGACCTGAGCGGGCAGTTGAAAGATATCCTGACCCCGCTGTTCAACCGGCACATGGATGACATCATGTCTGGAAATTTTTCCAAAACCATGATGGCAGATTGGGCCAATGATGATGCCGACCTGCTCAAATGGCGGGCCCAGACAGCTGACACCCCTTTTGAAAAAGCGGTGTCCCAGCAGGCGGACATCCCGGAACAGGAGTACTTTGACCATGGTATTCTCATGGTGGCCATGGTCAAGGCCGGGGTGGAACTGGCCTATGATACCATGGTGGCTGCCGGTATTGTTGCAGATTCCGCCTATTACGAATCATTGCACGAGGTGCCGCTCATCGCCAATCTCATTGCCCGCAAAAAGCTGTATGAAATGAACGTGGTGATTTCCGATACCGCGGAATACGGGTGTTATCAGTTTTCCCATGCAGCTGTGCCTTTGCTGGAACAATTCATGGAAACCATAGATGTGGATGTCATCGGCAAAGGCCTTGATCTTACAGACACAGGGGTGGACAATATCCGGCTGATTCAGGTCAATGATGCCGTCAGTACCACCTCTGTGGAGAAGGTGGGCAGAAAGCTGCGGACCTATATGGGGGCCATGAAATCGATCCTCTGAAAATGATCGGGAATTTTCATGGTCTGCAGGATGGCCTCCTGTTCATCCAGGATCTGGTCAAGGGTGTCTCCAGTGGTGTAGGGATTCATGATGACTGACCGCAGCACCACGGCCGTGTGGCTGTCGCCGGGGCGGATTTTTAAACAGGTTCTGGACACAAAGCTTTTGCCGGCCTCGCGCTGAACCCGCTGGAGATGGGTGTTGATTTCATCCAGACAGGCATCCAGGTGCTCCCGCCGGGATGGGGGCAGGTCAGCATCCAGGTACTGCCGCAGAAGGGACGGCACTGCCCGGTAGGTGAGAATGTTGAGCACAGGATCTGTCACCAGCTGGAACAGGGCCCGGGCCCTGATTTTATGTGCAAACAGCCTGGTGGTTTCAATGCCGTGATCGATCATCAGGCCGTATCCCCGGGATCCCATTATTTTCAGGGCGCTGTCCAGGATCAGGGAGCTTGCCTCCCGTGATCCCTCCAGGGTCTTGATTCCCAGGTCCACCGACCCTTTGCGGTTTACGTATCCGGCATGGTATGCGATCCGGTCCAGGGCTTTCGGGTTTTTGAAATAGACCATGCCGGCACTCATGGGCATGTAAAACTGCTTGTGGCAGTCGATGGTTACGGAATCAGCCGCCTGTATCCCGCCCAGCAGGGGGCTGAATTTTTCCGACAGCAGTACCGGGCCGCCCCAGGCAGCATCCACATGAAAATGGATCCCGTGTTTTTTGCACAGCACCGCCATCCGGGACAGGGGGTCAATACTGCCGGTTTCCGTGGCACCGGCAATACCCACTATGGCGGCAATCTTTGTTTTTTTATCCCGGGAAACTTTTTCCACCAGCCGGGTCAGCTTTGCCATGTCCACCCGGTGGTATTCATCCACATCCACTGCAATGATGTTGCGGTTTCCAATGCCCAGTATACCACCGGCTTTTTTTAAAGAAAAATGGCCTCTTTCAGACACCAGCACCACGAGCCGTTCCAGATCATGGGCTGTCATGGCAGCGGCCATGCCATCCGTTTCAACACCTGAAAAATGTTCTGTGGGGGGCAGGCACCGGTTTCTGGCCACCCACAGGGCCGTGATGTTGGCTGTGGTGCCGCCGTTGGTGAACAGGCCCAAAGAGGTATCCACATTTTGGACATGGGCATCATAAAATGCGGGCGGTTTGTCAAAGATCATGCGGTGCATCTTGGCCAGCACCTGTTTTTCCAGCACGGACAGCACCTTGGAGGTTTCCAGCTTGATCAGGTTCTGGTTCAAAGCTGCGGCAATGGCTTTGAGATGCACCATGAAAAAGGGTATGGCCGAGGTCATGTGGCCTATAAAATAAGGGGACGCCACATTCACAGCCCTGGGAGCAATTTCGTTGATGATGTCCTTGATCACATCAGCCAGTTTTTTTTCCGGATCACGGTTGATAAGGGTATCTGTATAGGATTCGGCCAGGGATGCCAGGGGGATGGCTTCGGTGACCCCCACATGGGTGTTGAGAAAATCATGGAGCCCGAACAGGATCTGTTCCATGTATTTCACCAGGGTCTGCCGGCTTTTTTCATCTTCAGGCCGGATAAACACCCGGTGAAGGGTGTTCCAGTCCGCCACAAGGTCTGAGGGAGTTTTTTCAGGTGCTGTCATGGCATGTTTTTGTTTTCATTGTCTGCAAAACCTGTATGATGAACTGTTGGTAGACAATAGTCAATGTCAAAATTTTCAGAGGAAAGACTATGGACCTTCATGTAAATGATATATTGACCCGTATTACCCGGTATAATCTCATCCGCAACGGCCGGATGATCTATATCGATGTGCACCAGAAAATCCAGGGGCATCTGGCAGGTGCGTATATTGCCGTGCCGAATCTGGTCAATATCGTGGCAAAACCGGAACACCAGGGTGCCGGAGACACAGAACCCCGGGCCCTTGAGGACTGTTTGAAAAAGATCAAGGGGTTGCATGTCCAGGACCTGTTTCCCACAGGGAAAAGTGCCGCCGAAGGGCAGCCAGATCCAGATCCATCAGAATAAACTGCCTGCTGGATCTTACCTGGGCCTGCTTTTGTTCCCTGTGGGACAGCAAATAAATCTAAAATCCGGGGGAAAAATAAGCACCCCTGGTGCAAAATCTACATTCACCAGGGGTGTTGTTTTGGTTTGCATTGGGAAAAAGGACGTTAAAGCCCTTAAATGGCTGCAGCTTCCCCCATTTCCATGCCCAGTTCCAGGGCTTTTTTGTTCATATCCATGAAATCTTTGGGAATGGAGGTTTCCAGGACCTTGAGAATGGATTGGGCCTGTACCAGGCCTGTGGCGCCAAGCAGGGCACCGAGCATGCATATATTGAATACGATGGGTTTGCCGACTTTTTCCATGACCGTTTCATACATGGGCAGAGAAATGTGTTTGGCATCCACCTTTTTTTCGATGGACACAAATTTGCTGTCCACAAGCAGCAGACCGCCGGGCCGGATAATGCCTGAAAAGGTGTTGTAACTTTCCTGGGTCAGGCTCACCAGAATATTGGGCTGGACCACTTTGGGAAAATAGATATCTGATTCAGATATCAGTACATCGCTTCTGGTGGCACCGCCCCGGGCTGCTGCCCCGTAGCTCTGGGACTGGGTGGCATTTTTTCCTTCAAATAACACGGCTGCCTTGGCAAGGAGGATGGCTGCTGTAATCACGCCCTGGCCGCCGGAACCCGAAAAAACAAGTCGTGAACGTTCCATTATGCATTTCCTTTCATTGCAGTGGCGATGATTTTGTCATAGGCCTCACAATATTCCGCCTTTTGCGTGTCTTCCACAAAAATGCCCCGCTGGATAAGGTCAGGATTCTTTTCCAGTTTTTTGGAACCAAGCTTTACGGTATTGGTTTTGAATCCTTCCATCATCTGGACTGCATCCCCTTCTTTGTTTTTTCTGCCGTAGTAAGTGGGGCACTGGGACAAAATTTCCACCACGGAAAACCCCTTGTGGGAAATGGCCTTTTTCAGCATATCCTTGCATTCCGTGGCATGGAAAACTGTTGACCGTGCCACAAAAGTGGCACCTGCGCTTTTTGCAAGTTCCACTACATCAAACTGGTTGTCAATGGTGGTAAAGGGGGCGGTGGTGGCTTTTTTGCCCAGGCCGGACAAGGGAGAAAACTGGCCCCCGGTCATGCCGTAGATCCGGTTGTTCATCACAATGGCGGTGATATCGATGTTGCGCCTGGCCGCATGGATAAAGTGGTTGCCGCCGATGGCCAGGGCATCCCCGTCTCCCATGGGCACGATGGCGGTGATGCCGGGCTTGGCAAGTTTTACCCCAGTGGCAAAGGTCAGGGCCCGGCCGTGGATGGTGTGCAGGGAATGAAAATCCACATATCCCGAGATCCTGGAAGAACACCCGATGCCTGAGGTCATGACAATCTCATTTTTGTCCAGGCCCAGTTCATGGATGGCCCGGAGCAGAGAGCCCAGAACAATGCCGTGACCGCAGCCCGGGCACCAGATATGGGGAAAAAACCGGGACCGTATATAGTCTTTGAAATCAAATTCCTTTGTGGCCATGTTATACCCCCTTTCCCTGGATCATTCTGAGAATGGTTTTGATATCAGTGGGTGAGATGAGCTGGCCGTCAATGCGGTTGGCCAGAAACACATTGTGGGGATTGTCCACAGCGCTTTTCACCTGGGTGACCACCTGGCCCATGTTCATCTCCACCACCAGTACAGCTTTGGCATTGGCGCATTTTTCCCTGACCATGTCGGTGGGAAACGGCCACAGGGTCTGGAGCTCCAGGACCCCTATTTTGACGCCCCTGGCCCGTCGGTTTTTGGCGATGTGGATGGCGGACCGGGCCGAAGATCCGTAGGAGACCAGAATGTAATCTGCATCATCCAGCCAGTATTCCTTGTACATGGTAATGTTTTCTGCATTGTTTTCGATCTTGTCCACCAGGTGCCGCAGCAGTTCGCTCACCACTTTGGGGTTGTTGCTGGGAAATCCCCACATGTCATGAAAAAGACCCGTGACATTGTACCGGTGTTCTGCACCGAAGTCAGACATGGGCAGGCGGCCGTCTTCTCTGGGAAGATAGGGATGGTAATCCACCCCTTTTGCCACGGCAGTGCGAAGTCTCCCCACAACCGGGATCTCTTCGGAGTCCGGGATGGTCAGTTTCTCCCGCATGTGGCCCACCACCTCATCCAGGAGGATGATAACAGGGGTGCGGTATGTTTCCGCCAGGTTAAAGGCTTCCACCGTAATTTTAAACACATCCTGGTTGTTGGATGCGGTCAGAGCAATGATGGCGTGATCCCCGTGGGTGCCCCATCTGGCCTGGTTCACATCCCCCTGGCTCACATGGGTGGGATTGCCTGTGGAGGGGCCGCCCCGCTGCACATTGGCAATCACACAGGGAATTTCAGCCATGCATGCATACCCCAAAGCTTCCTGTTTCAGGGAAAATCCGGGGCCTGATGTGGCGGTCATCACTTTTTTGCCTGTGAGGGATGCCCCGAGAATGGCGCCCATGGAAGCAATTTCATCTTCCATCTGGATAAATTTTCCACCCTGCCGGGGAAGCCTTTCAGCCAGGTGTTCCGCTATTTCCGTGGACGGGGTGATGGGATATCCTGCGAAAAAATTGACACCTGCATAGAGTGCCCCTTCAACACAGGCTTCATTCCCCTGAACAAACCTGATATTATTTTGTAGAGTCATTTTCCCCTTCCCGCGTTTCTTGTATTTGTATTGCCAGATCAGGGCATCGAAGCTCGCACAGCTTGCAGGCGATGCAATCTTCCGGTCGAACTGCCCGGGCTTTGCCTTCTGTGTCCAGTTCCAGTACATCTTTGGGACAGAAATGAACACAGATACCACACCCTTTGCACCAGTGTGTATCAATTACATGTGTGACTGATTTGCCTTTTGCCATAATATCCTCATATTCATAAGATGCTGCTAATCCAAAATTTAAGGGCTTTCATTAAGTGATTTGGATGGGCTTGTCAAGGATTACCCATATAAAAAAGAACAAATCTCATTATTGGGGATTTTTTTGTAAAAATCAAGACAAAAATTTAGCTATGGCCTTGAATATGCTTGTTATTTTAAAAATTTTAAAATGGTTAGGCCATTTGTGCCGCAGCTGCCGGGGCAAAACCGGTTTGCCTAAACAGGCCCGGGCATGGTATAGCCATATGTTATGGAAAACAGGTTTTCACCACAGATCAGCGTGATCATTCCCACCTGTAACCGGGCATGGACCCTGGCAAATGCCATAGATTCCGTCCTGGCCCAGACCCTGCCGCCCAAAGAAATCATTGTGGTGGATGACGGATCCACAGATGATACCCCGGACCTTCTGGCTGCCTATGACAAAAATATCCGGGTGTTTACCCAGTCCAACCAGGGGGTGAGCGCGGCAAGAAATCTGGGGATTCGCAACAGCTGTGGAGATTATATTGCCCTGCTGGATTCGGATGATGCCTGGAAGCCGGAAAAACTGGCCTGCCAAATGGATTTTTTCTTCGAGCATCCCGATGCCATGATCTGCCAGACCCAGGAGATCTGGATCCGGAATGGAAAGCGGGTCAATCCCATGCAAAAGCACAAAAAACCATCCGGCATGATCTTTGGACCATCCCTTCACCGCTGCCTGGTGAGTCCTTCAGCCGTGATGATGAAAAAAGCGGTTTTTGACCTCAAAGGCATGTTTAACCAGGATTTTGCGGTTTGTGAAGATTATGACCTGTGGCTGCGCATCAGCACGGATATCCCCATATATCTCATAGACAGGCCACTGACCGTTAAATACGGCGGGCATGATGACCAGCTTTCCCGCAGCCACTCCCAGGACAGATACCGCATCGCTTCGTTGCTGCACCTGGTGCAGTCAGAAGCGTTGAACCAGGAACAAAAAGCGGCTGCAACAGCCGTATTACAGGAAAAATGCCTGATTTACGGCAATGGGTGCAAAAAGCGGGGAAAAAATGCCGAAGCACAAAAATATCTCGGGCTTTATGCGCAATTTTCAGGCACGGGGCAGGCAAATGGCTGCAGGATGTAACTGCAGCTTTTTGCGTTCAGGGGGCACCTGACCATGGGTCAGACAATGAAAATTGACAGAGACTGTTTTTTGGCAGGGAGAAAAGAGACGTATCTGTTTTTATCAGGGGAAGATGCAAAATAAAAGGAGGCGACCTCATGGAACACAGCCAATCCGGTTACCTTGGATTGTCAAAAAAAGACAAGGGCCGGTTAATGATGGATATGGTCATGCGCATGGTCATGCATTACGGATTCTGGTTCGGGGAGGTGCGGCACCAGTTGGGCATGGAAAAGGCCCTGGATAGTATGGATGCCGTGACCCCGAAAGCCATGAAAATTGCAATGCACCGCATGGCGGTCACCCTGGGATTCGAGATGCAGGACGGCCTGCCCAAAGCGTTGTCAGATATGGATGAAGATCTTATGAACAGATGTTTACAGGACCTTGCCAAAAACTGGCTGGTCATGGACGGGGTCTGGTTCCAGGCAGTGGAATCCGCTCATGGCATGAATGATGCCAAACGGTGTAATGATTCCTGCTGGGGAAAATTTTCCCCGTATGAGGCCCATGGGATTAAACAGTTTTTGGATCTGGGCAAAAATCCGGGACTGGCAGGGTTAAAAAAAGCCCTGGATTTTCGGATGTATTCTTTCATCAACACGCAATCAATTGTTGACGAAGGGCCACAAAGTTTTGTATTCCAGATGAATGCATGCCGGGTCCAGGCGGCAAGAAAGCGCAAAGGCATGCCCGATTATCCGTGTAAATCCGCAGGACTGGTTGAATACACATATTTTGCAAGGGCAATCGATTCCCGCATCAAAACTGCATGCATCGGATGCCCGCCGGACCAGCACCCGGATGACTGGTTCTGTGCATGGCGGTTTACACTGGAATAAAAATGCAACAAGGTGTCGTTACAATTATAACAATCATGGCCTGA
>JAZBPL010000192.1:0-3863 GCA_036351635.1 Desulfotignum sp.
ATGGCAGGCATCATCGGTATCATCGCCTCATTGACCGTACTGGGCGTGTCCATGGTTATCATACGCCTGGCAAGCATTGCCCTGCATCTGACCGGATTGTCCTGGGAGCTGGCAAGTTTTCAGGCCCGTTCCGCATTCACCGGAACCGGTTTTACTACTGGTGAAGCTGAGAAAATCATGAGAAATCCGGCCAGAAGAAAGATCATCACCTGGCTGATGATCGCCAGGAGCGCCGGTTTTGTCAGTATCATTATTTCACTTATTCTGTCTTTCGGCTCAAACGGGGATGATCCCCAGCGATTGTTACGTCTGTTGTGGCTGCTGGCCGGGGTGTGCGCATTGTGGTTTCTTGCCAGATCCAGGCATATCGAAATCTGGATGAACCAGGCCATGAAAAAGGCCCTGGGCCGCTGGCAAAAGTTAAAAATACTTGATTTCACAGAACTTTTGAACCTTTCCGGCGAATATTGTGTCCGGGAATTGGCTGTGGAAAAAAATGACTGGATTGCCCACAAAAACCTGGCCAGGTGCAGCCTTAATAAAGAAGGCATACTGATTTTGGGCATTCATCGTGATGACGGCAGTTATGTGGGGGTGCCAAGGGGGGAAACACAAATATATCCCGGAGATACCCTGGTTCTGTACGGCAGGGAAAAAACCATCTATTCCCTGGGAAAACGGTCAAAGGACAGTGACGGAGAATCTGCCCACCACCAGGCCGTGGATGAACAGAACAAAGAAAAAGCGGCCCAGGCCAGACAGGAAAACAATTATGCGCAAAAACGCAGAGATAAAAAAAACGATAGAGGATAACCACGATGTTTGTCCGGATAAAACAGATGGTCCAATGGGTTTTCAAAAATATTTCCCGGAACAAATGGTCAATGCGGCTGCTGGGCCTGCCGCACTCGGATACTGCAGAAGATGTTCCGGGCCTGGTTCTGATTCAGATAGACGGACTTTCCATGACCCAGTTTCAAAAAGCCCTGCAAGCCGGCCGGCTGCCCATTCTTGAAAAGCAGATACGCAACGGCCGGTGGGGCTGTAAACCCATGTATTCGGGTATGCCTTCCACCACCCCGGCTTTTCAGGGAGAGCTTTTTTACGGGGTCAAATCCTGTGTGCCTGCATTTGAGTTCATATCCCGCAGCGAACAACAGCGGCACGTCAGTTTTTATCCCCAGACCGCCAACCGTATCGGAGACCGTCTGGAAAAATCAGGCGCTCCGCTGCTGTCCGGGGGACACACCTATTCCACCATTTTTACGGGAGGGGCGGCCCAGGCCCGGTACTGCTCCCAGACCATGTCGCTGGAATCCATTGCCAGCACCGTCAATCCTTTGAAACTGCTTTTTTTGCTGCTTTTGCATACGGGAAAATTTGTTCGTATTCTGGTGGTGACCATTTTAGAATTTTTTCTGGCGGTGACCGATTTTTTCCGGGGTCTTGTTCAGGGAAGAAAGTTGATCAAAGAACTCGTATTTATTCCTGCCCGCATTTTAATCTGTGTCATTCTCAGAGAACTGGTCTCGTTCCGGACCAAGCTGGCTGTGGGCAGCGGCGTTCCCATTGTATGTGCCAGTTTTCTGGGCTATGATGAACAGGCCCACCGCAGGAGCCCGGGATCCATGTTCGCCCACTGGAGCCTCAAGGGCATTGATGACACCATCAAAGATATCTGCAGGGCAGCCGGTCAATCCAGCTGCAGAAAATACGAAACCATCATCTATTCCGATCACGGGCAGGAAACGGTCACCTGGTACGGCAGCCGGTACGGGATTCCGGTAAAAGAGGCCATACGAAATGCCTATGATGACCTGAACCCGGATGCAGCGCATGCCCATTCAGGATCTTACGACAATACCCTGGACGGGCTGTACAAAAAAGCCCGGGCATATATAATGAACCGCCCGTTTTCTGAAAACCTGCAAAAAGACAGCGGTCCGGTATCCCGGGAAAAAATAGAGATCACTACCATGGGGCCGCTGGGCCATGTGTATCTGCCGGGTATGCCCTCCAGGGAATTTGTGCGCAAATTTGCCCGGGCGCTGGTCCAATCGGTTCACATCCCTCTGGTGCTTTACAGGGACAACCAGTCCATTGTTGCCGTTAACGCACAGGGGACCTTTGATCTGGCGCAGCAGTTTTCAAGGGTTTTGGGAAAAGATCATCCGTTTGCCGCCCAGACGGCTGAAGATCTGGCACGGGTCTGCTGTCATGCGGATGCCGGGGACATTGTGATTTCCGGATGGGATCCCACGGATACGCCCCTGTCATTCAATATTGAAAGCGGTGCCCACGGGGGACCCGGCAGGGAAGAAACGCGCGGTATGGTAGTGCTTCCCCAATATCTGAATTCAAAAAAAACATATCTGCGTCCCCGTGATCTCAGACACCTGATACAAGACTATCGAAACGGGTATGTGTCCCATGAACACCCTGAAAATTCTCAGTTATAATATTCATTCCTGCCGGAACATGGACCGCAGATACAATCCTGCCAGAACGGCAAAACTGATTGCAGGGTTCCATGCGGATATTATTGCACTCCAGGAAGTGGATGTCGGTCACCGGCGGTCCGGTTATATCAACCAGGCAGCCTATGTTGCTGATCACCTTGACATGTCTTTTGATTTTTATACACTCAAGGAAAGTCCCAGCGGCAGATACGGTTTGGCACTCCTGAGCCGGTTTCCCGTACATGACCTGAACTGCGGGTGCCTGCCGGCCGCGTTTGCAGCCAAACCTCTGGAAAACCGGGGGGTGATGATGGCCAGGGTGGAAACACCACTGGGAGGTGTACAGGTGTTGAATACCCACCTGGGCCTGCGGGCCAAAGACCGCAAGCTGCAGGCCGCGGCTTTGGCCGGCTGCAGCTGGGTATGCAATGACCGCTGTTCCGGGCTGCCCGTGATCCTGTGTGGTGATTTTAATGCCGGCCCCGGATCATTTGTGTACAAAACCCTTTGCCGGCATCTTTTTGACATTCAGAAGGTGTATAAAAACAGGCGGTACCCAAGACCCACCTTTGCTTCCTGGCTGCCGGTCAGGCGGATTGACCATATTTTTATTTCCCGCCATTTCTCGGTGAAGGATGTCAAAGTGCCCATGGACTATGAAACCCGCATGGTATCGGACCATCTGCCTTTGTATGGGGAAATTGCAATCACGGCATCTTGATGTTAGATCAGGGTCCGGACTGCTCCACTTTCAGCTTGAAATTGACGGCCCGAAGCACCTTCATGATGGTATCGAATTTCGGTTGAACATTTCCGGACAGTGCCCTGTACAGGGCTTCTCTTTTGACACCGGATTCTTTTGATATATTGGTCATACCCCTGGCCTTGGCAACGTCACCAACAGCCCGGAGGAAGAATGCTGGATCGTTTTCTTCGATGGCTGCATTGAGGTATTCCACTATGACCTCCGGGTCATCCAGATATTCGCTGATATCTAAATCTTGTATTTCCATGCTTCCCTCCTTGCTTCGGCGGCCATTTTCTTGGCCCGCTCTATGTCCTCTCGCTGAGACGATTTGTCCCCACCGTACAGCAGAACAATGATCACAGTTTCAAGCGCGATATAATAGACCCGGTATCCTTTTCCAACGTGGATTCGCATCTCATAGACACCTGCATCAACCGGTTTCACATCACCGGGGTTCCCTTCAATCATCCGTTTTAACCGGATCAATATCCGCGCTTTTGCCTGCTTGTCTTTCAGCGCGGATATCCATTTTTTGAACCGGGGTGTCTGTTTGATTTTCATGACAGAAATGTAACCCATAGGTTACAGAAAGTCAAGACGGCAAAGGCGTGCACTTGCCGCTGCCAATGCCTTTGTATGGGGAAATTGCAATCACG
>JAZBPL010000193.1:0-30414 GCA_036351635.1 Desulfotignum sp.
CAGATCCCTTGCCTGGTCTGGTGATATCAGCTTTGCATTTACCAGAATTTTGCAGATACTCTGGGATGAAAACCGGTTGTTCTGTTGTACATGCATTAAGCTCCCCTGGCGGCGGTTCCGGATGCCGCAGGATCTTCAATGATCCTGTGGACGAAAACAGTCAAAATACTTCCCCCATGTTATACGGCAAAGGCCTGAATATTGTAAAGCCCTGTTAAACAATTGTACCGGCAACAGATTGCGGCTGCATATTTGCTATAGCAGCATGCGCTTCTATGGAAAGCCCCCGACGATCTCGGGCCGGGCACAGGACACCAACAGGGGCGGGGTTTGGGACAGAGTGCTGCACACAGTGACCGGAAAACCTGGCACGTTTATGGCAAATATTCAGAGATTACGACACTATGGTTGACTTTTGACTCAGAATCTGTGCAAATACAGCCATTTTGACACAGATTTTGTACACCCATTTTTTGACACCCAGGACAAAAAAGGATTTTCCAGGTGACCGTTATCAAGCTGTTTTTAACCGCATTTTTCTGGGGCGGCACCTTTATTGCCGGGAAAAAAATTGCCGGAGAGGTAGCTCCCCAGTGTGCGGCATTTTTGCGGTTTGCCATTGCATCTTTTTTTCTGATAATTCTGACCATCCGGCTGGAAGGCAGACTGCCGCGCATAAAACCGGCCCAGGTATTCTGGATTCTGCTGTCCGGTCTGACCGGCATATTTGCCTATAACCTGTTCTTTTTCACCGGATTAACCCATATCAATGCCAACCGGGCCTCCCTGATCATTGCCACCAACCCGATTTTCATCAGTCTGTTTGCCGCGCTTTTGTTCAAGGAGTCTTTGACTGCCGGAAAAATTATGGGACTGCTGTTGTCGGTCACCGGTGCCGTAACAGTCATTTCCAACGGACACCTGTCCAGTCTTTTCCACAGCGGCACAGGTCCGGGTGAGCTGGCGATCCTGGGATGTGTGTTCTCCTGGGTGTCCTATTCCCTTCTGGGAAAGCAGGTGATGAAAACCCTTTCTCCGGTGGCGGCTGTGTGTTATGCCTCTGTGGCCGGCACTGTGATGCTGTTTTTCCCGGCCCTTTCCAACGGACTGTTCCAGGCTGTTCCATTGTACACGGCGGAAAACTGGTGGGCCCTTTTTTATCTGGGTTTTTTCGGCACGGTTCTGGGATTTTTCTGGTATTATCAGGGTATCCAGAAAATCGGTCCCACAAAAGCCGGTGTTTTCATCAATTTTGTCCCTGTGAGCGCCATTGTTCTGTCCTTTTTGATCCTGGATGAACCCCTTACCCCGGCACTTGTTGTGGGGGCAGCACTGGTTTTTTCCGGAATTTACCTGACCACCCGGCCGGACAGGGCCCTGGCTGCCCCGTCCACCTGACAACCAAGCTGGAGACACACCAATGTTCACATGCGCCATTGTAAAAACACCGTGTAAAAACATGGTCAACGGCATCAGCCATGCCGATATGGGAAAACCTGACTATGCCCTGGCCGCAAAGCAGCACCAAGACTATATCCGGGCCCTGGAAACCTGCGGCCTGGCGGTTGTTGCCCTTGATCCTGATGACGCCTTTCCTGACTCCACCTTTATTGAGGATACCTGCCTTGTCACCGGCCGGTGTGTTGTTATCACCCGGCCCGGGGCTGAGTCCAGGCGGGGGGAAACCCGGGATGTGGCCCGTGCCATGGCCGGCTGTGACCGGCCCATGGCTGAAATTCAGGCACCAGGCACCCTGGATGCCGGTGATGTGATGATGGTAAAGGACCATTTTTATGTGGGCC
Source organism: Desulfotignum sp. (assembly GCA_036351635.1). Classification (GTDB taxonomy): domain Bacteria; phylum Desulfobacterota; class Desulfobacteria; order Desulfobacterales; family Desulfobacteraceae; genus Desulfotignum. The sequence goes on from JAZBPL010000193.1 coordinate 1,803, forward strand.
TGTCCGACCGGACCAATGCAGCAGGGGCGGACCAGCTCGAAAAAATCCTGGCACCCCATGGATACACGGTATCTACAATACGTCTCCGGTCAGTGCTCCACCTGAAAACCGGGATTTCCTATCTGGAAAACAACTGCCTGCTGGCCTGGGGGGAATTTTTAACCAAACCGGAACTGGCCGGGTTCACAGTCCTGCCTGTGGATGATGCAGAAGCCTATGCAGCCAATTGCGTATGGATCAATGACCGGGTACTGGTGCCGGAAGGATTTGCAAAAACCAGGGATATGATAGAAAACAACGGATATGAAACCATTGCCCTGGATGTATCTGAATTCAGAAAACTGGACGGGGGATTAAGCTGCCTGTCGCTGCGGTTTTAAACCGGGCCGGCGGGAAAAGGGCTGAAAAGCCCAAAAAAAATGCCGGAACCGCCCTGTGATCATTTACAGGGCCGGTTCCGGCATCCAGGCAGAGACCAGACAGGTTACAGCAGGTGCTGCAATGGTCCGGCAGATGCCATATGCACAAAAGCGCTAGTCTTCTTCAACAACGATCGCGTCTTCTTCGCACACTTCCACGCAGCTCTCGCATCCCATGCACTCTTCCGCATTGACCGGAACTGACTTTTCATTTTCCATTTCAAATACTTCCACAGGACAAACGTCCACACATTCTTCACAACCAACGCATTTTGATTCGTCAACAATTGGGGTAAATGCCATTTTTACAGCCTCCTAAAAAAAATTAACATCATTCGATTATAAACCCATTTTTATATCAATTTGATGTAACTGATTTAAAAAACGCTTTTATAACATGTCCTTTGGTAAAATCAAGCTTTTTATGCTTTTACCGCCACCCGGCAGACAACAACTTTCGGGCCGGGCAGCCCGGTATGTTTTTCCAAATCCGAACCCGAAAAAACACCCACCTGGATGCGGGCATTCACCCTGCATCCATCTGTTGCCTGCGCCAGATCTTTCTGCGCTGGTGCAGGCCCTTTTGGATACGGCGCTGTCACTATCTGTTCCAGCGTATCCAGAAAATGGTTTTGCCATTCCTTTTTGCGCGCACACCCATCTTCATGCACTTTTATACAATCAATGTCAAGGGCATTTATGGCCCGGTCGGAAATTGCCGCAAGAAGGTCAAAAACCGCGCTGCTGGTGGTAATCAACAGCAGCGGCCGGTCACCGGCAAAAATTTTTTCCTCTCCTGCACAGGCAGCCCAGGCACGGATGCGCGCTTCGGTCATGGCTTCTCCCGGATCCTGAAAGGATACCACCTCTGTTTCCGGCACCTGTGCATCTGGTTCTCCTTTCAGTTCTGAAAACAGGGCTGCCTGTTTTTTTTCAAGACCGGCCAGTTCATCATCAATGGCCGCATTGTGGGCATCCGTGATCTGGGCAATCTTCAAAAACAGCAGGGGGTCAGCAGATGCTGCTGCCCGGGCCGGGGCGGGCACGGAACCGTCCTGCCGGATTCTTGTCAGCAGTTCTGACTGGATGGCACCGGGTGCGGCATCATCAATGAAAAAAGGTCCTTTTCTGGCCAGGGTCTTCAGGTTTCTCTGGTTGCCCTTGTGCAGGGCCGCCCATTCCAGCCAGGCTGCAACCTTGGATTCCACCTGTTTGAGACGGGTACCTGATGTGAACACAGGAACTGCCACCCCTCTTTTCACCCAGGATCTCATGGGACAGGTTTCTAAGAGATCTGCTGCCAGGGGCAGGTATGTAAAGTAAGGAAAAACTGTTGTCAACACCCTGCGCTGATAGTTGTCCACGTGGGAAAAGGGGAAAAAAACCATGTCCATCATCTGGCACCAACCTTTGTATCATGCACCGGCACACCCATGGCAGCAAGCGTATCCCGTATTGCATCCGCGGATTTCCAGTCCCGGTTCTGCCTGGCATCCTGCCGTTTGGCAAGAAGATCTTTCACCTCTTTGTCGTATTCCATTTTTTTACCGAAATCACATACCTGTAATATGCTGTCCATTTCCCTGAATCCTTCCAGAATCATTTCTGCATCAGCGGAACTGATCCGGTTTTCTGTCATCAGGGCATTAATTTTCCTGACACTGGCTAAAACAGAGGCAATGGCGGCTGAAATTTTTAAATCATCTGCCAGGGCTGCCAGAACCCCCTGGCGGATATCAAACACCAGCTGGTCTATTCCCCCGTAGGACTCCTTGTTTTCCCAGTTTTTGGATCCACGGTTTTCCAGGGCTGCAATACACCGGTTGATTTTGGCCAGGGTTGCCTTTGCATCGCTGAGTGCACGGTGCGACAGAACCAGTCCCCTGCGGTAATGACCGGACATGAGCCAGAAACGGACGGTGTTGTAATCCCACCCCTGATCTGCCAGGGTATCCAGGGTGAGCGCATCCATGTTTTGTTTGCCCAAAGAGCCGTCATACTGCACAGGATCGCAATGCAGCCAAATATTGGCCAGCTGGTGTCCGCAGGCCGCCCTGGCAATGGCCCTTTCATTTTCATGGTGGGGAAACACAAGCTCTCTGCTGCCGGTGTGTATGTCAAACGGTGCACCCAGATGGGCCATGGAAATGGCTGCACACTGCAGGTGCAAAGAGGGCCGCACAGTGCCCCATTCGGTTTTCATACCAATGCCCTGGCGCAGATCAGACAACCGGACCCGTTTGAACAGCGTAAAATCCCTGGGGTTGTGTTTTTCATAATCATCCAGGTCCACTGTTGCACCCGGGCGGATTTTCTGGATATCCATCCTGGACAGGTGTCCGTATTCAGCAACACTGGATATGTCAAAATACACGGAATGCAGCTTTTCATAGGCATGGCCTTTGTTCAAAAGATTGCGGGTCAGATCCGCCATGTCCGCAAAATGGTCTGATACTTTTGGGTAGGCCTGGGCCGGCCGTATCCGCAGATGCCTAAGATCCTGTTCAAAAGCCTGGATATGGGGCCCGGTAAAATCTTCCAGGGGGCAGCCTGCCTGTTTTGCCCCCTGGATGGTCCGGTCATCATAATCAGTGATATTGACCACATGGTTAACCTCAATTTTATGGAAGGCAAGAAACCGCACCAGCAGGTCTGTGAAAACAAAGCGTCTGAACCGCCCGGGATTGAGGCGCTGGTATACAGTGGGGCCACAGGTATATATGGATATGCTGTCCGGCTTCACAGGCCTGAACCGCTGCTTTTTTGCCGCAAGGGTATTGAAAAGCTGCAGATCTATTTTGTGTTTCACTGAAAACAGCGGCGTGGACAGATATCTTTCGCCGGAATCAGGAAAAATAACCACCACCACACCCTTCTGGATATGCCGGGCCTCTTTTACGGCAGCAGCCATGGCAGCACCGGAACTCATGCCCACAAACAGGCCTTCTTTTGATGCCAGCTGCCGGGCTGTCTCAAACGCCAGGTCATCATCGATGTGCACCACCTGGTCCAACCTTTTTTTATCAAAAATTTCAGGGATATAGGATTCTTTCATATTTTTGAGTCCCTGAATTCCATGGCCCAGAAACGGTTCCGCACAGACGATTCTGGTGTCCGGGCTGTGTTTCCTGAAATACCGGGACAGGCCCATAAGCGTGCCGGATGTTCCCACCGTGGCCACCACACTGGCGATTTTATGCTGCACCTGTGAGATGATTTCCGGTGCTGTGGTATGGTAATGGGCCTGCCAGTTGGCATCATTGTTATACTGGTCTGTGATAAAATATGTGTCCGGATTTTCCCGTGCCAGGCGGTAGGCCTCTTCAATGGCACCATCCGATCCCAGGTGACGGGGTGTCAGAATAATTTTTGCCCCCCGGGCCCGTAGGATATTTTTGCGTTCTTCACTGGCATTTTCCGCCATGGTCAGTGCCAGGCTATAGCCTTTCACCGCACAGATCATGGCCAGACCGATACCGGTGTTGCCGGAGGTGGCTTCAATAACGGTTTTCTCTTTTGTGAGCCGGCCGGAGGCCTCGCCTGCATTGATCATATACAGGGCAGCCCGGTCTTTGACGGATCCGCCGGGATTCATGTATTCCAGCTTGGCCAGTATCTTCACACCGGGCACAGGATTCATCCGGGTGATTTCCACAACCGGGGTATTGCCTATGGCATCTAAGATGGTGTCAGTCATGGGGGTCCTCTTTAACGCCGGGAGCACAGGTCAGTCATTTTACAGGAAAAAGGCCGGATTCCGGCTTGACATTTACAACATAAGATGGCTTTATACAGTAATTTTAACGGTTGTGCAATTGATTACTGGAAGCCCCATGCCCGCTTTATTATCTGCAAAAAATCTGACTGTATCTGCCGCATCTGTTATGCTCTGTTTTTTTGTGTGCCTGATCAGTACTGCAACCGCAGTTGATCTGCCGAAAGATCCGGAAACCATTTCCTGGAATCTTTCCGCCATGATGGTCACCTATGATGAGAAGAAAGATCTTTTCATTGCCGAAGAAAATGTGGTGATCACCGGAGGGAAAACCCGTCTGGAAGCAGACTATGTGGAGTTCTCAAACACCACCAAGGATGCACTGGCCCAGGGCAATGTCAGGCTGATTTCCGGCGGAGATGTTATCTCCTGCAATGCCATGGAGATCAACCTTGCCACCCAGACAGGATTTATTCACAAAGGCACCATCTTTGTCCAGAAAAACCATTTTTACATCCATGGAGAAAATATCCGCAAGACCGGCAAGGTGACATACACTGCCCAAAAAGGGTCCATCACCTCCTGTGACGGTGACACCCCGGACTGGAAAATCACCGGCAAAGATGTCAGGGTCACCATTGAAGGATATGGATTTGCCAGGCATGCCACATTATGGGCAAAAAATATGCCGGCACTGTATGCACCGTTTCTCACCTTTCCTGTTAAAACCAAGCGCCAGACAGGCTTTCTTTTCCCCAGCGCCTCCTCTTCCGACCGTCTGGGATTTGTGTATGAACAGCCGTTTTTCTGGGCCCTGTCCCCCAGCACTGATGCCACCCTGTACGCCGGATATCTGTCAGACCGGGGGCCCAAAATTACCGGTGAATACCGGTACCTGTCTGATGCCCGGTCCAAAGGACTCTGGCGCCTGGATTATCTGTCTGATGACAAAATTGATGACGGCACTGATGCCACAAAAGATTACCGGTTCGACACCACGCCTGTGCGCACCAATACAGACCGCTACTGGCTGCGCATGAAAACCGACCAGGCTTTGCCCAATGATTTTTTTGCAAAACTGGATCTGGATGTTGTGTCTGATGCGGATTATCTGCTGGAATTCAAAGACGGACTCACCGGATATGATGATACCAACAAGATGTTCCAGGACCAGTTTGGCAGAGACCTGGATGAATATGATGATACAATCAGAAAAAACAGCCTGATTATTAACCGGACCTGGTCCCAGCATGCATTGGTGGGCAATGCCCTCTGGTATGATGATGTCATTGCCAGGCGCGGCAGTACCCGGGATACCACCCTCCAGACCCTGCCCGGTCTGGCATTTGATGCAGTCCGCCAGCAGATCGGCGCCACCGATGCGTACTACGCTTTTCGTTCACAATTCACCTCTTTTTTCCGGCAGGATACCGTAAATACCGCTGCAGCCACCCGTGCTGATGCCAAAGTCACCGGCCAGCGGCTGGATCTGAACCCCAGAGTTTTTTATCCTGTGAAACTGGGGAATGCAGTGGCATTTCAGCCATTTATCGGCCTTCGTGCAACCGCCTACCATACTGACAGTTTTGTGGATATCACCGGTGATGATGACAATTTCAGATTCCGGGGAATGTATGATGTGGGTGGGGATCTTTCTACCCGGCTGAACCGGGTTTTCACCGCCAATTCTGGATTTGCCGAAAAAATTCAGCACCAGGTGATCCCGGCACTGGGGTACCGGTTTTCGCCCCGGGTGGACCAGGAAGATCTGCCGTTCTTTGATTCTTTGGATGACATCAAAGAAGAAAACAGGCTCACCTGGTCCCTGCTGAACCGGTTTACAGCAAAAAAAACCGTTGCCGGAACGGACAAAACAGTTGAAAACATTTACCAGGAGCTGGGATGGATAAAACTATATCAGGACTATGATATCAAAAATGAACGGGACGGCGATGATGCTGACGGCAGACCCTGGTCTGATATCAATTTGGAAACAAGAATCTTCCCGTTTTCTTTTTTGACACTGAATACAGAGCTGGCATGGTCCCCTTACAGCTATGACTTTTCGACGTTCAATATCGATGCCACTGTGACAGACAAAAGAGGAGATGCCGTCACCACGGCCTACCGATATACCGAAGATACTTCAGAATACTGGTATACAAGATTCACGGCCCGAATCACACCGGTATTGTCTGCGTATTATTCCTTTGAAATGGACCTTGCCCGTGAAAGCACCATTGAAACCCGCACCGGCATTATCCTGGACGAGGCCTGCTGGGCCATGGGTCTGGAATTCAAGGAATCAGATCTGGACAGACGTATTGCTTTTATGGTTACACTGAAAGGAATTGGAGAAGTAAGCACCCAATGACACAATCCTTCCAATGGTTTGCCCTCCTGACCCGGAGCAATTTTGAACAGATCGTTTTTGACCAGGTTACCAGAAAAAAAATCACTGCATTCCTGCCCAAAACCAGAAAGATAAGCCGCCGCAGGAACCGGAAACACATCATTGAGGTGCCGCTGTTCCCGGGATACCTGTTTGTCAGATCCAGTTCTGCGTCCGCCCACCAGCTCAGTATTTTAAAAACACTCGGTGCCGTGCGGATGCTGGGCAGCACCCATGGCCCCACCCCCATACCGGACACCCAGATCCTTTCCCTTAAAATCATGGCATCTGCAGGTACTGATCTGGTTACCGGTTCCTGCATCAGTCTGAAAAAAGGAGACCCGGTCATGGTGCTGGAAGGCCCCATGGCAGGCCTTAAAGGGGAATTTTTCCAGCACAAGGGCAAAGGCAGGGTCATCATTAAAATCCCCCTGCTGGGCCGGTATGCCGGAGTTGAAATGGATGGCGACAATGTTGAAAAAATACCGGCATTGTTATCATAACCCCTTGACTTTTTATTAATTTTTAAATAAACCCTTTCCAACAAGTTACGCTGTTTCCCATAATAACCACAGAGGATGTATGAACAAACTTGAATTGATTTCCACATTAAAAGACCGCACAGACCTGACCAAAGCGGAAGCTGCTGAAGTGATCAAGATATTTTTTGATTCTCTTTCCGAGGCCTTTATAAAAGGAGAACGGGTTGAAATCAGGGGGTTCTGCAGTTTTCACATCAAGGAATACAAAAGTTACGTGGGCAGAAATCCCAAAACCGGAGAAAAGGTGCAGATCCCTCCCAAACGGCTGCCTTTTTTCAAATGTGGGAAAGAACTCAAAGAACGGGTCGATTACTAGTTCCATGCCCCATGACCACAGCATGCCCCGGGAAAAATCCGATGACAGAGCGGCAATATCTGAATTAGAACAGATCATCGGCACCAAAAAAATCCCCAATGGCCTGTTGTTCACCGGCAATCCAGGGGCCGGCAGAGAACAGGCTGCCTTCAGGTTTGCAAAGGCTGTCAACTGCACATCAGACAGCCATGTTCCATGCAACCTTTGCCTGTCCTGTAAAAAAATTGACGCCCGGATGCATCCGGATATGGTGCATGTGACACTGCCCGATAACAAAAAAGTCATCACCATTTCCCAGATCCGGGAAATGGAGGCATTGACCCTTGCCAGGCCCAATGAAGCCAGGTTCCGGATGGTGCTGATATCCCATGCCGATCACATGAACATCCAGGCACAGAATGCGTTGCTCAAGGCGTTGGAAGAACCTGCCAGGGGAACCTTTTTTGTTCTCCTGGCCCGGGACACGGCCAAACTGCTGCCCACCATCCGGTCCAGGGTCAGGCACCTGCGTTTCAGGCCCATTACCGGCACTGCCCTGGCAGACCATCTGTGCAGATCGTTTGCAGCCGACCCCCAATCTGCACGCATCGCCGCAGCCACAGCCGGGGCTGACCTTAACCTGGCCCTGACGCTCTTGAACAAGGCTGATCCGGGCCTGCCAGATGACAAAAAATCCAGGAGCACCGCTTCTTTTCGGACCGACTGGCAGGCCGGCAGGGTCTGGATCATCCAGCAGCTTTGCGGCCTGATATCCGGACCGGCTGCGGTCCGGGTACAAAACGCATTATCATTTTCCTGGCAAATAAGCCTGGATCCAGATACCATTGTTCCCGGACTGGCTGTCATGAGATCTTTTTTCAGGGATTTGTGTGTATTCAGACACGCACCGGAAAAAATAGTTAACCTTGATTTTTCTGCCGTTTTCCAAGATATTGACAGGCAGACCAGAGAAGAACACTGTCTCACATGGATGACCGCGTTTCATGAAACCGAGCAGCGCCTGGCCTCCAACAGTTCTGTGCGCATGACACTGGACCGGTTTTTTCTGCGCATGATACAGATATGAGGAATACAGACACATGACAAACGTGGCAGGTATAAAATTCAAAACAGCCGGTAAAATTTATGATTTCGACAGCCAGGCCTTTGTCCTTGCACAAGGCGACCGGGTGATAGTTGAAACAGAGCAGGGACTGGGATTCGGCATTGTTGCAAGACCACCTGAAGCAACAAAAGACAGCGGCAAAAATTTACGGCAGATTGTCCGCATTGCAACCCCGGAAGATTTTGTCAAAAGGCAGGAGCTCATGGCCCTGGAACAGGAGGCCCATGCCTTCTGCGACAAGTGCATCAGGGACCTGGGCCTGTTCATGAACCTTTTTTGTGTGGAAAGTACCTTTGACCGAAACAAACTGACCTTTTTTTATACGGCAGACGGCAGGATTGATTTCAGACAGCTGATCAAACTGCTGGTCAAAGAATACAACATCCGCATTGAGATGCGCCAGGTGGGCATCAGAAACCTGTCCAAACACTGCGGCGGCATCGGCAAGTGCGGCAGGGAGTTCTGCTGTTCCTCCTTTATGCATACATTTGAACCCATCTCCATAAAAATGGCCAAGGAGCAGGGACTGTCGCTTAATCCCACCAAAATATCAGGCGTCTGCGGCCGGCTCATGTGCTGCCTTACCTTTGAAAATCCAACATACCAGCATCTGAAGAAAAAAATGCCCCGGCTGGGCAAACCTGTTACCCTGGAACAGGGCACCGGGAAAGTGGTGCGCCAGAATATTCTCAAACAAAGCATCACCGTACGCATGGATGACCGATCGGAAATAGAGGTTGCAGTCTCTGAACTGAAACCATAAGGTGTGACAGATAATGAACAAAACATTGCAGCGTTTAATACGCACCACAGGATAAACAATGGAAAACAGAACACAGTATTTCACCACCCCCATATACTATGTAAATGCACAGCCCCATCTCGGACATGCCTACACCACCATTGCCGCGGATGTGGCCACCCGGTTCAAACAGATGGATGGCCATGACACCTATTTTCTCACCGGCACGGATGAACACGGGGACAAAATTGTCCAGGCCGCACAAAAACAGAACCAGAGCCCCCAGGAATATGTAAATAAAATCAGCCGGCTGTTCCAGGATCTGTGGCCCCGCCTGTCTGTTCAGAACAACCAGTTCATCAGAACCACTGACCCGGCCCACATTCAGGTGGTGGAAAACCTGCTTACGCGAATTCATGACAAAGGGGATATCTATTTTTCCAGCTATGAGGGCCAGTACTGCTTCGGGTGTGAGCGCTTTTACCAGGACAGAGAACTTGTGGAAGGCAAATGCCCGGACCATGGGGTTGCTCCCGCCACCATCAAAGAATCCAATTATTTTTTTAAAATGGGCCAGTACCAGGACTGGCTCATTGACCACATCAAAACCCACCCGGGGTTTATCCATCCCAGACAATATGAAACAGAACTGCTCTCTTTTTTAAAGGAACCTTTGGAAGACCTGTGCATTTCACGTCCCAAATCCCGGCTCACCTGGGGCATCACCCTTCCCTTTGACAGTGATTATGTCACCTATGTCTGGTTCGACGCCCTGGTGAACTATATTTCCGCTCCGGGATATCCGGACGGGAGGTTATTCAAAAAATTCTGGCCCTCTGCCCGGCATTTTGTGGCCAAGGATATCATCAAGCCCCACGGCATCTACTGGCCCATCATGCTCAAGGCGGCGGGCATCGATATTTATGCCGGCCTGAATGTCCACGGCTTCTGGAATGTTTCAGGCAGCAAGATGTCTAAAAGCGTCGGCAATGTCACAGATCCTGTGGCGGTCACAGACCGTTACGGGGTGGATGCATTCCGGTATTTTCTGATGCGGGAAATGGTCTTTGGTCTGGATGCCAATTTCACGGAAGATGTGCTTGTGTCACGGATCAACGCTGACCTGGCCAATGACCTGGGAAATCTTTTTTCCCGGGTTTTGTCCATGAATATTAAGTATTTTAAAGGGGTTGTGCCGGAGATGATGTCTGCACCTGATATTTCGCTGGCATCTGATGCCCAGGCAGCGGTTGACGGGTTTCAAAAAGCCATGGCCAGGTATGAATTTCACAAGGCAGTTACAGCTGTTTGGCAGTTTGTTTCCAGCATGAACAAGTACATCGACATGCATGAACCCTGGAAACTGGCCAAAGAAGAAAACAAACACCCCCTGCTGGCTGCTGTTATCTGCAACCTGCTGGAGGGCCTTCGCACCGTGGCATGCCTCATCTATCCGGTCATGCCAGGCACCAGCGGAAAAATGCTGTCCGCCCTGGGCATGACCATACCGGGAAAAGGGTTTTTCCTGCTGGATGAAATCCCGTCCTGGGGACAGGTTCGGCCGGGCACCATCCTTGCCAAACCGCCCATTCTGTTTCCCAGGATAGATGTGCCTGCAACAGATGCCCCTGAAGAAAAAACCGCCCCTGCAAACAAGAAAAAAGGTACCGGGTTCACACCTGAAATAAAACCTGTCATCACCATGGAAGATTTTGCCAAAATTGATCTGCGCACAGGATCGATACGTGCCGCCGAAAAAATTGCCGGCTCGGACAAGCTGATAAAACTGCAGGTGGACCTTGGAACAGATACCCGTCAGGTGGTGGCAGGCATAGGCAGGCAATACACCCCCAAAGACCTTGTGGGCAGACAGGTGGTGGTGGTGGCCAACCTGAAACAGGCGACCCTGATGGGGGAAGACTCACAAGGGATGATTCTGGCTGCCGGTGCAAAAAAAGAACTGGTTCTGGCGGGATTTGATACCCCTATGCCACCGGGCAGTCCGGTAAAATGATACAAAATACACAAACCCGATAAAACAGGGCCTTTTGCCCGGGATTTACCAGGAAAAAATTCTGTGTATACCTATAAAAAAGAAAATACCTGGCGGGAACATCAGGCAGAATTCATTCACCGCAAACGGAAAAGACAGTTTTTCCAGGGCGCTGCCAGAAAAATATCCCTGCTTTTTCTGGTATGCGCTGCAGCCATGGGGGCATGGCAGTTCCTGGCCCTGAACCAGTATGTGCAGCCATTGTCCAAGAATCCGCCGGCTGACACATCCAAGGTAACACAACCGGTGGTTACCCCCCTGCAGCTGTCCCGGACCCAGGTCCGGGACATGATGCAGGACAAACCCCTTTTAAATGCCCGTAAAAACATCTTTTTCACAGACACCCCACAGGAGAGCTTCCGCATCGCCACTTCCCTGGATCCGGATCTCAACGCATTTATCACATCCCGCCTGGACCACCTGAAAACACTGACACGGGGCAAACCCCGGCAGATTGCCATGGTGGTCATGGATGCCAATCTGGGCCAGATCCTTGCCATGGCAGGATTTGATCTGGAAAACCCGGAATCCAACCCCTGCACTGCTGCCATATATCCGGCTGCCAGCATTTTTAAAATCGTGACAGCTGCAGCAGCAGTGGATGCCTTAGGGTATACACCCCAGACCCCTTTGTATTTCAACGGCAACAAATACACCCTGTACAAACGCCAGTTACAGGATGTCAAAAACAAATATACTGTAAAAGTTTCCCTTGCCAAAGCATTTGCCGACTCCATCAACCCGGTTTTCGGCAAACTCGGCCAGACCTATATAGGAAAGGAAACATTGTCTGCCTATGCCCATGCCTTTGGGTTCAACCAGACACCGCAGACAGACCTTGTCTTTGACGGGGGACGGTTTGCCATGAATGAGGACCCTTTCCATCTGGCGGAACTTGGGTGCGGGTTCAACCGGGATACCCTTATTTCACCTGTGTTTGGTGCCATGATGCTCACGCCCCTGTTCAACCAGGGACAAATCCTCTTGCCTGCTGTTGTCACCAGCGTGACCAATGCGAAAGGGGAAGCCGTGTATAAACACACCAAAGAATACCTTGCATCAGCCATAGACCCTGGATCAGCCGCCGCCATTATCCGCCTCATGGAAAAAACCGTTTCCCAGGGGACCGCCAGAAAATCATTTGGCAGAATTTCCAGGGACAAAACCCTGGCCAATCTGGTTATCGGCGGTAAAACCGGTTCTCTTTCCAACAGGGAACATACCATAAAATATGACTGGTTCACCGGGTTCGGCAAAGAAAAAACCGGACCAAAGGCGATTGTGGTATCCATTGTGGTGGGGCATGGCAAATATATCGGCACCCGGGCCGGCACCCATGCCAGATCCATTTTAAAACACTATTTTTCCACAAATCCGGCATCTCCATCCGGCTGACAGTTGCAGCCGGCAACCCAAACCTGACAGCAGCAGCGGAGGACACATGACAGCAAAGTGCATCCATTGGTTAAAACAGATGATCACCGGAATTTTTCACCATATCCAGGTGGGAAAATCTTTGGACCAGGCAGAAAAAAACACCCTGATTCTGCTTCCTTTTCTGCCAAACCGCCTGTCGTGCGGCATCTGTGCCCTGGTGGCATTCAAAGGTGCTGATGACAGACCACAGCTGTCTGACCTGAAAGCCCAGGTGGACCACATTGCCTCTGCTGCCGCTGATGCCGATACCGTGGATGCCCTTTTTGACCCTGATCAGTTTCCGGACAAAGATGCTGTTTTGACCAGGCTGTGGGAATCTGCCCAGTCTTTGAAACAGGAATCGGTTTTCCAGGAGATATTTTTGCATCCAGATCATGTAAAGTCCCTGTCTGATACCATTGATACCCTCTTTGAAGTCATCAGCACCCAGCAGTCCCGTTTCAAGCAGACAAAACCCGGTCTCTCCCCCAGGGCAGTGGAAATCAGTTCCCTGGGGATTGAAAGACTCAAAGACATTTACTGGTGCCTGAAAAAAGAGGTGCTGGACAATGTTGCGGCCATCAGGTCTCTGGCCGTGGACCTGTCCCACACACCTGAAGGAATAAAGGTCTTCAAACGCATCAATGCCGTGCTCAACAGTATTGACCGGCTTGAAGTAAGGGGCCGGGATTCCGCCGGCATTTCAGTCATGTTCACCCTTGATGCGGCTGAATTTGAACATTTCCGCACCCGCATTGCCAAGGACGGCCTTTCCGGGCTTTTAAAACAGCGCACCAACCACATGATCCTCTCCAATAACAGCATCAATATCCACCATGCAGCCTCTTTTGAAAAAGACTTGGTATCCATTTCATTTGTATATAAATTTGCGGCAGAGGTGGGTGCTCTGGGTGACAATGCCGCCTTTATCAGAAGCCAGATCAGAAACGACCTGATACTGCAGCTGCTGGTGGGATTTTCTTTTGTGTCCAACTCGGTGAGTGCCCATACCAGATGGGCATCTGTGGGAGATATCACCGAAGCCAACTGCCACCCTGTGGACAACACCCCCACGGACCGGGAAATTGAAAAACTGGGCATCATCCATGTCTGCCTCAACGGGGATATTGACAATTACCTGGAACTTAAAACCGAATATGAGGCCCGGTATGACAAAATCCATCCAGACATCAATACAGACACCAAACTGATTCCGCTGCAGATCCAGCACCACCTCAAGCAGGGTGCAGACATTGAAGAGGCCTTCAGGCTGGCGGTCTGTGACTTTGAAGGTTCCCATGCCATTTCCATGCATACAGACCTTGCACCGGGAAAAATATTTCTTGCCCAGAAGGGCAGCGGCCAGGCTGTTTTTGTCGGCATCGCCCCTGACCACTACATGGCTGCATCCGAACTCTACGGCATTGTGGAAGAAACCCCGGATTACATTAAGCTCAACGGCGCAGACAAAGGACAGATTGTCATCCTGGACCAGCATTCTTCCGGCGGTCTCCAGGGGATGCGCTCCCATTATTACAATGGGGATGACATCACCATCCAGGAACAGGACCTGCAGACCAGCCAGATCACTTCCCGGGACATCGACCGCCAGGAGTTTTCCCATTATTTTCTCAAAGAGATTTGTGAGGCCCCGGAATCCGTAGAAAAAACCCTTGAAAACAAGTTTGCACAAAATACAGCCACCCGGATGTTTGAAACCAGACTGGGCCCCCAGGTCATGCCACCGGCCATCCAGGAAGAACTTGCATCCGGTAAACTGCAGAAAATTTATTTCATCGGCCAGGGCACTGCCGGCGTGGCAGCCCAGGGGTGTGCAGACCTGCTCACCTGCTATCTCGGGGACCAGCACTTTGACATCCGGGCTTTGAAATCCTCGGAACTCTCGGGATTCTGTATTGTGGAAGGTGATGATCCAGCCACAGCCATGGCCAATACCCTGGTGGTGGCCATCAGCCAGTCCGGCACCACAACAGATACCAACAGGACCGTGGACATGATCCGCTCCTGCGGCGCCAGGACCCTGGCCATTGTCAACCGCCGGGATTCAGATCTCACCTTCAAGGTGGACGGGGTGTTATACACCAGCTCCGGCAGGGATATTGAAATGTCGGTGGCATCCACCAAGGCGTTTTATTCCCAGCTGAGCGCCGGCGCCATTCTGGGCCTGCATATTGCCGCAATTACCAGAGCCAGACCAGCGGAATACATCACAGAGGAGATCCAGGAACTGTTGTCCATACCGGACAAAATGCGCATGGTTTTAAATCTGCGGGACCAGATCCGGGATTCTGCATTCCGCCTGGCTGTAACCAAAAACTACTGGGCGACAGTGGGGTCAGGCGCCAACAAAACCTCGGCTGACGAAATCCGCATCAAATTGTCAGAACTGTGCTACAAAACCATTTCATCGGATTTTGTTGAGGACAAAAAACACATCGACCTGTCCTCGGAACCTTTGATCATCATATGTGCCGCCGGCACAAGGGAAAGTGTTCTTGGTGACATCATCAAGGACACCGCTATTTTCCATGCCCACAAAGCGACCCCCCTGGTCATTACCACCCAGGGAGAAGACCGGTTTGATCTGTATGCGGCAGATGTTTTCAAAGTACCGCAGATAAAAGAACAGTTCGCCCCCATTCTCAACACCCTGGTGGGCCATATATGGGGATATTATGCAGCCCTTGCCATCAACGAAGGCTCCCGGTTCATGTACCAGTGCCGGGCTGAAGTCCAGGAGATGCTCGATGAATTCACCGCCATGGGCCATGATGAATATGAGGTGCTGCTGGAGAAAAAGTTCAGAGAACACATTGCAGCATTTTACAACCAGTTTTCAAGAAAACGGCGGGAAAATGCTTTTCCGGCGGCCATGGGACTGGACAATGTGGCCAATATCACCCTGCTGCTCAAATACCTGTCCGGCAGGCTGCCGGTGTCTGACTTTGAAATCGATTTCATGACCAAGGGGACACCCTCCAATATGCTCAATGCATTTTTTGAAAACATGGGCCTTGCCATCAACAATATGGCCAGGCCCGTGGATGCCATCAAACACCAGGCCAAGACCGTCACCGTGGGCACCAGCAGGATAAAAGAGACATTCCAGGGGCTTGTGTTTGATGAACTGGCCTTTCATGATATACAGATTTCCCAGATCACCAATAAAAATGTGCTGGTTATCAAAAATCTCCAGGAAGTCATTGCCAAAATCAACGGCGGCCTGCTTTACCAGGTGACAGGCCTCAATCTGCTGGGAGAGGTCACCCCTGACACCAGAATCCATGTAAAGAAAAAAACCGGGGCCCTGGAAAACGAGACCTCCCGGGTGGAAACAGACCCCCAGCTCAAAGGCACCAAAAACATCATTGTCCGGGAAGGCAATGTGTATATCGGCAAGGGCCGCAAAGACAAAAAAAGCATTCTGGTGATTCCAATACTGTCTGCCTCTCCTGCTACGCCCAATATTATTGAATACATTTTATCGCTGAATCTGGATTTCAAGCCGTCTGAATCCGTATCCCTTCTCAAGAAGATCAAGGCCCTGGGCGGCAAATACACCCGTTTGAAGGACTGGGTCCTGGAAAGTGAAAACATCGTCTGGGATGATAAATTTCTCAACCTGGTGTCTGTGGAAACCCTGTTCGGGGATACTGCTGAACAGGTGGTGGAAACCATTATTGAAAAAATTCAGTAAGTTTTGTGAACCAGATGCGCTGCAGCCCGGGGTGCAGCATCCGGACAAAAGGCTTTATCTGCCCAGGCAGCGGGAAAGGGTTGTGGCCAGATCCGAGCCGCGGAACGGCTTTTCAATGGCAGCGGTAAATCCAAATGCCTGTGGTGAGGCAATGGCTGCATCTTCAGAATAGCCGCTGGCAACGACAACCGGCACCTGCTGGTCCAGTTTCCTGATCTGGGCCACTGCCTGTTTCCCCCCCATACCGCCGGGAATAGTCAAATCCAGAATTACCGCCCGAAAAGGGGCTGCCGAGTTTCTGGCTGCCGCAAACAGTTTCACCGCATCCTGCCCGTTTGCAGCGGCAGTAACAACAAATCCCATCCGGCCCAGCATTTGTGCCAGCATCTCCCGGATCATTTTTTCATCATCCATGATCAGCACCGGCCCGCTGCCTGTAAAATTTTCTTCTTGTTTGGAAAATTTTTTCTGGAGCGGTCTGTCCAGGGCCGGCAAAAACACATGAAAGGTTGTTCCCTTATCCGGAAGGGATGCAACATCTATCATTCCCCCGTGGCGCTTGACAATGGAATAGGATGTTGCCAGCCCCAGGCCTGAGCCGGCTTTTTTGGTGGAAAAAAATGGATCAAAAATCTGTTTCAGGTATTTGGGCGGGATTCCCACACCTGTGTCTGTGATACTTATTTTCACATATTTGCCAGGATCCAGGGCAACCGGATCCTGTTCCTGTACACATATGTTTTGTGCGCGCACATGGAGAGTGCCGCCGCCGGGCATGGCATGGAGGGCATTGATCACAATATTGTCCACCACCTGGCTGATCTGGTTTTTATCAAAACAGCAGGGCCACAGGTCCCGGGCCAGGTCAAATTCACAGGAAACACTGGCACCGCTCAATGCAAACTGCACGGTTTCCTGTAAAAAGGGAACCAGGGACCCGTCTGCCTTCACCGGCGCACCGCCCTTGGAAAAGGTGAGCAGCTGCCTGGTCAGGGATCTGGCCCGGTCTGAAGATGCCAGGACCCTGGACAGATATTCCGTCACTTTTTCATTTTCGGTATATGTCACAGCCAGGTCCAGGTATCCGAAAATACCGGTCAGGTAATTGTTGAAATCATGGGCAATGCCGCCGGCCAGGGTACCCAGAGATTCCATTTTCTGGGCCTGCTCGTACTGGGCTTCCAGCAGTCTTTTTTTGCTGATATCCCGCAGATTGACCACCATGCCGTAGGGCTCTCCTTTGGCATCTTTTATAACGGCAGCACTCAGGTGAATATCCAGGCGCCTGCGGTCCCGGGTAAACCGCTGGGTCTCAAAATGCAGAGGACTGCCCTGCTCCAGGATCTCGGCAATTTTTTGGGCGGTCACAGCAGCCTGGTCTTCGGGAACGAACGGAATGGGGTTTCCCTTGAGTTCGGCAAGGGTCCACCCGAACACCCGGGTAAATGCCGGGTTCAGGTATTGGGGGTGGCCTGCGAGATCATACATGACCATGGGATCTGGATTGGCTTCCAGAATGGCCCGCATGCGCTGTTCGCTGGCCAGCAGGGCCTGCTCTGATGTTTTTTTCCGGGTGACATCCCGGGTAATGCCCTCCACTCCCTGGATGGTGCCATCCACATCCTTGTAAAAATGGGCGTTGGTGGACGCCCACCAGATGGACCCGTTCTTCCGTTTCAGCTGGGTTTCAAAATTCTGCACCATCCCATGGGTATGCAGCTCTTCAAGAAAACTGGCCCTTTCTTCCGGAAAAGCATATATCTCTTTTGCCATGTCCATGCCCAAAGCTTCAGATACAGCGTATCCGGACAGCTGACGTACCGATGGAGAAATAAACACGATACGCCCCTTCAGATCGGTTCTGTAGAGCAGATCCGGTGTTGCATTGATCACAGCCCGGTATTTTTCCTCACTGGTTTCCAGTTCCTTTCTGGCAACCAGATACAGGCGGATCTCTTTTTGCAGAAAATAATAGATCAGGGCGGCTGAAACCAGAACAAACCCCCATCCCTTGAGGGTCTGAATGCGGGTCAGCAGAGCCGGGTCCGGCACCAGCCAGATGAGAAGCCTGTCGGAAAACAGGATATACAAAATGGAAACCGTAAGGTAAATTCCGGCAATTTTTCCTGCTGATTTTTTGTCCGGGCTGATGGGGTCGTTATCCGGCATTGCAAGCGTACCTGATTAAGATGCATTTACACGCTGACACGCAAAAATTTCTGATCCTGTCCGTTTATAGGCACCAACTATAAACAAAGTCAAGGCCCTGCCGCGCAGGGCCATCGCATGTAAGCACAACCGGTTCAGCTGCTTGATACCCGCCCCCAGGGGGCGGGCTTCGTTCAACCGAAAAAAGCCATGTTTCATGCAGTTGTCTCAGCATCATGCCCGGGCCAGAACCAGCACATCCACCCTGTTGGCACCGGCAGCTAAAAGCATCCGGGCAGCCTCGCCACAGGTGGCACCTGTGGTGTATACATCATCCACCAGCAATATATTGCAGTCTTTGACAGCAGCCTGATCTGTCACCTGAAACGCATTTTTCAAATTTTTACGCCGCACTGCAACATCAAGACCGGTCTGGGCGCTGGTGTACCTGACCCGCTTCAATGATGTTATGTCCACCTGCCACAACGGCCCTGCCCCATGGATACGGCAATATGTTTTTGAAAACCTGCGCACCAGCAGGAAAGACTGGTTAAACCCCCGCTGGCGAAGCTTTCTGGCGTGCAGCGGAATGGGCAGTATGCGGTGGATATCTGATTTTCCAAAAAATTGGGAAAACGCATCAAACATCAACGGTTCAAAAAAACGGGTTAACGAAAGCCTGGCCTGGTATTTGAAAAGGGGGACAATATCCTGCACAAGGCCCTGGTAGGAAAGGGCAGCCCGCACCTGGTGGATCCGGGGCAGATGTTTCAGACAGGCTTCACACAGATGGGTTTCCCCTGCGGCAAACTGAAATCCGCACCTGGGGCAGAAGGGTGGTGCAAACAGGGGCAGTCCCATGGACAGGCAGGTTTTACAGAAACATGCCTGGACGGTATGTGGAGCTGCTGTGCCGGGATCCAGCAGCACCCGGCATTGCATGCACTGGTGGGGAAACACCAGTGCATGACAAAACCGGGCGGTTTTTTTCAGGCACCGGCCAAAAGCGTTTCTTTTATGATTTCTGAAAACCTGGAGCATGAAACTTCCTTTACCCCGGAAAGCCTGGCAGCCAGATCCGGGGTCACACACCCCCCGGCCAGGGTCCGGCCCACAGCCTGCCGCACCGCATCCCCTGCAGCCTGCCACCCTAACTGATCCAGCATCATGGCACCGGACAAAATCATGGAACAGGGGTTGGCCATGTCTTTTCCCGCAATATCCGGTGCAGTGCCGTGGGTGGCCTCAAATACAGCACAGGTTTGTCCTATGTTGGCCCCCGGGGCAATGCCCAGCCCGCCCACCTGGGCAGCCAGGGCATCTGAAATATAATCGCCGTTAAGATTGGGACAGGCAATGATATCATATTGTTCCGGTTTCAGCAAAACATCGGCAAACACCATGTCCGCAATCCTGTCCCGGATTACCACATGGCCCGCGGGAATGATCCCTTCATGTATTTCATACAGTTTTTTTTCCGTGATCATTCTGTCACCAAAATGTTCAAAAGCCGCCTCATACCCCCATCTGCAGAACCCCCCTTCTGTAAATTTCATGATATTGCCCTTGTGCATGAGGGTCACGGTTTTTCTGTTGTTCTCAAATGCATATTCACAGGCTTTTTTCACCAGACGTTTGGTTTTTTCAGGGGACATGGGTTTGAGCCCCAGGGCGCAGGAATCGGGCAGGTCACAATCCAGATGGGTTTTCAACAGGTGCATCAGCTGCCGGGACCCGCAAGAGCACGACTCCCATTCAATGCCTGCGTATACATCCTCGGTGTTTTCCCTGAATACCACCATATCCACCTTTTCCGGATGGGTCATGGGACTGGGCACCGGCGGATAATACCGCACCGGCCGGATACAGGCATACAGATCCAGATGCCGGCGAATCTGTACGTTCAAGCTTCTGATGCCCTCTCCCACCGGGGTTGTCAGCGGCCCTTTCATGGCAACTTTCAACGATTGTATCGTCTCCAGCGTTTCTGCAGGCAGCCACTGGCCATTGTGCCTGAAACTGTCTTCTCCGGCCAAAACCGGTACCCAGTCTATTTTTTTCTGATGGCGGAACACTGCTGCCACAGCAGCATCCAGGACCATTCTGGCGCCGGGCCAGATGTCGGCACCAATGCCGTCTCCCTGGATACAGGCGATTTTCGGATTATCCGGCACAACCCATGTGCCGTCAGTATCAATTGCAATCTGTTCTGACATATTGAATATTTTCTTTCCTTTTATGGGGGGTTACTGTTTTCCACCTGTCTGTACCCAAAGCCCGGGGGGAAATTATCCGCCGGGATTCATGGTACGCTGGCGCAGTGCTTCATACATGGCCATACCGCCGGCAACCGAAGCATTCAAAGAAGTTACAGGTCCTGTAATGGGAATGGATACCAGAAAATCACATTCCCTGCGGACCCCGGGCCGTATTCCCTTGTGTTCCCCCCCCACCACCAGTGCCAGATGCCCTGTAAGATCCGCCTGGAAAAGCGGTGTATCCCCTTCGGCATCCAGGCCTGCTGTCCAGGCCTGGTTCTCCTTAAGGACGCGCAGGGTGGCGGCTGTATTGGTCACAACAAAAATCTGTGCATGTTCCATGGCCCCGGCAGAGGCCCTGGAAACCCCGGGGGTCGGCAGGGCTGACCGGTCTTTGGGGATCATGATGCAATCCACACCCGTGCACAGGGCCGTGCGTACCAGGGCGCCCAGGTTCTGGGGATCTTCGATCTGGTCCAGGACAAGGGCAAAAAAAGGGCCCTGACGGCTTTTGATCCAGGGCAGGATATCAGATCCCCTGCCGACCGGAAATACAGATGTTCTGGCGGCAATGCCCTGGTGGGTATCTGACTGTGAAAGCTTTTCCATTTGTCCGGCATCTGCAACAGATACCTTTATGCCTGCAGCTGCCGCCATGGAAACAATTTTGTCCCCCCGTTTACCAGCTCGGTTACGGGTAATATACAGGGTTTCAAACCGCCTTCTTCCTGCCTTGAGTGCCTCAAACACACTGTGGAATCCATAAAGGATCTCTGCATTTTTTTTGCCCGCATTCCGGCTGTCTGATGAAGGTGTCAATTGATTGCCATCTCTTTTTCAAAAATCCGGCACAACTGTGCAGATGCGGTCTCCAGATCATCGTTCACCAGCACATACTGAAACATGTGTTTTTGGCCGATCTCCTGTTCTGCATTTTTCAGGCGCCGGGCAATTGTCTGTGCCGCGTCTGTGCCGCGGTTTTCCAGACGGCGGCGCAGCTCCTCAAGGGAAGGCGGCATGATAAACACAGACACCGGATCCAGGCCGGATGCCATGATCTGGGCTGCCCCCTGGACATCGATATCCAGCAGCAGGGTGTTGCCCTTTTCAAGCTGGTTTACCACAAAGGTGCGGGATGTGCCGTAATAGTGGCCATGGACCCTGGCCCATTCCAGCCAGTGACCGGTTGCGATCATAGCCTCGAACCCGGCTTCATCGATGAAGAAATAATCTCTGCCATGGATCTCCCCGGGCCGCGGGGGACGGGTGGTATGGGACACGGAATAGGAAACCTCAGGAAACTGCGGCAAAAGCTGTTTTATGAGCGTGGTTTTACCCGCACCGGACGGGGCGGATATCACGAACAGCCGTGCTTTTCTGGCCATCTTACACCTCTTCCTGGGCCTCTGTGTCATTTACCAGAGATGCAAACCGGGAAGCCACTGTCTCGGCCTGGATAGCTGATAGAATCACATGGTTGCTGTCCGTGATAATGATAGCCCGGGTTTTTCTGCCGTGGGTGGCATCAATGAGACAGCGCTCATTTTTTGCCTCATCCTTGATACGTTTCATGGGACTTGAATTGGGCGATAAAATGGCCACCACCCGTTCCGCCACAACCGTATTGCCAAAGCCAATGTTCAACAGTGCCTGTTCCATTGTTTTTTCCTTATTCAATATTCTGCACCTGTTCCCTGATTTTTTCCAGCTGTGATTTCAGGTCCACCACCATGTGGGACAATTGTGCATTGCCTGCCTTGGAACCGATGGTGTTGAATTCCCGGTTGAACTCCTGGATCAGAAAATTGAGTTTCTGCCCCTGGGACCGGTCCGCTTTCATCACATCCCGGAACTGCTGGATATGGCTTAAAATCCGGACAATTTCCTCGGACACATCACTTTTATCCGCAAGGATTGCCACTTCCTGGGCCAGCCGCACCGGATCAATACCCTCTTTGTCCGGTGCCAGCCTTTCGAGACGCTCCGCCAGCCGTTTTTTATAGATGACGGGGATCTCTTTTGCCTGGTCTTTTACCAGAGCCATCTGGTTTTCAATGGCATCCAGCCTGGCTGCCAGATCCTTATACAGGTTGCTGCCTTCTTTTTGCCGCATCTGGTCCAGTTCCCGGGCAGCATTTTCCACTGCTTCCGATACCACCTGCCACAGCAGCTGCGGATCCAGTTGTTTTGGCGCCGGTACAATGATATTTTTTGCACACAGAATTTGATCCAGTCCTGGTTCATCTGAAAGGTTCAGACATTTTTTTACCTGCTTCAGGGCCTGAAAATAGGCTGCGGCCTTTGCCTCATCCACGGCAAACTGATCCGGCTCCGGAGAATCATCCTGGACAGTGATACGGATTTCCATACGGCCCCGCTGGTGATATCGGGTGATAATCTTTTTAATCTCTTCTTCAAAAGCCTGGCAGGCATCGGGCAGGTACACATTAAAATCCAGGTGCCTGGAATTGAAGGAGCGCACAATCACTTCTGCTGTGATGGTTTCCCGGGTGTGGCCGGCTTTTGCAAACGCGGTCATGCTTTTTATCATGAATGGTTCCTTTTATCAGCTGTAAGATCCCGCATATATTTGTCTCTCACCTGTTCCAGAAACCGGATGATGTCAGGGCCGGCATAATCCGGATAGGTCCAGTCCAGAGGGATGAACCCCTGGCGCGTGTACATCAGGGTCAGGTCTGCATATATGTTGTCACCAATATAAATTCTGTGGGAATAGTCTTTTCCTGTGGCCAGAACAAACCGGGAAGGCAGCAGATATCCGGGATCGATATTGATCCGGCGCAGGTTTTCACGGCTGAACCGCGCTTCCACTGCATTGGTTGCCTGTTTGACAGATGCCAGTTTTGCCTGGTTTATGAGGGGCTTAAAGGCCAGTACCCGCCTGAAAAGGGGGGATCCCATTTCTTTGTGATAATAACCGGTATAATTGAAATCCAGCCATCTGGAGATCATATCCACAGGCCCGCCAATGGTTTCCAGAAAAGCGAACACCTGGGCAAACAAAGGCTTTTCTTTCATGAAAACCGACATCACAAGTTTGGCTGGATCTGGTGGTTTCGGCACGCTCATGGGGTGACAGGTTTTGCCTCTTCCACAAGCATGATGGGGATATCATCTTTGATCTCATACAAAAGCAGGCAGGTGTCGCACACCAGGCCATCCTGTTTTTCCGTCACCCTGACAGGCCCCTTGCATTTGGGGCAGACCAGAATTTCCAGCAGGTCTTTGGAAATACCCATTTTTTTCTCCTTTTACTATAGCATCTTCCGGTTCAAACGTTCAGGTCAGGGCACCTGGTGCAGCCTGCAGGGTGGTCAGGGTGTAAAACATCCCTTTGTGCGCCATGAGCTGGTCCCGGGTTCCCTGCTCGGCAATGGTGCCGTTTTTCAATAAAACAATGCGTGAGGCATAGTCAATGGTGGACAGCCGGTGGGCAATGACAAAAGATGTCCTGCCCTTCATAAGGTTTTCCAGGGCTTTTTGCACCACCTGTTCCGCCTGGGAATCCAGGGCTGAGGTTGCCTCATCCAGAATCAGCACAGGCGCATCCTTGATCAGGGCTCTTGCAATGCATATGCGCTGTTTTTCCCCGCCGGACAGCCGGGACCCCAGCTCTCCGATCAGGGTATCATACCCCTTTGGAAACCCAATGATAAAGTCATGGGCATAGGCGGATTCAGCAGCTGCCTCTATTTGTGCATCGGTTGCATCCATGCGGCCGTACCGGATATTGTCCCGCACGGTCTCATTGAACAAAATGGGCTCCTGGGTCACAATGGAAATATGGTCCCGCAGCGAGGATATGGAAAGGTCCCGGACATCGATGCCCCCCACGGTCACCCTGCCGGCGGTCACATCATAGAGCCTGGGTATCAGGTTCACCAGGCTGGTCTTACCCCCGCCGCTCATACCCACCAGGGCCAGGACCTCCCCGGGTGCAGCTGTAAGGGAGATGTTTTTCAATGCCGGGGCTTCATCAGAACCATAGCTGAACCACACATCTTCAAATGCCACCTCCAGGGTTCGGCCCCTGAGAACAGCGGGTTCGGACTTTTCTTTTATGGTCTGTTCCTCTTCCAGTACATCAAAAATCCGGGAGGCTGCTGCCGTCCCTTCCTGGATAATGTTGTTGAGCTTGGATATTCTTTTCACCGGGTCATACAGCATCATAACCGCGGTTAAAAAGGAAAAAAAGATGCCCGGCGTTGAGGTGCCGTTAATGACCCGCAGTCCCCCGAACCAGATGATAAAGGCAATGCCCAGGCCCCCTAAAAACTCCATGACCGGGGAGGACAGGGCCTTGACCATCACTTTTTTCATTTCCAGCTGGAACAGGCGGCCGGTTTTTTCCCTGAACCGCTGTTTTTCAAAGGTCTGGAGATTGAAAATCTTGATGATCTTGCTGCCGGTAAATGTTTCATGGAGGAAAGAATTGAGTTCCGCCATGGTTTCCTGGGTCCCGGTGGAATATCTGCGCACCCTTCGGCCGAACACCAGGATGGGATAAAAGGCCAGGGGCAGGACAACAAAAGCACCGCAGGCCAGCTGCCAGTCCCGGTAGAATATCACGAACAAAAAAGCGATAATGGAAAAAAAATCCCGGAATATATTGATCACGGCCGTGGATACCATGCCTTTGACAATGTTCACATCATTGGTGATCCTGGACATGAGAGCCCCTGTTTTTTCATTGTGCATAAAGGCCAGGGGCAGGTCTGTGATCCTTTCATACAAAGCGTCCCTGAAAAACCGGATGATGCGCTCTCCGATATAGTTCATGAGATATTCCGATCCGAATGTGCCCATGCCCTTGAGCAGAAACACCAGCACGGCCAGTCCCGGAATCAGAATCAGCATTTCCCTGTTCCGGGCCACAAAAATATCATCTATCACCGGTTTGACCAGAAATGCCATGGACCCGTTGGCGGCCGCCACCACAACCATGCACAGGGCTGCTGTGATCAGCTGTATCCGAAAGGTGAATACAAGATCCAGTATCTTTCTGCGGCGGGAACTGGACAGACTGGGGTGTCTTTTCTCCATAAACCTTTATCTTTGGTTCCAGACCTATTGTCAATCATTTAAAAACATGAGAGCATATGTTCCCATGATAAAATCCGCCTTTATACCCAATTTTATGGCATTTTACAATATTCTCTGGGCCGCTGCACTGCCTTTTTTGCAAAAAAGCCCCAGACTGGCTGATTCTTTTGCCATGCGGATCTGTGCATCCCGGCTTTCACAGGCGGATCTCTGGATTCAGGCAGCCTCGGCAGGGGAAGCTTTGCTGGCAGTCCGCCTGATCCGGCATCTAACACCGGATTTTCCTGTCACGGTTCTGGTCACCACCACCACAGAGCAGGGCATGCAGATCCTGAAAACAGAACAGGCCGGGGCATTTTCCCATCCCCGTGTATCAGTATCTCTGGCATGGTTCCCCTTTGATATGCCAAAAGTGGCACAGGCAGCGGTAAAACAGGTAAACCCTAAAGCCATGGTGCTGCTGGAAACCGAACTGTGGCCGGCCCTTTTATATTATTTGCGGCAAAACCGCTCTCAGATACTGGTGGTCAACGGCCGGATGTCAAAAAAAAGCAGCCGCGGCTACCAATGGACAAAATCCTTGTGGTCACGGGTCAGCCCCCACCATATCCTGGCTGTTTCCGACCCGGATGCTGACAGGTTCCGCAGGGTGTTTACCGGCGCCGCAGTGTCCACCATGCCCAACATCAAATTTGAATCCATTGGCCCCCTGCCTTTGGAAAAAAAAGGGGTTTCCCTGGCAGACCTGTTCCCCAGCCCCCTGCCGGTGTCCATTTTTGCCTCCATCCGCCGCCAGGAGGAAAAGCAGGTCCTGCGGATGGTCCATCGCATTCTCGACAGATTTCCCCATCAGGTGGTGGCAATTTTCCCCAGGCACATGCACCGGCTCTCCGCCTGGAAACGCCTGCTCAACAAAACCGGGCACCGGGTTTACCTGCGCTCCCGGATAAAAGCCCCCCTTTCCTGTCCCGGCATCATCCTCTGGGACAGATTCGGAGAGATGCGCAGCGCATTTGGTCATGCGGATGTGGTGTTCATGGGCGGCAGCCTTGTTCCCCTGGGGGGGCAGAATTTCATGGAACCGCTTCTCCAGGGGACACCTGTGGTAACCGGGCCTTTCTGGGATGATTTTTTCTGGGTGGGAAAAGCGGTGTTTGAAGCCAATCTTGTGGAAAGAAAAACCGGCTGGCAAGCGGCAGCAGATGCCATGGTGCACCACCTGGTACACCCGGGGGACAGACAGATCCGCCGGCAGAACGCATTGGCCTATGTCACTGCCCGGGCCGGCGGTGCTGACATGGCCTGCCAGGCTATACTGGCAGCAATGTTCCGAGCCTGAACAGTCACTTACGGCAGGGGGCGGACCAGATCCTGAATGCAGCCGGTGTGTGTGGCTTCAAGAAATGCATCCCCCAGAACCCGGCCCATGTCAGCCGCCTGTTCCCAGGCGCTTACCCGCACCCCATCCTGTCCCATGAGACGGGTGAAATCTTTTCTGTCCGGGATACGTCCAAAGGGAAGACGCGATACAAATTTTTCAGAGGGTGCCACAAGAATGATCCGATCGACAGCCGATCCGTTCACCCGGCGGTTGACATGATTTTTGTCAAACCAGCCCGGAATAATATACGGATAAAAATGGGGATAAAGAATGAATCCCTTCCTGCAAGAAGACAAGGCAAAGGCAGGATGATAATCCAGAATGCCGCCGTCTCTGTATATGCCTGAGGGTGCACCGGGAATATCTGCCACCCCTTCCATGACATAGGGAATCGCACCGGATGCGGTCAGGGCCGGCTGAAAATTCTGCTTTTCCAGGGGCACAAACCGGGTGGGAAAATCGGAAAAATCCACGTCCCGGGTATCAAACTGCGGGTGATGAAACACAAACCGTTCCAGATAAATCTGCTGCAGATTCCGGGACACCCGGTTCACACCGGCACCGGCCAGAATGCCCAGCAGCTGGACCGCCCTGTGCCGGGAAGCCAGCATATACCGGCACCGGACCGCCCCGAAAGCGATGCGGATAAACGGATGGCACAGGATATCATCCACCCGGGTCTGGTCAAGAAACGCCCGCATGATACGCTCCGATTCACGGGTGACCTGGGCAGGTGTCACCCGGCCCTGGTAATACTGATGGATGTAGGCATGTTTTAAGGCATCAAAGGCCAGGGCCGGATTTTTTTGGGCAGCTGCGGCAAATTTCCAGGCACCGATGGAGGTGCCCAGAAGCAGCAGCGGATCTTTGCGGTATTTGAACCAGTGGGAGAATATGGCGCTGTCCAGGCCCTGGAGCACCAGCCATTTGGCAGCCCCCGATGCCCCCAGCACCAGCTGGATATCATCCGGGGACAGCCCGTTCTTTCGTATATGATCATAGGCGGTTTTTCCCGCCAGCACCACCAGATCGCCTGTTTTTCCACCCATGCTGCTGCCATGCCTCCTTATGTCATACTGATAAAAAAAGACAGTTTTAAAGTATTAAAGAATGTATAACAGGCAGGTACTATACCATTGACTGTTTCACCATTCAATGGCCGTTTTCCCACCCTGGATATTTGCAATAGCAGCGTGCACACTACTATTGCAAATATCCAGTTCCCACCGGGCAGAGAAATGTCACATGGTGATCTTGTCCCCTGTTCTTGTTCTTCGACCCGTGGGGAACGGTGCCGGTTGCCCTCACCCGTCTGTCCCGGTTGACAGGGTGTAGGGCTTGGC
>JAZBPL010000194.1:0-6643 GCA_036351635.1 Desulfotignum sp.
CCCCGCACCTGTGCCCACGGCCCGGTTTTGAATGTGACATCCCGGTCCATGGCAGCCAGGGCGGCCCGCAGCAGTTCAACGGAAAACCCGGTGGCATATCCGTGTTCATCCACAACGGAAAACGGCGGATAATCAATTTCCGCAGCAGAACGGACTGCAGGTTCTGCTGCAGCCTTGACATCACTTACAGGAGTGAAAGGTAAAATTATCACGGCCAGAAAAAACACCATTAAAGGGATGTGCCGCAATCTTGTAAATCTGTTTCCGGTTTGCAGGCATCCATACAATTGATAAAATCTGCCGGTTCCTGAAATCGGTAAAAAATTACCTTCAGACCCTGCCATCCAGAACCTCCCGTACTTTTACAGCCATATCCCGCACAGCAAACGGTTTGTTGATAAATGCGGTACTTTTTTCCAACACCCCTGTGTCGGTTATCACGTTGGTTGAATAGCCGGACATGTACAGAATTTTTATGTCCGGACGAAGCAGGAGTAGTTTTTCCGCCAGCTGTCTGCCATTCATTTCAGGCATGACAACATCCGTGAGCAGCAGATGGATGTAATCAGGATATTTTTGTGCCTGTGCCAGGGCTTCCCTGGGAGCGGCAGCGGATAACACCTTGTATCCCAGGGTTTCCAGAACCGTTCTGGCCAGTTTAAGAACAGGGGGATCATCCTCCACAAGCAGCACAGTTTCACCTTTTCCCCGGGGAATTCCTACTGTATCCTGATCCATCTCTTTGCCAACCTGTTCCCCATGGCGTGGCAGAAAAATCGTAAAACTGGTGCCTTTTCCCGGTTCACTGTGAACGGAGATAAATCCTTTGTTCTGCTTGACGATACCGTACACCGTTGCCAAACCGAGTCCTGTGCCTTTTGATTCATCCTTGGTGGTGAAAAAAGGTTCAAAAATCTGATCCACTGTATCTTTGTCCATGCCGCTGCCGTCATCACGCACGGACAGCTCAGCATAATCTCCTGGAGAAAATCCGGGATGCCCTGCGCAGTATGCGGCATCAAAGGTCTCATTAGCTGTCTGGATAGTAATTTTGCCTGTACCGGTTATGGCGTCCCTTGCATTTACCAGCAGGTTGACCAGCACCTGGTCCACCTGGGAGGGGTCGATTCTCACGGGCCACACATCTGTGCCCGGCTCAAAGCTGAGGGCGATATCTTCCCCGATAATCCGGTGGAGCAGTTTGAGCACATCCGTGATGGTGGCATTCAGATCCAGAACCCTTGGTGTAACGGTCTGTTTGCGGGCAAAAATCAGCAGCTGCCGGGTGATATCCGTGGAGCGCCGGGCCGCTTTCAGGATAGCTGTAATATATGTGTGCAGGTCATCATCCTGATGTACTCTGTCCAGGGCCATTTCCGCATACATCAGGATGACGCTGAGCATATTGTTGTAATCATGGGCAATCCCGCCGGCCAACCGCCCTACAGACTCCATTTTCTGTGCCTGGAAAAGCTGGGCCTTGAGTTTTTCTTTTTCTGCATCCGCCTGGATCGCATCGGTGATATCCTGTACTGTGGCAAAGATAATGGGTTTTTTTCCGGATCTTCTGTAAATTTCACCAATGGTGTGCACATGTATAACCGTGCCATCCCTGCGCATCAACCGGTATTCATTGGGAGTAAGCGTGTCTGTACCGGATGCAATCTCAGCTTCCAGCCAGTTTGTGATCTGCTCCAGGTCATCCGGGTGGTGCACCTGTGCATTGACCCTTTCATAATCAAAATTTTCCGATTTTTGATATCCCAGCAGGTCGAACAGCGCATCAGACCAGGTGAGTTCACCGGTTTCCAGGTCCCACCTGAAATCTCCCATTTTTGCCAGACGCTGGGCCGCCACAAGCCTTTCTCTGTTTTTCAACAGATCTGTTTCAGCCTTTTTTCTGGCCTGTATCTCCTGTTCTGCCTGGGCCATTTTCTGCTCCAGTTTTCTGACCAGGCGTTCGCTGTAAAGCCGTAAGGCATCTTCATCCGTCACTGCTGCAGGGGGCTGAATTTTGTCTTGCAAATCGTCTGCAACAGCCATGACCGCATTGATTTCAGACAAGATTTTATCCGGGTCACAGGGTTTCTCGATGAACCGGTCCGCCCCGATCTGCATGGCAAACTCCTGGTCTTTGGATCCGGTATAGGTGGCAGTATGAATGATAAAGGGAATGGCCCGCAGGCGTGCATCTGTTTTGACTTTTCTGCATAACCGTAAGCCATCCATCACGGGCATGAGAATGTCACTGATGATCAGGTCAAAGCCGTTACTTTTCAAGATATCAAGGGCCTGTGCACCATCAGCAGCCGGATGCACCGTATGCCCGGCAGCCGTCAGAATGGTTTCCAGCATATATCGATTTTCCGCATGATCGTCAACAACAAGAATTTTCATACTTGCTCCCCTTTGGTCATTCTGACAATTGAGACAGGCAGGCTTTGATTTGTGTTACAAAGGTATCCGGGTTGATGGACTTTTCTGTGTTCCCGGTGGTACCGGCAGCCAGAATCCTTTCACTTTCCCCTGCCATGATATAGGATGTTACGGCAATAATGGGGACCCTGTCAAGCGCCTATGTTCAAGAATGCCTGTCAAAGGGCAGTTTTGCCCGTAAAAAATGAAAACGCGCCAGAATCTTTTGTTCCTTCAAAAAAAAGGGAAATAATTTTAGAATTTTCGCAATGCAAATCTTTTTTTGGCGGTATTTTACCCGTTTTGGTGAAGCTTTTTCTATGGGATCACTATTGCATTATCACTGTATTTTTTTTATGTTAAAATTTTACGATTCATATATAGTAGATGGTGTTATATGTGAATGCAAATTGTTTTTTGCCTGCAAAACACTGCTGGTTGTGGGCAATAACTTTTTTTAAGAAACAGCATGCAAAACATATCTGATCATACCGTACTCATTGTAGATGATGACCAAATTGTCGGCAAAGCCCTGGGGCATCTTATAAAACAGATTGGTGCACAATCTGTGTATGTGCCCTCCGGCAGGCAGGCCCTTGAAAAAATCACCGCTGCTGACCCCGCTTTTTCCCTGATCATTTCAGACCAGCAGATGCCGGAGATGAAAGGATCGGATCTGCTGGAAAAAGCCAAAGAGATCGCACCGGATACCATCCGGTTTCTCATCACCGGGTATGCAGACATGGATGCCGTCACCGATGCATTGAACAAAGGGGCTATCCACCGGTATATTGCCAAACCATGGGAAACAAACACCCTTTGTGACGCCGTGAAAAACGCCCTTGAACAGCATGCGGTCATAATGGAGAACCACCGGCTGTTCACCCTTGCCAAAGAACAGAATGCCGTGCTTTACAGGCTGAATGTGGCCTTGAAAAAAGACACGGACCGCCATCAGAAAACCCTTCTCAACAAACAGGAGCGGATTGCTGAATTAACCGCCCGGCTTGAAAAGGCATTTGACAACAGGGACCATATGCAGGAAATTCAGGGATTTTTGCAAAAATGGCAGCTCCTTGACCAGACCCGCCTGCATGCACTGCAGTCTGCCATGGCATCGGAACTTTACAGACAATTTGCAGACATTGCCGCCAGGAACGGATTTGAAATGCCTGAAAATCCCGGCCCCGGCTGCTGAGGAAAGAACCATTTCACAGGAAACCGCCCATAAAATTCTGGTGATTGAATCTGATTCTGCTTTGCGCAGCAGAATCAACACCCTTTTATCGGAAAACGGCTATACAGTGAACAGCTTTTCTGCTGCTGCCGATGCCCTTGATGAACTGAAAAGGTTTCCTGACTATGCCCTTGTCATTTCAAGTTATGCAATGCCGAAAATGAAAGGGGATGACATCCTTGAAAAGGCCAGAAAGACGGCACCGGATACCCTGCGGATACTGATTGCAGAAGCATCTGAAATGCAAACCCTTGTCAATGCCATTAATATTGCAGAGATCCATGCCTGCCTGACCCTCCCCCTCCAGGAACCGGATGTGTTGTGCCAGGTAAGCCACTGCTGCACCCAGTATGAAACCATCCGGAAACAGAAAAACCTGTTGCAGCTCACCCGCCGCCAGAACAAGCAGCTGTTTCAGCTTGCCGGCAGATTGAAAAAAAAGCAGGCCCAGTATGCCGGCCAGATAGAAAGCAAAAACAAGAAAATCCGGATTCTCGAATCCAGGGTCCGGTCTGTTTTCGCCCCCAGACCTGTGCTGCTCAACGATATCCTGGACAAATGGAACATCTCCTTTTCTCCCAACAGTTTTTCCACCCTGTTTCCGGCAATGCACGATGAAATCCAAAATATACTTGAAACCGCAGCTTTTTCCGCAGCCACATCCCTGCCGCCAAACAGCGCCCACACACAAGACCCATTGCCGTCGGGACCCACCGATTATCAGGATATGGTTGACGTTCTCATGCCCAGGGTGTTAGCGCTTTTAAAGAAAATGGAACATCCGCCCAGGCAGGACAGGCTGGAAGATTTTTTTGCACTGACCCTGTCGGATGACAACACACAGGCTTTCCTGGAGATAAAAAAGACAGACCCCCCTGTTTTAACCCCGGCCCTGGTCAAACAATTTCTTGAAAAAAAAATGGTCGTCACCGGGATTATGCCGGATCATGACATCACCTCCCTGCTTTTCAGGGCTGCCAGAGAAGCCGGGCCCTTTCTCATCGCCCGCGGCACCCCCCCCCGATTACCGAAAGATGCCGATATCCGGTATCATTTTCCAACAAGGTTCCGCCATGCCGGCAGGGTCAGACAAGACGGCAGCATCGATTTCAGTGACAGGGGAGAAATCCCCCATGTTGAAGAAGATACCCTGCTGGCGGAAAAAATTTTTCCTGAACCAGGTATTCCCGGCATTGATGTTTTCGGCCGGATGCTCATGGTGGATGAGCCGGCTGACCTGGATTTTTCACCGGGTCCTGGCACACGGGTGTCTGAAGATGGCAATAAAATCTATGCAGCAGTGTCCGGCCAGCCCCTTCTGGATGCCCTGGGGATCTTGTCTGTCTGCCCGGAATTTCAGATAAAAGGGGATCTTGGATTTGAAACCGGGGATGTGCATTTTAAAGGCAATGTGATTGTGCAGGGCACTGTCAAGCCGGGTTTCAAGATTTCCTGCGCCTCTTTGACGGCAAAAGAGATCAATGGGGCGCACATAGATATCACAGGAGACCTGAATGTCTCCCATGGCATTGTGGACACGAAACTGGTCAGGGTAAAAGGGACGGTACAGGCGAAATTTATACACAATTCAACCATATCCGCTTTCGGGGATCTTGTTGTGCAAAAAGAGATCATCGATTCACACATCTTCCTGAGCGGGGCCTGTGTCAACGCAAACGGCATGATCATCAATTCACGAATCTCAGCCAAACTGGGCATTGCCGCCGGCACAGTGGGAAAGCCCGGCACACAGCCTTCTATTCTGAAAGTGGGGGTGGATGAACAGGTGAACCAGCTGGTGGCAGCTGTCAATGCAAAACTGGATATCATCTCCCGCAGCACAGACGACCTGGCATCCCGGATCGTTCTGCTGGAAAAAGAGGACCAGGACCTGCATGCTGTCATCTCCCAACATGCCTATGTCCAGGACCGGGCAGAACTGGAAATCAAAGACATAGAAACAAAAGCGGCAAAATTAAAAACCGCCGGCAACATGTCTGCTGTGTTACATGCATCAAAAGCGCTCAAAGCACTGCAGAAAAAAGCAAAAAGGGCGGAGGCCGACATCAATGCAGGTTTTGCCCGCCAGGATGTCATTGCCGGGGAAATTACCAAACACAGGAAACAGATTGCTGAGTATGCAAAAATCACAGCGGAACTTTCCCGGGAAAAAGATACCCTGCTTGCCTTTTCAAACAGAGAAAAACCTTTGCCCAAAGTGACGGTCGCCAGGAAAATCGAATCCCGGACCCAGATTTTCGGCACAGCCGCATCCATTATACTCAAACAATCCCATGTCAAATGCCATGTCCAGGAAATCTTAAGAAACAAAGAGGGGAAAGGCGGCCCCCCTTATCATGAAATACAGATTACCTGAGATCTGCGGGGCCTTACCCAACAGATGTCCTGTAAAAAAATCCTATCTCTGCGACTGTCATATTTTTATGACAGTCGCCTGAATAGTATATATTTTTTGTTTAATTCCAATTAGTTATCATACAACCACCATGATAAAACATGATTATCCTTCGTGCTTATGTGACACCACCTCCTCCGCCCATATTTCCATAACTATTTGAAATAAAGAGATTTATTTACTTACGTTCTGTGGTATGCATTTTGCTCTGTCTCTATCCTGTGCACTGGCAAATAGATGACAGGATGATCCCATCCAAAGGAGCAATATGAACCTGATCCTTTTTGTACACCAGGATGCTTCCCAGAAAGGGGAAGCACTGCAAAAACAGATGGCCCATAATTTTGGTGAAAACATCATTCAAATGGTGCATACGTTTAACGCATTGAAGCATATATTGAAACAGCCCGGGAGGGACCAGGAAGTATATGTTCTGCTGGCGGAATCACCCAATCGGTTACAGGAACTGTTCAGCCTGATCGATCTGCTCGACAGGCGGCGGATTGTTCTGGTTCTTCCTGATGATACAGAGGCAACCGTATCCATGGCCCATCGGTTTTATCCACGGTTTTTCA
>JAZBPL010000195.1:0-2475 GCA_036351635.1 Desulfotignum sp.
AACAAGGTGAACTGTCCAGATCCTGTGTTCGACAGTGGTAGGTTTACGAAATTTCAAAACACCTGTCAATAAAAGGATACAGCAATCCCAAAAAATGGTGTAGCACCTACATAATTTTTGGTTTTAAGGGGTGCCGGTGAAGGACTTCACTCTCTTTGGCATAGATATTTTCAATTTTTTTCAGAACATTGTGCTGGGAATTAGTCGGTTCGGTGTTTGAGGGTGCTGCAAAAGATGCCACATCGGGTAGAAAATTATTTCCGCTACCCCAAAATTGCCTATGCAGCTTGATTCGGGAATTTAATTGCCGGAGTAATATATACAGATAATTCTGCCATGATACTCTATTTTTTTAAACAGGTTTCGCCAGCTGTCCCAAAAATCCATAGGTCAAAGAAAACATCAACAGGGTGCCGGTATTGAGTAGGTGAGTGTCAAACATCCCGCCCAAAAACAACACAACACAGGTGGACAATACAAAATATCCCAGAGGGGTATGGCGGCTGCCCCAGGAAATTTTACACATGACCCAAAACAGCCAGAAATATGCAAGTATGCCTGGCAGGCCAA
The DNA here is from genome assembly GCA_036351635.1 of Desulfotignum sp. Classification (GTDB taxonomy): domain Bacteria; phylum Desulfobacterota; class Desulfobacteria; order Desulfobacterales; family Desulfobacteraceae; genus Desulfotignum. The sequence goes on from JAZBPL010000195.1 coordinate 571, forward strand.
AACTGACCCCCATGTAAAGAAACGTATTGTGGGGATGGTTGACCACATGACCATGGGGCCTGGTAAACTCTGTAATACTTCCGGTACCGATGCCCATAATAGGATTTTGTCTCATAGCATCCAAGGACTGCTTTACAAAATAGAACCTGGGCATCTCCGCTATATCTTCACCTTTCAAGGCCTTTTCCTTATTTGTCTGCAAGGTATCAATGGTTTGGATAACAGTATCTCTGACCACCGGGGACAGGGCCAGACATAATACCAGAGCGATGGCTGCAGCCGATTTCATCTTCAAAGAAAACCTGTGCATCAGGTCTCCCGCCACCACCGGTGCCATCAGAGCGAATATCAAATATCCGGCTCTGCCCTTTAGCAGAGCCAGGTGGATCACAAACAAGAAGATAAGCACAAGAATAATGGCTTTAACCTTTACATCGCGGATCGTTCTGAAATAAAAACCTGCCATGAGAATACCGATAATCAGATACATGGACAAAAATGTATGAACAATACCAAATCCCGGAAAACCCGGTTTCAGAAGGGGAATGACTCCCAGTAACTGTGCCACGGCCAGGATGGCACCTGAAAAAAGACCCAGCCAAAGCGCACCTACCAGCAAAAGGGTCCGTGTGCCATCCATGCAGATGCCAGCGGTAATGAACAAAAGTGCCCAGTACTTTGTTTTCATGGCATAGTCCATGCCTATATCCAAATTTTGAGAATAGGCAAGTCCCACCCATGGCAGCACAAAAAAAGGTATGACCGGCCAGAACCAGGATTGTCTGACGATATTCCCAATATTTTGCCATGCTCCCGAGACAAGCCAGGCAAGAAAGGCAAGAATGACAACAACCAAAGGGGGGGCTGTTCCGGTAGGAAACATCATGAAAGTCGCCGTAATCAGCCAGAAAACAACTATTTCCATCTGAAAACTTGCATTGTTATATTTATGCTGAACCATGGCCTGCCTCTCTATATGAATTGACCCTGGACGACTTGTTGCATGGGTTCACGCTGTTCAGGCCGTGTTCACATGCATATGCCTCAGAGGCAAGAGCTTTTGTCAGCAAACCATCATTACTTTCCAGAAAAATTCTGAGACTTTCCTTGTGCCACATATGGTAGCATATGGCCATGAAAGGGTGTTTTTTTTTCAGGTCCATCTTGAACAGCCGGGCAGCAAATTCTGATTTCTGTCTGCCCCATCCTTCAAAATCACGATTAAACCCTTTGACAGATAGGGCATCCTGCCGGTAAAATCCCATGTTACAGCTTCTGATAACTGACAGTTTGCAACTCTTGAAACAAAGGTTGTCAGCCACAAAATGGCAATCAGGGATACAATCTCCGTCCAGCAGTACCAGACAATCACCTCTGTCTGCCAGCACAATCCTGTTTCTCACAAGGGTTGCCCTGAACCCCAGATTCTTCTGCCACACATGAAAAAAAGTCGGGCAGGATTTGTTTTCAAATTGCGCCAGAACATTGCTGATGTCACCGCTGATGTCACCGCCCGACCAGTCATCGGCCACCAGGATCTCGTCCGGAAGCCGGGTCTGGGCATACAGGCCCTCCAGCACTTTTTTCAACGCATCCATACGTTTATACGTGGTGACGATCACGGACAGCTTCATTTTTCCCCCGTTTTCTGCCGGATTGCGTCATGTACCTGGTCCACTGAAAGGTCTTTCATGCATCTGAAATCATACCGGGTACAGGGGTGTCTGGCATAGCAGGGGGCACAGGGCAGATCCAGCTGGATGACGGTGTGAATGTCCCCGTAAGGCCCGGTCCGCACCGGATTGGCCGGACCGAAAACGGCAAACACCGGAATGTTCAACGCGGCTGCCAGGTGCATGGGGCCGGTGTCGTTGCACACAAAAAATTCAGCCCGGCGGATCACGG
>JAZBPL010000196.1:0-22964 GCA_036351635.1 Desulfotignum sp.
AAAAAAAGGGCCGGTTTGCAACTGGCCCTTTTCGAAAGCAATATGACAAAAGCGGTTATTTGCTTTTTTTCAGGTCATTGAGCTCTTTTTCAAGTTCAGCAATCCGTGACTGGTCATCAGCCGGGGCGTCTTTGCCCTCTTTGTTTTTCCAGGAATCCTTGAGTTCATCAAAGCCCAGATACAGAGCCAGCCCCCCGCCCAGCAAAAGCACAGGCGGAATACATCCAGCCAGAAGATCCAGAAATTCTCCAAACCAGACTGCCAGTCCCACAACACCGAGAAGAACAGCAATCGCACCACCAATTAATGTTTTCATAAAGACATCCTCCTTAAAATTTTATTCAACACCCAAGTTATCAGAAACAATCAAACATCAACCTGCGTTTGTCAATGGAGAGTGAAAAATATCACAGCCCAAACGATTAATCAAGGCTATTTTGGAAGGGTTCCACCCCGGGTGCAGCCAATTATAATATTGCCTTTAAACACCAGTTTTGATAATACCTAGGGATCAAAACAGCATGACAGCAAGGCCAACTATTAAAGGGAAATTTCATGAATCTGTTTGCGCTGCTCAAAACCCTTATTCCCAGAACCCGGGCAAGGATTCGTACCAGCATTGATTATCTGCTCGGGGACACCCAGGACTATTTCACCAATCTTTACCCGGGCAACCACAGCTATATCGCAAAAAAAATCCTTAACCGCCTTATCCGGAAACTTACCCTGGATGACCACAATATAGAAAAAATTCAATATCTGGACCCGGAGAATCATATCGTATTTGCCAGTAAAAACAAACGGCTGTTTGATTTTTTATATTTTCATACCCGGCTCAAGCAGCTGGATCTTCCATATCCGGAACTGGGATTTGACCTGCGGTTCTTTTTTCTTTTGCCTGTCAAACGCCTGCTCAGGATATGGCTGTCCCATCTGGATTATTTTTTTCATCATTTTTCCTTCAAGGATTTTTATGGTTCCGGCTATGCGGAAAATGAACTGTTATCAGGAAAATCCGGATTTGTCTGTCTGATTGAGGAAGATGACTTTTACAACCGGTTCATCAAGGCATCACCTGATCCTTTGTACCATTTGATTGCATTTCAAAAACGCACGGAAAAACCGGTTGTCATTGTACCTGAAGACATCATTTATGTCACCAGACCCATGCACAAGAACCCGGGTCTGGGGGAGATTCTCTTTGGCACCCATGAAAAACCCGGATTAATAAAACGGGTAAACATACTGTTGCGCCACCCTGAAAAGATCCGGGTGGAAATTGCACGGCCTGTCAATCTCAAAGAATTTCTTTTACGGCCTGATATCAGCTGCCTTGATTCAGAATTTCAAACCCATCGCCTGAGAAGCCATCTGGTGGACATCTTGAACCGGCAGCGCAAAAGCGTTACCGGCCCTGTACTCAAATCCCGACAGGAAATCACCGAAGATATTCTGACCCGGAAATCCTTACGGGAATATCTGGCTGATTATGCGGCAAGAAACAATCTTTCCCTGAAAAAAACCAACAAAAAGGCAGCTGCCTATATCAATGAAATTGCGGCCAATTATAATCTGCGGGTTATCAACTTCGGCAACTGGATGCTGACCTGGATATTTAAAAATATTTTTGAAGGGCTGATGGTCAACCAGAAGGAGATCAACCGGATGCGGGAAAAATATACCGAAGCCCCCCTGATTCTGGTGCCCTGTCACAAAAGCCATCTGGATTATCTACTGCTTCCCTATGTCATGTTCAGAAACAACATGCCCTGCCCCCATATTGCAGCAGGAAAAAACCTCTCTTTCTGGCCTTTGGGACCCCTTTTCAGGGGCGGTGGCGCATTTTTTCTGCGCCGGACCTTCAAGGGTGCGGAATTATATGCCAAAATTTTTGCAGCCTATCTGGAAAAACTGCTCTATGAAGGATTTAATATCAAAATTTTCATCGAAGGCGGCAGAAGCCGGACAGGCAAACTGCTGACCCCCCGTCCAGGGGGCATGGCCATGATCATCAATGCCTATCTCAGCGGCGCATGTGACAACCTGTATTTTGTTCCCATATTTGTGGGCTATGACAGGGTTCTGGAGGAAGATGCCTACCTCAAGGAGATTGAAGGGGGATATAAAAGTCCTGAAACCCTCAAGGGCCTGATCTCCACCCGGAAATTTTTAAAAAAAAAATACGGCAAAGTATATATCCGGTTTGATGAACCCATTTCCATCAAAGATTATATTCAGCAAAAAAATATCGACCTGTCCAGGGCCACGGCCGAAGAATACATGGATTTTGTCAAAAGTTTCAACTACAAGCTTATGGCAGCCATCAACAAAAAAGCTGTGGCCACACCCCACGGCATCATTGCCAGTGCCATTCTCAACAGCCCCAACAACAATTTTGCCAAAGGCCAGATGATAGAGCAGGTCAATACCTATCTGAACATATTGATGGCCCATGGTGCGGAACTGTCAGAGACCCTGCTGCTGGATCTGGATAATACCTTTGATACGGTTATCTTCAACTTTTTGTCCAGAAACTTCATTGAGCTGGCAGATGAAGACGAGGAGGATATAACGGATGAAACCTATTTTATTGTCAAGCACAACAAGCGTGCCATCCTGGATTATTATAAAAACTCGGTGATCTCCTTTTTTGTGCCTTCTGCATATACTGCGGTTGCCATTCTGGAGGTGGACCGGTTCAAGTTTGCCCTGTTTGACCTGGTCCAGCGGTACCGGTTTTTGCAGAAAATGTTCGGGGATGAATTTTTCTGCGACCAGGAGATCACCTGTGAAGAACAGATTTCCAGATGTATCAAAGGATTCATAGATGAAGGGATACTGGTACCGGACATTGAGCGGCAGGACATGCTCAACCTGACTTCCCTGGGATTGCGCAAACTCAAATGGTTTGCCGCTTTTATGCTGCCTTTTTTTGAATCCTATGAAACCGCACTCCAGTATTTTGAAAGGGAAAAGAAAACCGTTTCCAGTGAAAAGGAACGGGCCAAAAAAATGCATGCTTACGGCATGCGCTTATACAAGCGCAAACAGGTGCGCCTCAAAGAATCTTTGTCTTTGATTAACTTTCGGAATGCTGCCAGGTTTTTTTCCAAAAACGGCATCAACGGATTTGAGGATCAGATCCAGATCGATTATTATAAACAGATTCTCAACCGCCTGACCCGGCTCATTATTTCCTGAAAATCCCATGAAAGCACTGATACTGGCTGCAGGATTCGGCACACGCCTTTTGCCCTATACAAATACCGTTCCCAAGCCCCTTTTCACTCTGGGATCCACCCCTGTACTGGCACATACCATAGATCTGTTAATCCGGTCCGGGTGCCGGCAGATCATCATCAATACCCATTACCTGCCTGACCTGATCACCGATTTTATAGAAAACAGCAAAGAAACCTTTGACGCACAGATCCACTGTATTCATGAACCCGAAATTCTGGACACCGGGGGTGCCATCGCCAATGTAAAAGCGTTCATGGCAGGCCAGAATTTTTTTGTCATCAATGCGGATGTGGCAACCAATATTGACCTGGCAGATCTCTTTGACTTTCATATTACCCAAAAAGCCCTTGCCACACTTGCTCTCCATGACAGAAAAGCGTTCAACAAGGTTGCAGTTGATACTGGCGGCTGGATCACCGGGTTCAACTGTCCGGGCAAAGGACTTGCTTTCACCGGTATCCAGGTGCTGTCTCCGCGGATCTATGATTTTATGCCTGACCGCAAAGTTTTTTCCAGTATTGACCTGTTTACGGAACTGTGCAAAAAAAAACAGGTGGCAGCTTATAAGGCTGACGGTATTTTCTGGGAAGATATGGGCACACAGGCTGCCTATTCACGGACTGCCAGACAGTGGATGGGTGCAGCTGCCCTTGAAACAGATATTATAGATATCAGTATCCAGGATCTGGCTGGTGACGGATCTGACAGAACCTGGTTCCGTGCTGTGCCCCAAACGCCCTCAAAAAAAACTGGATCGGTTGTCATCTGTGACCATGGGATCTGCCTGCCGGGCACTGACACAAGGGCACAACTGGATGCGTTTGTCCATATCGGCACCCATTTGTTCAAGCAGAAAGTGCCGGTGCCTGCCATACTGTCCCATGATGCTTTTGCCGGCCTGGTGGTTCTGGAGGACCTGGGCAATATCCATCTGGCAGACCTGGTGCAACAGGCCAAAGACAGATCCGCAGTCAAACAGATCTACCAGCAGGTCATTGACCTGCTGGTTCTTTTTTCCAAAAAAGGGGCATACAGGTTTGATCCCGCCTGGACCTGCGAGACACCAACCTATTCCAGATCACTTATCCTGGAAAAAGAGTGCCGGTATTTCATGGATGCTTTTGTGAACGGGTATCTGGGAAAAAATCTGTCATTTGATGATCTTTCAGATACATTCAATTTTGTGGCACAAAAAGCATTGGCGGGAAGTTTTCAAGGGCTTATGCACCGTGACTGTCAGTCCAGAAACATCATGGTGAAAAATAACGATTTTTATTTTATTGATTTTCAATCTGCCCGAACAGGGCCGTTTCAGTATGATCTGGCTTCCCTTTTGATTGATCCCTATGTTACACTTCCCGGACAGTTACAAAAGGGCCTTGTATCCTATGCCATGGACCGGCTGGGCCTTGGATCCAAAACCGAAAGACATGCGTTCACACAATGTTTTCAATTCTGCTGCCTGACCCGGAATCTGCAGATGCTCGGTGCATTTGCCCATTTGAGCCGGGTGAAGAAGAAAACTGAATTTGAAGCATATATACCTGCGGCAGCGGCCTCCTTGAAACAGCTGATACAAAACATGGGGCCATACCCTGCGATGACCGGTCTCAAAGAACTTATAATGCGTTTGTAAGGAAAAACCCATGGAAAAAACCCATATCATGGTCAATGGACTGCCCGGCAATGTTGCCGCAACCATGGCCCAGGCTGCCGTCACAGACCAGCGGTTTACACTGATTCCCTATTCGTTGACAGGACCTGATATTGTCGAAGATTTTATTCAGATTGGGGATGTGCGCGTCTGCCTGGTGAAACCGGACACCCGGGATGTAACAATATCAGATATCTGCAAAAAACTTCCTGCATTTATCGCCATTGATTATACCCATCCCAGTGCTGTTAACACCAATGCTGAATTCTATACACGCCATAATATACCCTTTGTCATGGGCACCACAGGCGGAGACAGAAAGCGTTTGGAAGCCACGGTATCCCGGTCCAGGATCCCGGCTGTTATCGCCCCGAACATGGCCAAACAGATAGTGGGGTTCCAGGCCATGATGGCCTTTGCCGCGGAACAATTCCCCGGTCTTTTTGCAGGATACCGCCTTGAAATAAAGGAAAGCCACCAGCAGCAAAAGGCAGACACTTCCGGTACTGCAAAGGCGATGGTACACTATTTCAACCAGCTGGGAGTGGATTTTGATCCACAGGAAATTCAGCAGATACGCGATCCCCGGGTGCAGAAAAATCTGTGGCAGATTCCGGAACAATACCTGTCCGGCCACGGCTGGCATACCTATACCCTTACAGCGCCGGATGGATCTGCCCGGTTTGTATTCACCCACAATGTCAACGGCAGAAAAATCTATGTGGCAGGCACCTTTGATGCGGTATTGTTTTTAAGAAACCAGATTGCAGACACCAAAAGATCCCGACAGGTGTTCACCATGATTGACGTTTTAAAACAGGCCTGACATTTTCCATGAGCTTTTTTTTCAAAATACTGCTTATACTTCTGGGGCTTGCCTATCTTATTGCCCCGGTGGACATCATTCCGGAAATTCTTGTTCCGTTTCTGGGATGGGTGGATGACGGACTGGTTTTGTACTGTGTTTTTTATCTGATCCGGTATGGCAAGCTGCCCTGGTTTTTTTTCAAACGCGGCCAGGGTGATGGATTTGGCCAAAAATCTTCCAGCCGCTTCGAACCGGATACAGAATCACGCACTGAAAACAACGGAACCGGCAGCCGGACAACCGCCGAAAACCAGAAATTTACATCAAATGCCAACAGTTCCCCTAAGCCGGCACATGAAATTCTTGGTGTTGCAAAAGATGCCTCCTGGGAGGAGATCCAGGCGGCCTATAAGCAGCAGGTCAAAAAATACCATCCAGACAAATTGTCCCATCTGGGAAAAGAGTTTTCAGACCTGGCTGCCAAACGCTTTGTGGAAATCCAGAAGGCGTTTGAATCCCTGAAAACCCAGAAAGGGAGGTAACAGCAGTGCAGCCGGCCGGGAAAATGCCTGTGACCCACCACCTTACCGTTGACAACAGCAGGTTTGAGATTCAGTGGCACAGGCATGGGGAAAAAAATCTTCCTGTGCTGGTGTTTCTCCATGAGGGTCTGGGTTGTGTCCAGATGTGGAAAACCTTCCCAGAACTGCTGGCAAAAGAAACCGGGTGTAACGGATTTGTGTTCTCCAGGCTGGGGTACGGCAGATCCGGCACCTGCCGGCTTCCCTGGAAAGCCAATTTCATGCACACCCAGGCCTTGGCGGTACTGCCGAAAATACTTGCAGCAGCCGGTATCCGGAAGCATATACTCATCGGCCATTCAGACGGCGGCTCCATCGCCCTTGTTTATGCCGGCAGCTCCCATGCAGCCGGACTTGTGGGGGTGATCACCGAGGCTGCCCATGTTTTTTGCGAACCTGTGACCCTGTCATCCATCAGAGGGGCCCGGCAAGCGTATTTTGCAGGGAGCCTCAGAAAAAAACTGGCCCATTACCATGGCAGTAACACAGACACCGCTTTTTGGGGATGGAATGATGCCTGGCTGGACCCTGTATTTGTGCACTGGAATATCACAAAATATCTGGGCCGCATCCAGGTGCCGGTGCTGGCCATCCAGGGAAAAGATGACCCCTACGGTACGGTACAGCAGTTGCGCGTAATAGAAAATACCGTCCAGGACTGTGAAACACAACATATCGCAAATTGCGGCCACGCCCCCCATCATGAACAGCCGGATATGGTGCTGGCCAGCATGGCCGCCTTTATAAAAAAATGTTTGCAGTAACCCTGCCGGCGGTCAATAATGACCGCCGGCATTGACAAACCTTTGTATCTCTGGGATATAGAACCATTTTACATTACACAGACAAAAGGGAGAAACCGCGTGACCGGCGTAAGTGAAATTCTGGTTCTGATCCTGTTGATATCCGGTTTACTGATTCTGCCGAGAATGCTCAAACCGGCACCCCCCAAAAACCCCGCAGACTCACTTGCGCGCCTGTCCAAAAAAAAACGTGCCGCCATTGTCGCATCCATTTTGTATCCCATTGTCTGTGCCATGGTCATCAAACCCTGGAACGGACAACTGCTGCTGTTTGCAGCCACAGGCCCTGCCCCGGTGGCCCTGGCATGGGCGGTTTACTGGGTCTTATCAGCCCCTAAAAAAAACACACACTGAACAGTCCCTGTAAAAAAACAAAAACAAGCCGTCCTGATCCTGTTTTCCAGGATCAGGACGGCTTGTTTTGCCATAGAAGGCTTTAGCGCGCTTGACCAGTGGTCAAAACCACCATGTTTTAAAAGTTTCCTCTTTCATTCGGCGGTTACGCCCGCCGATTTCCATGGCACCAGCTTGGCCTGGTGGCCATTGCATTTTGTCAGATAAGACAGACGCTGCACATTGGATCAGTGACTGCTGTCTTGTGATCCCTTTACCGTGTCATAGGCTGCCTTGGCAATGCAGTATGTCATGCCGGCCCCCAGAATGCCGATGGCATACCAGAAACCGCCGAAAAAAAGCATATGGCCGATATCCCATACCCATTCAAAGATAAATGGAAACATAGTTTTTCTCCTTTTCTCTAAGATTCCTGTGCCTTGGATTGGTTCAGTTCCAGTTCCTGGGGAAACACCGGCAGATACCGGTAGGTCACCGCAATGAGGATGATACCGTAGGCCACAGGCAGGATCGTGGTGGCCACTTCCTGCCAGGAGGGAATATACAGGGCCCAGGTATCAAAGCTCATGACCGGAACAGCCATTACCTGGAGCACCATGACCCAGCGGTTGAGACAGACTCCGATAACGCCCAGAATGATGGCCAAAAGCCGCAGGTTGGGATTTTCACGGGTACTTTTGTTGATGAGTAAAAGACCGGGGATCACACCGCAGATGATAACCTCGGTAACCAGAATCCAGTAGCCGTAAAGGCTGTTGCCGGTGTAAAAATGGCTGAGTTCATACCCGAGTCCGGGAACAGTAACATTTGCCCAGTAAATGGTATCAATGATTTTGGCAATAATATAGGTAAATATCATCCATCCGGAAATTTTGGCAAGCAGGTGGACCACATTGTCCTTGACCAGTTTTTTCCCGGTGACAGCTTCCGTGATCCGGGTTACCAGCAGGGTAAAGCACGGGCCGAACGCTGCAGCAGACCAGGTGAACAGGAAAAAGGTCCAGGGCCAGATCAAAAGCCCTTCCCGAACAGCAAACGGCCGGCCGTACAGAACACCGGCCACCCCGCCCAATGATCCCTGGTGGAAGAAGGACAAAAACGCACCGGTGGCGGCAAATATGGCCATGGTGCCGTGCATGTTGTGGGCCAGGTGGTGGAAAAAAGGCACCTTGTTGATCTGCCTGTTTTCCAGGATATTGGGGATAAACTCAATGGTGAGCACCGCAAAATAGCAGGACAGGCAAAAAGCCACCTCGGTGAGCATGGAATGCACATTGGCGTGCCAGAAGATAAACCACCCCCGCAGCGGCTGCCCGATATCAATGGCCAGAATCAGCAGGGCCGAGCTGTAACAGATAAACCCGATGATCACCGCAAAATTGATGATATTTTTGAGCTCATCGATTTTAAAAATATATTTGAGCAGACCTGTGAAAAACGCACCGCCGCCCACGGCAATAACAGCCAGATCTGCCCAGATCCACAGGGCAAACCCGTAATAATCATTCATATTGGTCTGGTTCAGCCCTTTGAACCAGCACAGCAGCATGGCATAAACGCCCCAGAGCAGGACAGCACCCACAATGGCTATTCCCAGCATGAATTTGGGAAATGAACACCGTTTTGCGCCTTCAGGTATTAATGCAGCATCCATATTCAATTACTCCTCACATAGATTTTGGATTTTCTAATCATGGGAAGCAGACCCATGATGATTCTTCACCTTATCCCACTCTCCCTCCAGATAGCTGTCCCCCAGTTTTCTGACCCATTCGCGTTCTGACATGTAATAGACCTTGGGGTTGGTTCCCAAACGCTCCAGCAGCCTGAACACTTTGGGATTGCGTGATTTTCCCACCACATCATGGTTCAAAGGATCTGGATGGGGATCTGGTTTGACAATCTGGTGAATTTTGTGGGAAGGATTGTTCAAATCACCGAATATGATGGCACCGGCAGGACATGCTGTGGTGCATGCCGTCTGGTATGCGTCTTCCGGAATTTCATCAGTGTCATCAAAATAGGCCTGCTCCCTGGCCAGCTGGTACCGGTGGTAACAGAAACTGCATTTTTCCACTACCCCACGCATCCGCGGGGACACATTGGGGCTCAGATATTTTTCCATGCCTTCGGGCCAGACAGGATCCCACCAGTTGAAATATCGGGCATGGTAAGGGCAGGCTGCCATGCAGTACCGGCAACCGAAACACCGGGTGTAGATCTGGGAGACAATACCAGTGTCATATCCGTAGTCAGTGGCAGTTGCCGGACATACGGACACACAGGGGGAATGGCCGTGGTCTCCTTTACCACCGCAGTGCTGGCAGGGCCTGGGCAGGTAAGCTGTCTGCGTTTCTGGAAATGGTTTGCCGTTGGTGAGCTTGTATACCCGCATCCAGGTGAGGCTGTCCTTTTTATCGGACTCATCCTCCTTAAACGGAATATTATTTTCGGCCATGCACGACACCGTACAGGAACCGCATCCGGTACATTTGTCCAGATCTATAACCATCCCGAACTTATGTGCTTTTTTATCTTGTATCATCAGAACCTCTTTGAAAGTTTGTCCACACCATTTAGGCCTTTGAAATACTGGCTTTGACACCAAAGGCAGCATCCAGTCCAGAACCAGGTTCAATTACCGGGCTGATCAATTCATGTACGTTCACACCCTTGCCGGCGACATATTTGTTGTCAAATCTATGGCCAAGCCCTTTAACCATGCCGATGACCCCCGGCATGATGCCCTCATTGAAATCGAGCCGCACCTTTGCAGAACCTGTGGGCGTGGTCAGTGTCACAAATCCGCCATCTTTCAATCCATTGGCGGTCTTGGGATTGATTTCCACAAACATGTCCCTGTTTTTGATCACCCGGTCAGACACTGTTTTGATGGCAAATGGCGAAGAAGCCGGGGCTGTGCTGGCCACCCGCATATTGTCTATGGGCACCAGGATAAGATCAGCATCTCCTTGGGGCTGTATTGTCGGCGGATTTTCTGCCAGAAAGGCAAAATTGGTTTCCACCCTGCCGGCAGGCGGTCCCTGTGAAACAACGGCATAGCCGTTTTTGTACAAATCTTTCCAGATACCGGGAACCAGGCTTTTCAGACAGGTTTTAAAATCAAACCAGTCAAAACTTTCAGCCATGGTGCCCCCGAGGGTTTTTGCCAGATGGATCAAGGCATCACCCGGACTGCGTGTATCAAAGACAGGCTCCACAACAGGGCGGGCCAGTCCCACAACCAGGCCGGCAAATCCTGCCTTGGACGGGACATCTTCAAACCGTTCCAGAAATGTGGATATCGGCAGGATCACATCCGATGCCATGGCGGTTTCATCCATAAATGAGGTAAAATTGACCACAAAGGGGATCTTCTCAAAAGCCGCCCTGGTCTGGATGGGATCGTTCAAGGTATAACAGGGATTTGCATTGTATACAAACAAGGTATCCACAACCGGTGCATCAGACTGGTGTATTTTTGTCACAAGTTCCTGGGCGGAACCAGCCAGTTTTTCCCGGGCAGTTCCATTTTGGGCCACGGCATCCTGGACCGGATCTGGAAATGCCAGATATCCGGGCACCGGTTTGACAAAGGTGCCGCCTTTTTTATTGATATTGCCGGTCAGGCAGTTGAGGGTATGAATCGCGGCAAACTCTTTAAGGCTCTGGGCACCCTCCCCGCGGCCTTTTCCGGGAACAGCCACAGGCATTTTTGCTTTTGCAAAAGCAATGGCAGTTTTTTTGATATCCGCAGCACTGATACCGGTAATGGCAGCCACCTGCTCCACCGGATATTTTTGCTGCACCATGGCATTGAAACGGTTGAGCCCCCCTCTGAATCCAGCCGCAAATTCCGGATCAAACAGATTTTCCTGCAGCAGGATACCGCACATGGCCATGGCCAGATCCGCCTCTGTGCCCGGATGTATCGGTATCCATTTGTCAGCTCCCGCTGCAGTGTTGGAGAGCCTGGGCTCAATCTGATAGAGCTTTGCCCCCCTTTGCCTGCGCCCGGAATTGGCCTTGAAACAGGCCACCGGTGATCCCCATCCCTCTATAAGGCCGGATCCGAAGCTGAGGATAAAATCCGCATTTTCCAGGTCAAATCCCAGGGTATGGCCGGGACCGTGAATTGTCTGGGCGGTTTGTGTGAGCCAGGATTCCAGGGTCTGCATGGTAACATGGTTGGGGGAACCGAAAGCCGCCATGAAATGGCTGAACAGACCGGGTACCGAACCCAGGTTTGTGTCAGTGATGCAGGCCAGGGCTTCAGGGTTCTGGTTTTCCCGGATTTTTTCCAGTCTGCCGGCCACAAGTGTGATGGCTTCTTCCCAGGATATGGGTTCAAAACGGCCATTATTTTTTTTCAACGGTGTTTTCACCCGGCAGGGATCATACAGATACTGGAGACCGGCAATGCCATGGAGACATGCCCCGCCGTTATTCACCGGATACGTATCTTGCCCTTCTATTTTTACGGGTCTGCCGCCAATTTTTCTGACACTGATACCGCAGGTTCCGGGACACAGGGTGCACACCGACTGGTCATAGGTTATTTTTCCGTCAGGAGGAACAGGGGTCCAGGGCCAGTTCTGGGTCCAGATGGAAGAATCATCTGTCAGTTTGGCCCCCACAGGGGAGATTGCAATACCTGCAACCGCGCCAAGTCCCAATCCCAAGAAGCTTCTTCTATCAACTTTCATATGTAAAATCCTCTATAAAATTTGCAATTCTTGTATCTGGTCTATTTGTGGCACTGGAAGCAATAGCCCTTATGGCCGGTCTCTTCTTCATGACACACTGCGCAGTCGTTCATTTTCATGCGGTCCCAGGGATTTTTCTTGATACCCCAGATGTTTTTTCCCCAGATATCACGGCTGTAGCCGGTGAGTCTGTTTTCTTCATAAGGCCTGGAGGATGTCGATTGACCGATATGGCCATGACAGGTTACGCAGTCCATGCCGGCTGCCTTGATATGGGCTGCGTGGGAAAAGTACACACAATCAGGCTGTTTTGCATACACATACCAGGGAACCTCGCGCTCTTTTGCCACATACTCTTCTGCAAAAACAGCTTCAGCTTCTGTTTCACCCATGGGTTCATCCGTGTGACAGTCCAGACAGGATTCTGTTTTGGGGATGCCTGAAAAGGTACCATCTTCTCTGAGAAAATGGCAGGATTCACAGTCCCCGGTTTCCTGAACATGCAGCGCGTGATCAAAGTTAAAGGGCTGCTCATGTTTGGAGTAGAGCAGCTTGGGGAACAGCAGCCATCCGGACAAAAAACATATCAAAAATGCCAAAATAAAAAAAATGACACCCAGCCCCAGGCCTGTGTCATTTTTTGGATCACCGGCAGCACATTCCTTTGCACCATCCATGGAACCATGTTCTGTTTTGTTTTCTATTTCACTCATGAAAACTCCATCAATTTAAAATGTTGATGTTAGCTGTAACCATTGTATCCAGGCACCCACCTGGACATATATTTTTTGCACCCGGCACCGCTTTTTGCAGGATGCAATTCTTTCCAGGGAGCATAATCGCGTTAATCTATAGTAATATCTGGATTTGTTGTCAAGATAAAATGAGGCAAGGATAAAGGAAGGCAAAGGGTGAAAAAAACAGGTGGGACCATACCGCTTTCACATCCTCCCCCGGGATTTGGAAAAGGATGTGAAAGCGTTTTTCAGTACCTGGTTTTACGCATAACTGTGAAGGCCGGAAAGCAGAAAATTGACCCCGAAATAGGTGAACAATACCGCCACAAACCCCACAATGGAGACCAGGGCCAGATTTTTTCCGTGCCATCCCCGCATCAGACGCAGGTGCATGAAAATGGCATACACAAACCAGGTGATCAGGGACCAGGTTTCCTTGGGATCCCAGGACCAGTATTTCCCCCAGGCGGAATTGGCCCATACCGCACCGGTAATGATACCGATTGTCAAAAACAAAAAACCGAATACCACCATCTGGTAGGTGAGTTCATCAATGACATCCCAGGATGGCAGACGGGCAAAAACAGCATTTTCAGCCGTCTGTTTTGGTTTGACAAAATAGATGATGCTGAACCCGAAAGCCACTGCAAAACCGGCATATCCCAGAAAACAGGTGACAACATGGGCGATGAGCCAGTTGCTTTTCAACGCCGGTATCAATGGATTGATCCTGGCACTGATGCTCGGGTCAAAGGAGGCATAGGCAATGGCCAGGAATATCAAGGGCGAGACAAACACCCCGAATCCCTGCTCCCGGTATTTTACTTCCACAAAAATATAGAGTACCGCCATGGTCCAGGAAAAAAATACCAGGGATTCATACATGTTGGAAAATGGGGCCCGGCCATACCCCATCTGGTAGGATTCAACCCACCGAAGACCGATGCCGGCCGTATTCATCAGCAAACCGGTGCAAAGCACATAAAATCCCGCCTTTGCCAGATGTTTGTTTTTAAAGGCGAACGACCCGAAATAACACACCATGGCCAGGCCATACAGGAAGGTTGTTGAAGACAATGCAAAAGAACTGTTCATACCCATTACCCTTTTTTCAAATGATTTTCCAAACGGGTGGCCATTCCTGCCAGTTTCATATTCAGGTTCTGTGTGCTGCGGTTGGTTCTGCCCGCCAGATGGATGCTGGTTCCCCCGTCACTGCCAGGTTCCACAGCAATGAGATACGACTGGTGGGACATGAAAAAGGTCACCCAGCATCCCAGTATCATGAGCACAAAACCGGCATATACATACCAGACCCCCGGGTCTTTTGTGACCTGGAGTCCGGTATAGTATTTTTTTTCAAACTCTTTGACAACAAAGGAGAACCTGCCTTTGCGCATTTTATCAAAGGTGGGAAACTGCAAGGGCAGACCGATCTGAAACCCCTCTTTATCATTCAGGGTCACTTTTCCGAAAAAAGCCTCGCCCAGGTTACGTCCCCTGAAATCAAAATGGGGCAAAAACCCCTGGAGCTGAAAACTGCCTGTTTCATCCGGCAGTGGTATTGTCTCACCAACCTGCATGGTCCGGGTGATCTCCTGTCCGGTGATGTTATCTGTAATGGCCATTACAGCTGCACCGGCAGAAGTCGTTCCGTACGAAGACTGGAAAATATTGATGCCTTTGTACCGCAAAGGATGGTTGACCCGAATATCTGTGGTCAGCGTTTCCTGTCCATCTTCAATGATGGTCAGGTTGGATCTAAACTCTTCAGGCGCACCGGTATCATAAAATTTCACCTCAAATTCATTGCACCGTATCACAAAATCCAGCTGAACCGGTTCCCTTGTTTTGGCAGCAAAAACCGTGTTTACCTGGTTTCCTTCATCAATCCGCACATTGGCCTTGAAGCCGAAAACAGACCCTATCAGTGCGCCCATGAGCAAAAGCAGGACACTGGCATGCACAACAAAAACCCCGATGCGGGTCCACCGCCCTTTTTCGGCATACACCACCCGGAAGTTTTCCTTATTTTTTTTGTGCACCGGCCCTACCTGTTTTGACAGCCAGTTTTCACAGGCAGCTGTCGCAGAATCTGGAGTCTGGTCCACAGAAAAGGTACATATTTTTTTGGATCGCAGAAACCGGTCCGGATTGAAACGGATCTGTTTCGGGAAAATGGTCTTCCATACAAGCGAAAGCCGTTCCGCCGAACAGACTACAATGTTGATGCACAAAAGCAGCAGTAAAAACAGAAACCACCAGGCATGGTACATATCATCAATGGAAAAGACCTGTATCAGGTTATACAACCCCTTTCCATACAGGTTGACATACTGCTGCGGGGTGCCGTTCTGGAGCACCACTGTGCCGATGATGGAGGTGACAGCCAGCAGGACCAGGGTATAAACCGTCAGTTTGACAGAACAGAAAAATTCCCATATCTGCCGGGGGATAGTGTCTTGATTTTTCACTTTATTTCTTTCATTGTCAGGTTACGTTTCCTTCACATGGCCGGCAGCACTGTTTTTTAGTTCACGGTCCAGCAGGTACGGCAGGTTCGATGTTTTTTCCAGGGACACGGCCATGGCCTCCTGTATAACATCCAGACCGCCCACAATTATGGCTTTCTGCCTGGCCCTTGTTACCCCGGTATACAGCAGCTGGCGGGTGACCACCCGGGACAGCTGGTCCGGGATCACTATCAAAACCGTATTAAATTCTGAACCCTGGCTTTTATGGATGGTCACGCCAAAAGCTGGTTCATGGGAGGGAAGGTCCGGGTAACGAAACTTTTTCACCATACCGTCTTCCATTGTGAAGCCGGCTGTCAGGATACCTTTTTGGTCCAGAACAACCCCTGTATCTCCATTAAAAAGCCCCCTGGTATAATCATTTGCAGTAATCATGACCAACTGTTTCAAAAACCGCTCCCTTATACCAGAATCAAAAACCCTGCGCAAAATCTTTTCACAAAGATGATTAATTTGTAATGTTCCATATTCCCCTTTTTTGTGGGCACATAAAATTCTGAAATTATCCATGGCAGCAAGAGATGCTGTCAGGCCCTGCTGCCGCATGAACCCGGCATATCCTTCTTTTATATGGGGCGCCAGTGTCCGGGAATACCCTTTTTCCGGCTGTTCAAGCAGCAGATCCGGGTACCGGTTTTTTGTGAGAATTGTTGTCACTTCAGCAACATCATTCTTCCGAATAGCATTGGCCAGATTCTCGATACCTGTTTTGCCACCGGATCTGAAGTTATAGGCCAGAAAAACCACACGATTTTTCAGGGCATCTGTCCGGCAGATATCACTGAACACTGCCCCGGCCTGTACCGGAGACAACTGGTTTTCATCCCCCAGAAGAATCACCCGGGCATCCATAGGAATGGCTTCGAACAAGCGGGTCATCAACGCCATGTCAATCATGGATGCCTCGTCAACAATCACCACATCTGCAGCAAGCAGGTTGTTTTTTCCATGAACAAACCCGGGCTGGTTCTTTTTTGGTATCAGCACTGAATGGATGGTGGCCCCGTCCTGGAGACGGACCGCGGCCTTTCCTGTGGGAGCGACAGATAAAAACCGCGGCATGGGCAGACCATTTGCGGCTGCATGATCCTGGATCACCTGTCTGATGACTCTGGAAATATGGGTTTTGCCGGTGCCCGGTCCCCCTGAAATCACTGTGAAATTATTGGAAAATGCCGTGATGACAGCTTTTTTCTGGTGCTGGACATGATCAGGATGCTGCCCCTTGAACGTCTCGTCCACTGCCGCCTGAACAAATTTTTGGTCCAGGGGCGGCGGGTGGGATCGCATACGTTCAGACAGGGCCTGTACCAGGCGATGCTGAAAATCATGGTATTTGGACAGGTAAAGACAGCCGTCAGCATCCAGAACCAGCGGAAAACAAAGGCTGTCTGTATCTTGTGGTTTTCCCACCATGGCGGATGATTCCAGAGCCTTTATCCAGACAGCAAATCCCGGCAGCTGCACCGTATCTTGAATATTTTCTGTAAGACCTATGGTTGTGCCTGATATTTTTTTGATATCCAGGCAGATTTTTCCATCAGCCAGTTCCCTGGAAACCAGGGCGCAGGAAACCGGCAGCAGATCATGGTCATGGGGGAAAACAGCTGCCATGCTGACGGCAAAATAATAGTCCAGGTGTGTTATCACACCATGTTCATGCAGTCTGTGCAGCCAGGGCAACGCTTTTGGGGTCATTACCGGTGTTTCCTGAAAATTGTGGTGATGCTGTCATGACAGCAGGTATTTTTACAAGAAATGAAAATGAGAAGGGCCCTGCAGGGGAAAACGCCATTGCATGCAAATAAAAAGGCACCTTTTTTGCAAGGCGCCTTTACAATTTTAACAGGACTATCTTGAATAGGTAGGGTATACTGCAGACTTTCTTGTGGATTTTCTTCTGTCACCAGACACATTCCGTCTGTCCACTCCCTTTCTGCGGTTGTTTTCAAAGGAAAATTCCACAAAAATACCTTCCCTTACACTGCTCCTTCTGTCAGCCCTGGCCTTGCGCCGGTCCCTTCTAAATTTTCGGGTAACGGTTCTTCTTCGCTCAGAAAAACCCCGTATCCTGTAGGGCGCATCAATGGCTTCGTCCTTAACCGGTAATATTTTATAATCAAATACCATGATTTTTCCATAATTTTTTCAGATTAATAATAATCTTTTAACCTGCACATGGTATCGTCTTGTTTAATATGTGACTTTAATTTTTTTGCATGCTGTCTTCAATATACTGGTGAACTCTCAAAAACGGCACATACAATGAATCGCTGGTTTTAATATGGTCCACAAGCCAGTTTCGCAGCTCAAGTATGGTGTCCATGGTCAGGTTGTCAACATCTTCTGCGATCTCCCGGCGCAGGCTGATGGCGCTCCTGATAAACCGGCGGTGGGCCCTGGCATGGATCTCCCGGTCAGGATAATTTTTTTTTCTGAGAATTTTTTCCTCTGTTGAAAAGTACAGTTTTCCATAATCATTAATTTCAGAAATCATATTGGCTAACGCTTTGGGATCTGATTTTTTGTGCTTAAGGTCAATGAGTTCATTAAAAAGTGCAAACATTTTTTTCTGGTGGTTGTCTATTTCAGCCACATCCACACTGAATTTTGGATCCCATTCGATCTGAAGATCGGATTTTGTCATTCTTATCTCCTCAGTACTTCTTTTTTTTTCCAAACAAGGCATTACCGATAATTATGATGGAAAGCACCACCGCCAGAACCGTGGCAATTACGATGCCCTGCTTTCCGAATTTTGGATAAATCACTTTGGGTACCAGATACATGTACAATAATATATGACACATCCCTATACAGACAAGGCGGTACCAGTTTTTTTTCACGGTATCATCTCAAGCAGCCTGGCATGAATATTATCAAACCCACCGTTGGACATGATCAGCACCAGATCTTCGGGCACCAGCCTGGGTACCAGAAATGCCAGCACATCCTGAACTTCGGTAAAATGGCGGGCCTCCACCCCCAGGCGGCTGATATCTGATACCAGCTTTTCCCGGGAAAGGCGCTCGTTTTCCGGAATGTTCTTTTTCACAGAAGGATTGCATATACAAACCAGATCCGCTTCCTTAAAGGCCCTGGGATAGCTTTCCTGAAAAAAACTGCGCATGGAGGTGTTGGTACGCGGTTCAAAAACAGCAATAACCCGGCCCCTGGGATAAAATGGTTTGACTGCCCGGATGGTTTCTCTGACCGCAGAGGGGTGGTGGGCAAAATCATCCATCACCGTGATCCGGTTTTTCACCCCCCGGATCTCCTGCCGTCGCTTGATCCCGGAAAAAGAGGCCATGGCCGCCTGCACCAGGCCGGTATCCACACCGATAATATCAGCTGCAGCTGCACAGGCCGTAAAATTCAAAAGATTGTGCGTTCCCTGCAGCCGGGTTTCAATCTCATAAGATGTTTTTGGACCCTGTATCCGGGCACGGGTAAAAAAATCCTGGGGTGCAAAATCAGCAAATGACCAGTCTGCCCCCTTGCCGTATGTGATAACATTTTTGGCACCATTTTCCAGGATATCCACCAGGACATCCATGAGATGGGGACTGTCTTTGCAGGCAATGACATGGCTTTTGCCTGCCACTTTTTTTACCAGGTCGGAAAAAACCTGTTTCACGTGGTCCAGGTCCCTGAAAATATCTGCATGGTCAAATTCCACCCCGGTGATAATAGTAATAAATGGATCATAGTGCATGAATTTTGGGCCTTTGTCAAAAAAGGCTGTATCATACTCATCTCCTTCAATTACCATGTAATCACCTGATCCGATCCGGAAACTGGACTGGTAATCCTTGAGAATGCCGCCGATCAGGAAACCTGGATCCAGCCCGGCTGATGCAAGGACATGTGCCATGATGGATGCAGTGGTGGTCTTTCCGTGGGTGCCGGTCACCAGGACAATCTTTTTGCCGGCTGCAATAAACCGGTTCACAGCCTGGGGCATTGACATATAGGGAATGCCCCGGTCCATGACTGCCTGTGCTTCCGGGTTGTCCCTGGTGACAGCATTGCCGATGATAACAAGATCCGGTTCATGGTCCAGGTTTCTTGCAGCAAACCCGTCACAAAGCAATATCCCCTTTTCAGCCAGAAAATCACTCATGGGCGGATACACATGCCTGTCTGAACCGGTCACGGCATATCCCATTTCCTTTAATACACAGGCAAGGGTGCCCATGCCCGTTCCGCATGCAGCCGTCAAATGGATCTTATGGATGCGGGACATGGATCAGATATCCGCCATCACCGCTTTTGCCGCGGCAATGGTTTGGGCAATATCTTCCTCTGTATGTGCCAGGGACACAAAACAGGCCTCAAACTGGGAAGGCGCCAGGTATACCCCTTTTTCCAGCATCCCCCTGTAAAATGCGGCAAACCTTTCCAGGTCACAGGTTTTGGCCTCTTCAAAATTGTGCACTTTGCGGTCATTGAAGAAAAACCCTGCCATGGAACCTGCATGCCCGGTCTGAAACGGGATGCCTGCATCATCTGCTGCAGCCTGTAACCCGTTCATAAGGGTCTTGGTCCGAAGGTTCAGGGTATCGTATACCCCGTCCTCCTGAAGGGCTGTCAATGTGGCAATGCCGGCTGCCATGGCCAGGGGATTGCCTGACAGGGTCCCGGCCTGGTAAATGGATCCGGTGGGGGCAATCTGGGACATGATATCCCGCCTGCCGCCATAGGCCCCCACAGGCAGGCCCCCGCCAATGACCTTGCCAAAGCAGGTCAGATCCGGTGTGATGTTGAACAGCCCCTGGGCAGAATCCCTGGCCACCCGGAATCCTGTCATGACCTCGTCAAAAATCAGCAACGCCCCGTATTTTTCTGTCTCTTGTCTCAGGGTTTCAAGGAATCCCTCTTCAGGCATCACCATGCCCATGTTTCCTGCCACCGGCTCCAGGATCACCCCGGCCACCTTGTCCCCTTTGCGTTTCATCACCTGTCTGAATCCGTCAATATCATTATACGGCAATGACAAGGTGTTCTGGATAACCGACTCAGGAACACCGGGACTGCCGGGAATACCCAGGGTGGCCACCCCTGATCCGGCAGCAACCAGCAGGGTGTCGGCATGTCCGTGGTAACAGCCGTCAAATTTGATGATGATATCGCGTTCGGTAACCCCCCTGGCCAGGCGCAGGGCACTCATGGTGGCTTCAGTGCCGGAATTGACCATCCGCACCATATCCACGGACGGGACCATTCGGGTTACCATGCCGGCCAGCCGGGTTTCCAGATGGGTGGGTGCCCCAAAACTGGTACCGGTTTCCAGCACATCCCGGAGGGCCTGGATGACAGCAGGCGGCCGGTGCCCCAGGATCAGCGGCCCCCATGACAACACATAATCGATGAATGCATTGCCGTCTGCATCATACAGCCGGCTTTTGTCCCCTCTTTCAATGAAAAGTGGTTTTCCGCCCACTGAACCGCAGGCCCTGACCGGAGAATTGACACCTCCAGGAATAAGTTCCCTGGCCTCGTCAAACAAGGTTGCAGATTTAGAAAATATCATAACAGGTCCCCCTGACACCTAAATGTTGTGTCTAAAATACGCTGAAGTTATTATTGTTTCATAAATTTTTGACTATACCAAACCTCCTTTGAACGGGTCAACCGGTTTGTTTGCCCATGCTGGTGAAAAAACCATTGACAAGCGGTTTTACGGCTGTTATTTTGCCTTTTGTTGAAATGCAGCGGGCCGTTAGCTCAATTGGTAGAGCAACTGACTCTTAATCAGTAGGTCGAAGGTTCGATCCCTTCACGGCCCACCAGTAATGACAAGGGTTTTCAGCTTTTTGGTTGAAAACCTTTTTTTGTTTTGTCCACTTATTGTCCACCATTTTAATGTTTTTCACCATCTGTCCGACACGGTTTCAGGAATGTTTTTTTAACCAAACTGTGTATCCCCTTTAATACATACATAGTTCCATTTGTCCTGCTGGCAGCCAGTGAAAATGGGTGTGGTATGGAGGAAGATATTCTGGACAATTTGTTCGAGCCGTTTTTCACCACCAAAGAGGCGGGCAAAGGCACAGGATTAGGACTGGCCACCATTTATGGCATTGTCAAACAAAACAATGGATTCATCAATCTAAAATGTCCTGAACGAACCTTGCATTCTTTGAAGACTGGCCGGTTCTGGTTACTGCGGTTGATATCATCTGGGCAATGATATTGAGCATGGTTGTCTGCCTGGTCCGTTTGAAGGCCTGCAGGCATTTTGATTAGCGGTTTTCTTTTTTTCAATTTCATTCGAACCGCTTATCATCCGCTGACTTCGATTGTTGAGCGGCCACCATCAACCCCGATGATCTGACCTGTGATCCATCCAGCGTCCTCTGAAATTAAAAATGCAGCAAGCCTTGCGATGTCTTCTCTGGTTCCAAGACGGTTTAAAGGATGCTTTTTTTTAATCGACTCAGCCATCAATTTGTTTGACAGGATCTCCTCGGCAAGAGGTGTCTGCGTAACAGACGGTGAAATTGCATTCACACGGATTTTAGGTGAAAGCTCTGCAGCCAGCGAACGTGTCAATCCATTTACTGCGCCTTTGGCCATACCGATGGAGGTATGCATTGAAAATCCCCTTTGGGCTGCCACACTTGAAAACAGAACAATAGATGATATTTGTTTGTTTCTTTTGAGTTTGGTTAAAGCTGACTGGACTGCCATCGCAGCACCTAACGCGTTTACTTTAAAATCGCGAAGAAAATCCGCTGCCGTGAACTTTCGAATGCTGCCCAAGTTGATTGTACCCACGGCATACACAATTCCCCCGATATCACTTCCTGTATCATCGTTCACGCGTTTGAACAGGTCCTGATCCGTAACATCTCCAATGGTGATCTCAGCGTTAAGATCATTGCCCAAAATCACAAGCTTCTCCTGATTCCTTCCAACCAGATGAACGCTGAAACCTCTGTTATAGAGCATTTTTGCCGCAGCAGATCCAATTGCACCGGAAGCACCGTAAATAATCACTGTTGGTTTCATCATTACCCCGCTTATTTTTTTTCCAAGCTGCCATATGCATTTTTTTCGTCACCATATGACCAACTCATTTGAATTGGTTCTCGTGTATTATCCGTTCTGCTGTCTTAAGACCGGACAACAGAGCCCATTGGATGCCGGGAATACTTTGATATTCACCACAGGTGTATACACCATCCCTGACTTTACCAGAATTAATTGCCGGGTTTGATACTGGGGGAGACTGATCTGGCAGCGCATGACCAATGTGATATGTTTTTATATGATTCCAGTTCCTGACTGGGTCTCCAAACCACTGGCGCAATTCTCTTCGAACCGAAAGCACCAGTGATTCATTGTCCATTGATTTATTATCCAGCACGACAACAGCTATCAGGTGTCTACCAGATGATGAATACGAAGGCGCGGTCAGGGTTGGTATGGCAAGATTGTTAATGAGCCCTTTTTTTTGGCTGTTCAAAATCAAAAACGGGTTGGAAATCGGAGGGTTTTCAGCAGAAAAATAAAGGCACCATTCTCCCTTTGAATCAGAC
>JAZBPL010000197.1:0-53529 GCA_036351635.1 Desulfotignum sp.
ATGACCAGTCACGGATTGCTGAACTTGAAAAAGAGCTCAATGACCTGAAAAAAAGCAAATAACCGCTTTTGTCATATTGCTTTCGAAAAGGGCCAGTTGCAAACCGGCCCTTTTTTTATGGCCCAAAAAATTGCACCGGCGTCAGTCATAGAGATAATACCTGCTGGCTGTGGCTGTAAAAGCAGACAGGTCATCTTGCCAGAAATCTTCCAGATGCTTTAGATCCTCCAGTGCAGTGATACGTTCCCGGATATGTGTGTTTCCTATTATCAGATCCATGGGCAGCCGCTCATATTCATATTCATAGGGCGGAAGTTTATAGGCAAACGCATCTGGATGAAATTTGATGATCAGCTGCAATGCCATCAGGGATGCGGCATAGGGGCTGAAAATATTTCTGTCTGTAACATGGATATGGAATCCTTTGCATACCTGGTCCTGCCATTTACCGGATGTGGGCTGGAACCACACCGGCCTGAACCAGGCCCCGGAAACCATCCGGTTCAGTACAGGTCCTATCCGGGATGTGTCCAGAAAAGGGGCACCGAACAGTTCAAAGGGCAGGGTGGTGCCCCGGCCCTCACTGATATTGGTGCCTTCAAAAATCACCTGGCCCGGATAGACCATGCAGGATAAAGGTGTCGGCAGATTGGGGGAAGGCGGAATCCAGGCCAGACCGGTGTCCTGCCAGTACATGCTGCGTTTCCACCCGGTCATGGGAACAACGGTCAGATCACACCCCAGTTGGAATTCATGGTTGAAGAAGCGGCAGATTTCTCCCACGGTCATGCCGTGGCGCATGGGTATGGGAAACCGCCCCACAAATGACGCTGCCGAAGGGTGCAGCACATTGCCCTCCACCTGAAAGCCGCCTATGGGATTGGGCCGGTCAAGGACAACCACTTTTTTGTTCATCTTTGCAGCTGCTTCCATGCACAAGGAGATGGTATATATAAAGGTGTACACACGGGTACCGACATCCTGGATATCCACCACAAGGGTGTCGATGCCTGCCAGCATACGGGTTTCAGGCACCCGCGTGCTGCTGTAGAGACTGTAGATGGGAATGTTCAGATCAGGTTCCACCCCATGGTCAGATTCGATCATATTGTCCTGTTTTTCCGCATAAAATCCGTGCTGGGGAGAAAAAATTGCGGCAAGCTGTCCCGGGAACAGATCCTGTATAACCCCAAGGGCATGGGAAAACTGTGAATCAACGGATGCGGGATTGGCAAGCAGTCCCAGCCGGGATCCCTCAAAGGCTGCCGGGGGCCGGTATTTCAGATTTTCAAGTCCAAGGGTTACGCAGGGGGGCATTTTGTTGTCTCCATAAAAATTGCCGGTGTGGTGTGGCATGATTTTTACCACAGGTGTTGACAAAAATTCAAATCCTAACTAAATAAATGGATTTATTACGAGGAGTCCTTTATAGATGAAGTTCAGGACAAGCAGGGCCATCGAAGCTATCAAGCCCTATGAAGCCGGCAAACCATTATCAGAATTTGTCCGGGAATACCAGATCCAGTCGGTCGTGAAGCTGGCATCCAATGAAAACCCGCTGGGGTTTTCCCCAAAGGTGGCTGCAGCCGTACAGGACAGCCTGTCCGGCATGCACCGGTATCCCGAACCGGTGGCCCATGATCTGTGCTGTGCTCTGGCAGAAAAATACCGGGTGAAACCGGAAAATATCGTGTTGGGGAATGGATCTGATGACCTTATCGCCCTTCTGGCCCATGCTTTTTTAGATCCCGGAGACCAGGCGTTAATGCCGCTGCCATCTTTTCTCATGTATGAAATCAGTGTGAGAACGGCAAAAGGGGTGCCGGTGATGGTGCCTTTATCCGGATTTGATACCAATATGGATGCACTGGTTGAAAACATCTCCTCTCACACCCGGATGGTGTTTGTCACCAATCCTTTCAATCCCACAGGCAGTATCATTACCAGGGATGCTTTTCAGGAATTTGCCGCAAAAATTTCTTCTGATGTGCTCATTGTGGTGGATGAGGCATATATGGAGTTTGTCAGGGATCCGCAGGTGTTCAATTCCCTGGAAAACCCATTACAGGACCCGCGGATTGTGACCTTGAGAACTTTTTCCAAAGCCTACGGCCTGGCCGGATTCAGAATCGGGTACGGCATCATGGACAAGGAGGCGGCCCGGATTCTCAACCGGATCCGCCAGCCCTTCAATGTAAACGGCCTGGCACAGGCAGCTGCACAGGCTGCCCTTGCAGACCAGATCTTTTTACAGCACACCGTTGACGTCATTCACCAGGGCATTGATTTCCTGACAGCTGAACTCTCCGCCATGGGATTGGCCCCATTGCCCACCCAGGCCAATTTTCTGATGGTGGATGTCAAAACCGATGCCACAGAGGTTTTTGAAAAACTGCTCAGGCAGGGGGTAATTGTCCGTTCCATGCAATCATACGGGTTTGATACTTTTCTGCGGGTCAATGCAGGCACATGTGAAGAAAATCATGCATTTGTCACAGCATTGAAAAGCGTTCTGAAATCTGATGCCTGAGCCTTTTTTTTGAGATCCAAGGTCCATGGTCTTCCCATGTACAAAAAGACATGAAAGCGTTCAGAACGCGTTTCCAATTTTTTCATATAAAAACGAGGATAAACCAAGATGCCCTATCGCATCATCACCATTGACGGTCCGGCAGGGGCCGGAAAAACAACGGTCAGCACGCTGCTTGCACAAGACCTGGGGTGTATCCGGGTTGACACCGGGGCCCTTTACCGGGGGGTTGCCTATGAAATTATGCAGCAGGGTATTGCCTGGGAAAACGATGCTGTATTGAAACGATTTTTGTCCACCATTGACCTGCAATTTCATTTAGAAAAGGAGGGGCTCCGGCTCTTTTCTTCTGGAAAAGATATCACCGACCAAATCCGGACATCCCGGATCACCATGCTGGCATCTGCCGCTTCTGCAAAACCTGATGTCCGGTCAGCTTTGCTGGCGCTGCAACGCGGCATAGCCGGGCAGCAGGAAGCTGTATTCGAAGGCCGGGATATGGGCACCGTTGTCTTTCCAGATGCCGCCGTCAAATTTTTTCTCTTTGCTGATCTGTCTGTACGGGCCAGGCGGCGGTATGATGAGACGCAGGATGAAAATAAAGATTTTTCCCGTATCATGGCAGAAATGGCAAAACGCGATACAGATGATACACAAAGGGCCCAGGCACCCTTGAAACCGGCACCTGATGCCATCCATATCGACGCTTCTTTTCTGACGCCCCGGCAAGTAGTGGATAAGATGCACACATATCTGTAAAATCAATGGAATTTGAGATTATTTTGTTGATTTTTCTTTTACCCATTGCTATAAAGGTAAATTGTACTTGTCCTTTTTGACCCATTAGGATGAGTAACTAAATTCGATTAGGGGGAATACCATTAATGAACAACATTACTGAAGAAAACGAAAATCAAGACATGAATACTGAAACAACACAGACACAGGAAACTGAATTTGCGGCACAAGAAGAACTTGATGCCCAGGACGAAGCCCGGCAAGAACCTGAAGAACAGGATGAACAGGATGATTCTTCCATGTCCGGCCATGAATTTACCGGAGAAGAGTCAATGGAAGAACTTCTGGGCATTTATGAATCCAGCCTGAAAAAATTCGAAGAAGGTCAGGTGGTTACCGGAACCGTCATATCCGTGGGCCGCGATATGGTGCTGGTGGATGTGGGATATAAATCCGAAGGGCGGATCTCTATTCAGGAATTCATTGATGAGGAAGGCAATGTCAATGTCAAACTCAATGATCGCTTTGAGGTAATGATTGAGGTATGGGATGAGGAGGAGGAAACCGTCCTTTTGTCCCGTGAAAAAGCCAAGAAAGTCAAGGTATGGGATGCCATCAAGGAAATCTATGATGCAGACGGTACCATCGAAGGCGTTATCACCAACCGGGTCAAGGGTGGTTTCTCTGTTGATATCGGACTGCAGGCATTTTTGCCGGGATCCCAGGCTGATCTGCGCCCTATACGCAATATGGATGAAATGGTCAACAAGACCTATGAGTTCAAGATCCTCAAGTACAACAAGAAACGCAACAATATTGTTCTGTCACGCCGTGTGCTGCTGGAAGCCGAACGTGAAAAACTGCGTGCCGCGACCCTTCAGGCCATTGAAAATGACAAGGTAATGGAAGGTATTGTTAAAAATATTACGGAATACGGTATTTTTGTGGACCTGGGCGGTGTGGACGGACTGCTCCACATTACAGACATTTCCTGGGGCCGGGTGAAACATCCGTCAGAATTGTATTCTGTGGGTGATAAAATAACGGTTAAAATTTTGTCTTTTGATTTTGAAAAGGAACGGGTATCTCTGGGCATGAAACAGCTCACCCCCGATCCCTGGACAACTGCAGTGGACAAATACCCCATTGGTTCAAAAATTGTGGGAAAAGTGGTCAGCCTCACTGATTATGGTGCTTTTATTGAACTGGAAGAAGGGGTTGAAGGGCTGATCCATGTGAGCGAAATGTCCTGGACCCGCAAAATCCGACACCCATCCCAGATGGTAACTGTGGGAGAACAGGTGGAAGCTGTTGTTCTGGATCTCAAACCGGACAACCGCCGTATTTCTTTAGGCATCAAGCAGACCCAGGAAAATCCCTGGGAAGTGATCTCCCAGAAATATCCGGTGGGCACCATCATTGAAGGAAAAATTAAAAATATTACGGAATTCGGCCTGTTCATCGGCATTGATGATGATATTGACGGTCTGGTGCACATTTCCGACATTTCCTGGACCAAGCGCATCAAGCACCCGTCTGAGGTATACAAAAAAGGCGATACCATCCAGGCGGTGGTCCTGGATATTGACAAGGCAAATGAGCGCTTTTCCCTGGGTATAAAACAGACCCAGTCAGATCCATGGGAAACAGTGGCCCAGCGGTATGAAGTGGGCAAGGAAATTTCCGGTGTGATCACCAATCTCACGGATTTCGGTGTGTTTGTGGAACTGGAAGAGGGCATTGAAGGCCTGGTTCATGTATCTGAAATCAGTAAGGAAAATATTAAAAGTCCCAAAGACCATTACCAGGTGGGTGATACCATCACAGCAAAGGTGATGAATATCAATTCTGATGAAAGGCGCATCGGACTCTCCATCAAACGTCTGGAAGATGATGATGATGACAGATATCTGGAAGAATTTGCCAAGAACATGAAACCCGCCACCTCTTCATTTGGTGAAATCCTGCGCAGCAATATCCAGGAACAGATTGAAGCCAACAAAGCCCAGGAAAGTAAAAAAGAAGATGAATAAGGCTGTTTTTCTTCTGTAACATACAGGGTTTGTATACTGTAATAAGGGGGCCGGGTAAAATGTGATTTTATCCGGCCCCCTTTTTTTGGGGGGATTGCGTTATGTTTTCACGGCGGCACCCGGTTTTGTTTTTTCTATTAATGATGGCCTGCTGTGCCACTGCCATGTTTCTGGGGGTAGTGGCCCTGATATTTGCAAGTGCAAAGATGGTGAACACCGCTGCTACCTATAAGGAATCCGGTGCAAATATCGGGATAATAGAGGTGACCGGACCGATTCTGTCATCCAGAAAAACCATTGAGCACATTACATCCTTCAGGGAAGATGACAGAATCCAGGCCATTGTCGTCCGGGTGGACAGTCCCGGCGGAGGGATCGGGCCATCCCAGGAGATCTTCAGGGAATTGATAAAAACGCGCAAGGTCAAAAAAGTGGTTGCCTCCATGGGATCGGTTGCTGCATCAGGGGGATATTATGTGGCCGCAGCTGCTGAAAGAATCATGGCCAATCCAGGCACCATTACCGGCAGTATCGGGGTGATCATGGAATATGTGAATATCATGGAGGTGGCAAAAAAGATCGGGATCTCGCCTGTGGTGATCAAAAGCGGGGAATTCAAGGACATGGGATCCCCTTTGCGGGAACTGGGGGAAAATGAGAAAAAGCTGCTGCAGCAGCTGGTGGATGAGCTGCACCTGCAGTTTGTGGCTGACACGGCCAGGGCCAGAAACATCCTGCCGGAAGAGATGACAAAGCTTGCGGACGGGCGGATTTATACAGGGCAGACCGCGCTGGCGCACAACCTCATCGACCGGCTGGGAAATCTGGATGATGCGGTGCAGTGGGCAGGAGAGCTGGCCGGTATAGAAGACAGGCTGGTGCCGACCTATCCAAAGGAGACCCCCATATCCTTTCTGCGCAAAATAGCCCAGACCCTATTCAAAGATCTCCACATCTCCGGCACCGTGACGGATAATTTCCGGTATATCATCAATTAACGAGACCACAGATGACGCTGTACCCGGGACCGCTCCTCCGTCAATGACCACATCCAGGCGGGTTTTGAAAAAATCGTGGAGCAGGGAAGGATCCTGGAAAACCCGTCCTTCCGGATCTGTGGCAGATGTGGATATAATGGGATTGCCCAGTTCCCGGGCCAATGCCAGGGCGATCATGTGATTGGGCACCCGGATACCAGCTGTTTTGCGTTTGGTGAGCATGATCTTTGGGACCATTCTGGAACCTGAGAGCACAAAGGTGTACGGCCCCGGCAGCAGCCGCTTCATATTCCTGTAGGCAACATTGGATACCTTGGCATAGGTGGCGATATCCTTGAGATCCGGACAGATAAAACTGAACGGCTTGGACTGGCTGCGCTGCTTGATGGCATACACCTGTTCAATGGCCTTTTTGTTCATGATATCACATCCGATACCATAGAAGGTGTCTGTGGGGTAGGCAATTATACCGCCCTTTCTTAAAATATCCACCACCTGGGAAATTAGTCTTTCCTGGGGATTTTCCGGATTAATTGTAAGCAGCATTAAAATTTTCCTGTTAAAAGATTTCAGCAGCACACCATATCATATCTGGTGCTTCGGGCAAATGAAAAACATGGTATGCCCCAAAGACTTGACCTGGAACCTACCAGGGCATATGTTATAAATTACCCACAAACAATGCCGGGTATGAAAAAATGCCAAAAACAAAGGAGAATGTCATGGAAAAAAAGATTCTCATACCAGTGGATACATCCCGGTCGTCCCTGCACGCTGTCCGGTATGCTGTTCACATATCTTCTGTTATTAGACATCTGCATTGTGTGCTGTTTCATGTACAGCCCCCTGTTTCCTTGTATCTCAAAGAAGAAGCGGCAAAAGACATGCATGTGCGTGCCCAGTTGAAAAAGGTGACAAAAAAAAATAATGACACGGCCATGGCGGTGCTGCATAATCTTAAATCAGAAATGACACAGGCAGGTTTTCCAGAGAACCGCATTGAAATGGTCACCCATCCCAGAGAACTCGGCCTGGCCCAGGATGTTATTGAATATGCCCAGAAAAACATGCTGGATGCCATTGTGGTGGGACGGCGGGGGGTGACAGGGATACAGAAATTTTTTGATACCAGCGTGTCTGATGCCGTGCTCGAACGGTCCCAGGCCCTGCCTGTGTGGCTGGTCCAGGGGGATGTCCAGCCGGAGAAGATTTTGGTGGCCATAGATGGATCTCAGGATTCTCTGCGGGCGGTGGACCATGTCAGTTTCATGGTATCGGAAAATACAGATATTAAAATTTCTCTGCTGCATGTCACCAACACTGCCCGCAATTACTGTGAGATTGACCTGGATGATGACCTGGACCCTGAATTTGTAAAGATCATTGAAAAAAAAGACCGGGCCTGTTTGGACCGGTTTTATCCCATGGCCATGGAAAAATTTGCGCAGATGGGAATACCAAAAGACCGGATTGAGATCCACACAATTGCTGGCAGCCGGCGTGTGGGACATACGGTTGTGGAATTTGCAGAAAAAAACAGGTGCAATACCCTGGTTATCGGCAGAAGGGGCATCAACAAATCCTTTTTCATGGGATCTGTCTCCCGGCAGATAATCGGTCACATTTCAGATACTGCCCTGTGGGTTGTGCCGTAATGTTATCTGGATCACACACGGTTTTTCAAATGCCGGGCCGTGGCTGATGGGGTGGTTTTGCCGCCATAAATGGTTGACAGCCATGGGGGTGATTGTTGCTGTGTGGATCTGTTTTCAGACAGTGCGCACCTTTTTTCTGCCCCTGGAATCCCGGATCAGACATACCCTGCACCAGGCAGTTAAAGACAGGTACCCGAAAGCCGCACAGATCCTGGCACAAAGATACGGTATCAGACCGTTTAAACCTTTCAGAACAGATGCAGCTCATTGCGGACAAGATCGCGTGGTGCTTGTCCACGGTCTGGATGACCCGGGAATCATCTGGCAGGACCTGGCCCCGTTTCTCTGGGAAAAGGGTTACCAGGTTTTTGTCATGTCATATCCCAATGACCAGGCCATTGCTGCATCAACCCGGTTTTTTTTTGAGCAGATGGTTCTGCTTGCTGCAACAGATCCCGGGCCTGTCTGTATAGTGGCCCATTCCATGGGCGGGCTTGTGGCCCGGGACATGCTCTCAAATCCGGAATATGCCTATGATGAAGCTGCCGCTGCCAGTCAGGTGCCGGAAGTGAAACTGTTTATCATGGTGGGAACACCCAACCATGGCACCCAGATGGCCCGGTTCCGGATATTTACTGAAATCAGAGACCAGATATTTCATCTTTTCAGGCCGGATACCCACTGGCTTCACTGTTTGCTGGACGGTACCGGTGCTGCTGCTGTTGACCTGCTGCCGGGCAGTGCATTTCTGACACAAGTGAACCAACACCCGTTGCCTGAAGATACACAGATGCATGTGATTGCAGGTATTATCTGTCCCTGGTTATGTCAGGGACCCTTGAAAAATTTTTTGGGAGATGGCCTTGTGTCTGTTGATTCAGCAGCGATGCAGCAAGTGCCGGTAACCCGGGTAAACGGCAGCCATTTTACCATGATCCGCAATATAACCAGTTCCAGCAACCGTATGCCGCCTGCAATTCCAGTCATACGCAGGCTGCTCAAAAATCAGCCCACAGATTGATGGCAAGACCTTGCCTAAAAAGATTTAATTTGGTAAGAGTACGTGTTTATATACTGGTTTGAGGTTTCAAATCCGGCCGGCTGTTTCCAATTCCTGTAATGGCTGCCCTGAATGGTATTTATAAACAATTTTTTCCTTTCTGGAGGCATTTTATGTCCATAATTTTACCGGATGAAGGGCTGTCTTTTGATGATGTCCTTCTGGTCCCTGATTATTCCGCCATTCTTCCTGACGAAGTGTCGGTCAAAACCCGGCTGACCCGGAAGCTTGAACTCAATATCCCCATTGTCTCAGCAGCCATGGATACCGTGACAGAGGCATTTACCGCCATCAGCATGGCCAGGGCAGGGGGAATGGGGTTTATCCACAGGAACCTGCCAATAGAAGAGCAGGCCACGGAAGTGGACCGGGTCAAGAAGTCGGAAAGCGGTATGATCGTGGATCCGGTGACCATTCATCCGGATGTGCCCATATCAGAAGTGCTCAATATCATGGCAAAATACCGTATTTCCGGCATCCCTGTGACAGAAGGGGAAAAACTGGTGGGGATCGTCACCAACCGGGACCTGCGGTTTGAAACCCAGCTGGAAAAACCTGCCAGGGATGTGATGACCAGTGAAAATCTGGTGACAGTGACAGACAAGTGCACTTTGGAGGAATCCAAGATTCTGCTCCACAAGCACCGCATTGAAAAACTGCTGGTGGTGGATGCCAATGGGAAACTCACAGGGTTGATCACCATAAAAGACATTGAAAAAATAAAAAAATATCCCAATGCGTGTAAAGATTCCTATGGACGGCTGCGGGCCGGTGCCGCCATCGGTGTGGGATCTGACATGATGAAGCGTGTGGATGCCCTGATCCGTGCCGGTGTCGATGCCCTGGTTATTGATACCTCCCACGGCCATTCTAAAAATGTCATTAATGCGGTCAAGCAGATAAAGCACGATTTTCCCGATTCCCAGGTGGTTGCCGGTAATGTGGCAACACAGACCGGGGCAAAAGCCCTGATTGATGCAGGTGCGGATGCCGTAAAGATCGGTATCGGCCCGGGATCCATCTGTACCACCCGCATCGTGGCAGGGGTAGGGGTACCCCAGCTCACAGCGGTGCAGAACTGTAAGGATATCTCCAGGAAAACCGGGGTGCCCATTATTGCTGACGGCGGGATAAAATTTTCCGGTGACATTGCCAAAGCCCTGGCAGCCGGGGCCCATTCTGTGATGCTGGGAAGCCTTCTGGCCGGTACCCGTGAAAGCCCCGGGGAGATTGTCATCTACCAGGGACGTTCCTACAAGGCCTACCGCGGCATGGGATCGGTGGAAGCCATGAAAAAAGGCTCTTCTGACCGGTATTACCAGAAAGACACCAGAGAGGCCGAAGAGCTGGTGCCTGAAGGCATTGTGGGCCGTATTCCCTACCGGGGCACTGTCAGCGAAAACATTTTTCAGATGATCGGCGGTCTCAAGGCAGGTATGGGCTATCTGGGTGCATCCACCATTGAAGATCTGCACCAGAAAGCACATTTTGTGAAAATCACTGCAGCCGGATTAAAAGAAAGCCATGTCCATGATGTGGTGATTACCAAGGAAGCACCCAACTATAGAGTGGAAAGCAGTTGACGCCCATGACCGACCCTTCCTGTTTGTTTTACCATCTGCATCTGCATACAGAATATTCCCTGCTGGACGGTGCCATCCGTCTGGATCCGCTTTTGCAAAAATGCAAACAATACGGCATGGATGCCGTGTCCATGACCGACCACGGCACCATGTTCGGGGTGGCGGCGTTTTATGAAAAAGCCAGAAAAGCGGACATAAAACCCATACTGGGGTGCGAGGTGTATGTGGCCCCCAGGACCATCAACCACAAAACCCAGATGGACCACAAGGGATTAAGCCACCTGGTGCTGCTTGCCAGAAACCGGGAAGGATATGCCAACCTGTGTAAACTGGTGTCCATTGCCCAGCTCAAAGGGTTTTATTACAAACCCAGGATCGACAGAGATCTGCTGGCTGCCCATGCTTCCGGGCTCATTGGGTTGTCTGCCTGCCTGAAGGGTGATATTCCCAAGGCCATCATCCAAAATGACATGGCAGGCGCTGATGCTGCAGCCAGGTTTTATCTGGAAACCCTGGGTGAGGACAATTTTTTTCTGGAAGTTCAGGAAAACGGCATGCAGATCCAGCACAAGGTCAACCAGGGTATCGCTGATATCAGTGATCGGCTGTCCATTCCCATGGTGGCCACCAATGACTGCCATTATCTGAACAAAGCGGACAAAAAAGCCCATGATATCCTGCTGTGTATCCAGACCGGGGATACCATTACCAACCAGAACCGGTTTAAATTCGACTCTGACCAGCTGTATTTCAAATCCCCTGCAGAAATGATGGACAGCCTCGGGCAGTTTGCCGGGGCCGTTGAAAATACCCGAAAGGTTGCGGCCCGGTGCAATGTGGAATTTGATGATAAAACATACCATTTTCCAAAATATGCAGCAGATGATGAAGGCAGTGAGGCACAGATTTTCCAGAAAAAGGCCATGGCCGGGTTTGAAAAAAAACTGGCCCGCATCAAAAAACAGAATCCCGACATCAAAGAACAGGAATACCGGGACCGTATTGCCTATGAAATAAAGATCATTCTGGATATGGGATTTCCAGGGTATTTTCTTATTGTGGCGGATTTTATCGCCCATGCCAGAAAAATAGGGGTGCCGGTGGGCCCTGGAAGGGGGTCGGCTGCCGGATCCATGGTGGCCTATGCCATGGACATTACTGCCTTGGATCCCATTGAACACGGCCTGATTTTTGAGCGGTTTTTGAACCCTTCCAGAATATCCATGCCGGATATTGATGTGGATTTCTGTATTGAAGGACGGGACAGGGTCTACCATTACACCATTGACCGGTACGGCGGTCCGGAATATGTGTGCCAGATCATCACCTTTGGCAAGCTCAAGGCCAAGGCGGTTATCCGGGATGTGGGCCGGGCTCTGGGGGTGCCGCTGTCTGAAGTGGATGAAATTGCCAAGCTGATTCCGGACGGGGCCAAAAATCTGACAAAAGCATTGGCGGAAGTGCCGGCCATCCAGGAAAAATGCGGCAGCTCCGAAGAAAAGAACCAGATGCTGGAGACCGCCCTGCTTCTGGAAGGCCTGCCCCGGCACGCCTCCACCCATGCTGCGGGTGTTGTGGTGTCGGACAAGCCCCTTAACCAGTACCTGCCGCTGTTCCGGGGCAAGGAAGGGGAAACCATCACCCAGTTTGACATGAATTATGTGGAAAAACTGGGGCTGGTAAAATTTGATTTTCTGGGGTTGCGGAACCTTACCGTTATCAAGAACTGCATGGACCTGATTGAAAAACAGGGCAAACAGCCGCCGGATCTGGACAATCTGGACTATGCTGATGAAAACACCTTTGCACTGCTCCAGAAAGCCGATACCACAGGGGTGTTCCAGCTGGAAAGCTCCGGCATGAAAGACCTGATCCTGCGCCTCAAACCGGCCACTTTTTCCGATATTGTGGCATTGGTGGCCCTGTACCGCCCCGGGCCTCTGGACAGCGGCATGGCAAGCACCTATGTGGAAAGAAAACATGGCAGAGAAGAGGTGGTCTACCTGTTTGATGAACTGGAACCTGTGCTCAAAGAAACCTACGGGGTAATCCTCTACCAGGAACAGGTGATGAAGATCGCCGGTGTCCTGGCCAATTATTCCATGGCTGATGCGGACGGGCTGCGCAAGGCCATGGGCAAGAAAATTGCCGCCATGATGGAGGCCCACAGAAAACTGTTTCTGGAGGGTGCAGCAAAAAACAACCATGATCCCAAAAAAGCCCAAGAGCTGTTTGACCTCATGGAAAAATTCGGGGGGTACGGGTTTAACAAATCCCACAGTGCTGCCTATGCATTGATTGCATATCAGACCGCCTATCTGAAAGCCAATTTCACACTGGAATTCATAGCTGCGCTCATGACCAGTGAACGGGGCAATTCAGATGCTGTTCTCAAATACATGGATGAATGCCGGTCCCATGATATCAAGGTGCTGCCGCCGGATGTCAATGAAAGCGATGCCCAGTTCACGGTATCAGATGACAGCATCCGGTTTGGCATGGCTGCCGTCAAAGGGGTGGGAAACGCCGCCATTGATGTCATTGCAGGGGAACGTAAAAAAGACGGCCCCTTTGAAAGCCTGTATGATTTTTGCGAACGGGTGTCTTTGTCCAAGGTAAATAAAAAGGTCATGGAAGCCCTGATTAAATGCGGGGCATTTGATTCCACAGGGGCCAGGCGAAGCCAGCTGATGGCCATGCTGGAAGATGCCCTGGACCATGGAAACCGGATTCAAAAGGAAAAAGCGGATTCCCAGCTGGACCTGTTTGCGGATTCCGGCCTGGGATCAGCTGTTCCAGTAAGCATTCCGGTCATGCCTGACATGGAAGAATGGGAAGACAATCTGCTGCTGGAAATGGAAAAAGAGGTATTGGGATTTTATATCAGCGGCCATCCTCTGGACAAGCACCGGAAGGCCATTGCAAAATTTGCCAATGTCAATACCATCACCCTGCAGGAGATGACGGACGGGAAAATGATCCGCATGGGGGGAATAATCAAGGTGCTGAAAACCCATAAAACCAAAAAAGGGGATATGATGGCCTTTTGTGCCATTGAAGACCGCAATGCCAGCGTGGAGGTGGTGGTCTTTCCCAATACCTATGCCAGATTTCACCCGCTGCTGTCCCAGGAGCAGGTAGTGATACTGGAAGCTGAAGTCCAGAAAAAAGACAATGGCATCAAGCTGCTGGCTGAAAAAATCGTGCCTGTGGAACAGGCTGGCGAAGAATGGAACAACGGCATCCTGATAGCGGTGGATGCCGACCGGTTCGGCACAGATGTTCTGGCACAGCTCAAACCCATTGTTCAGCAATATCCCGGCGACTGTACCACCTGTTTGAAAATCCAGATCAAGGACACACCTGAAATCCTTATAAAGATGGGGGATGACTATGCCACCTGTTCTGATGCTGCTTTTTTCCAGGAAGTTGAAACCCTGCTGGGCAAAGGCAGTATTGAAACCCGGTGTGCTCCGGTGAAGGAAAAAGTCAGAAAGAAAAAGCCCTGGCACAGGCAGCCCAACACCCTTGCAAATTAAAAAAACCGGGCCAAGAAATTTTGTCGTGGTTTATTCTAAATTCTCCAGATCAAGCTCGTCCAGATCCGATAAATCCAGATCCTTGAGCAGATCATCCTCATCCGGCATGATTTCATTATCCATGCGCATGGGGTCTTTTTTCACGGCAGCAGGCGAGACATCAGGTTCTGTCTGCTTCGGGAAAAAGCGGTCCAGGAGTGCCAGGCTGCCGAGGTAAAGCAGAAAGCCCAGGCCGCCGGCGTTCAACAACAGAATCAGGCTGCCCAAAAGGTTTTTGGTATTCATGTGTCATCTTTTGTTATTTGTTTGACGTCAGGAACATTTGTGTTATATATAACCTTTGAAAATTTGACACAAGGATTTTTACTTATGAGCTGGCTTGGAAAAATGATCGGCGGCACCATTGGATTTGCTTTGGGCGGGCCCATTGGTGCTGTGGCAGGTGCAGCATTCGGCCATGCCTTTGTGGATAAAAAAGAGGATGCCTATCTTGCCTCCATTCCCGGAAGAACCGGGTCACTTTCTTCCAACGAAGAAGCCCAGCTGGTTTTTTTTACAGCAGCATTTTCCATGCTGGCAAAGCTGTGCAAGGCAGACGGTCAGGTAAGTGAAAAGGAGATCCAGGTGGTGGAAGCCTTCATGAAACAGGATCTCCAGCTGGATGCCACAGGACAGGAAACTGCCAAAAACATATTCAGGCAGGCTGTCCAGTCCAATGAAAGCTTTGACGCCTTTGCCCTGCAGTTTTATTCTGTGTTCCGGTCCCAGCCCAACATTATTGCCCTGATGATGGATGTTTTGTTCCGGGTGGCAGCGGCGGACGGCAGGCTGGCAGATACAGAGGAAACAACCCTGCTTTCTGCGGCCCGGATTTTCCATGTTTCTGACGCGGATTTCGACCGCCTGAAATCAAAATATATCCGCCAGTCCAATAAATATTATGCGATTCTCAAGTGTGATGAAACCGCATCCAATGAAGAGATCAAAAAGAAATACCGCTCCCTGGCCACGGAATACCATCCAGACAAGATTGAAGCCAAAGGCCTGCCCGAAGAATTTGTTAAATTTGCCAATGACAAATTCAGGGAAATTCAGGAAGCCTATGACCATGTCAGAAAAGAACGCGGCTTTTAAAAAAGTCCTTTTTCCCTGGCAATGCGCATGTATGTATCCACCAGTGTCCGGGGCGGTTCCCACCGTTCCATCTCTTTTTTGTCGGTGAGAGAGATGGCATCATATTCACAGGCTGTCACGCACAGACCGCATCCGATACATCTCTCCACATTGACCACTGCAGTCATGCCTGAGTCATCCATGGTAACGGCATCCATGGGGCAGATCTGTTCACAGGCCTGGCAGCCGGTGCAGCTGTTGTCATCCACACATGCCTGAAAATTTGAATTGACCAGTCTGGCCGGTGCAGAAGATTTTTTGATATTGCTTAAAATCTGGCAGCAGCAGTCGCAGCACAGGCAGATATTGACAGGCTTTACCGTGTTGGAGGGCTGGGGAACCAGACCCTGTTCCACCCCTTTGCGGATGATATCCAGGGCTTCATCCTGGGTGATGCTCCGGCCGATGCCCCGGCTTTCATAAATGTATGCCCCGCCCCCGAACACCAGGCAGGCCTCTTCCATTTTGCCGCATCCCTTGCCCACCATCTCATGTTCCCTGCGGCAGATGCAGGGTGCCACCAGAATTTTGGACTGCTGCCTGACGAGATTTTCCAGGCGTTCATGGTCCATGATGTGCAGCTGGGTGTTGATGGATTTTTCCACCGGCACCACCCTGAGCTGTTTGGTTTTATTTTTGTTCTGGGATTTTATGAGATAGGGGACATATTCATTGAAATCTGCAATCAGCTGCCTTGTCAAACGGTTTACCTGGTATTCCCAGATGCCCACCACAAACTGCAGCAGCATGAATGTGTCTGTGTTATTTTTTTGGATATGAAGGATCAGGCCCTTCTCTCCCATTTTTTTGAGGACCGGCAAAATTTCCTGTCCTGGCTTTTTCGCCTTTTCGGCAATGGTGTCTGCCGGTTCCGGCATCATGACCAGGCACAGGGCCAGTTCCGCCTCCAGGGGGGTGAACAGCTGTTTAAGAATGCGCAGTTCAACACCGGATTCTGTGGGGGGAAATCCGCCCGGTGTGTTGTCCAGGTGAACCGCCAGCTTCTTGTATACATCTGCCATATAAAATCTCCATATTTGTTGTTGGCTTGTTTTTTTAATTCAGGGTAAACTATGCCGTCCGTCAGGGGGAGACAGCCTGCAGTTTTCCAAAAATATGCAGGTTACTATCACATTGTTCACATACAAGATCAACTATTTTCCCCTTGATGGTATCGTTTTTTTCCAAAAATACATTCAGGTAGTTGGTTGTCACTGCGGTGAGGTGCCCTGTGGGGGTATCTGGCTTGTGCTGTACCACACCTTCCAGGACTTTTCCCAGATTGGCTGCAACAAATGCGGCCCGTTTCTGTCGGCCCAGTTCCCGGAGTCTGCGGCAGCGTTCTTTGATGACAACATCATCCACCTTCGGGGTAAAATAAAAGGCAGGGGTGCCCTGTCTGGGAGAAAAGGGAAACACATGGAGATAAGAAACCGGCAGCTGTTTAATCAGGTTGTAGGTGTTTTCAAACTGCTGGTCGGTTTCTGTGGGAAACCCTGCCAGGATATCCACGCCGATGCCGGCATACGGCAGTTTTTCATGGATGCCCAGGATGGTTTCTGTGAAAAATCCTGTTGTATAGGGCCGTTTCATTTTTTTTAAAATAAAGTCATCCCCTGATTGCAGCGGGATATGAAAATGATCGCAAAGAATGCCGGAGGGTGCTGCCAGATCCAGGAGCCGGTCGTCAATTTCATTGGGTTCAATGGAGGAAAGCCGGATCCGGTGCACCGGTATTTTTTCCTGGATGGTTTCCACCAGCCGAACCAGGCTGGACCGGGGTGTCAGGTCCCGGCCGTACAGACCTGCATGGATCCCGGTGAGGATCACTTCGTTGAACCCTTTTTGCCCGAGTGCTTCCAGGTGCTGTAAAACCCTGTGTTCGGGCATGCTCACAGAAGAGCCCCTGGCATGGGGCACAATGCAGTAGGTACAGAATGCATTGCAGCCATCCTGAATTTTCAGGTAGGCCCTTGTCATGCCCCCGTGAACCGGCCTGTCAAATGACTGGAACCGGTTTTCAAGGGTGTGATCCGGGGGTTTGAAAACCAGGGGTACGGTATTTGGGCCGGCAAAAACGTGATCAACGATACGGGTCTTGTCCTGGTGGCAGACCACCTGCAAAGAATCCACAGTTTTGGGGATACGTTCCGGTTCTGTCTGGGCATGGCAGCCGGTTACAATGATTTTGGCACCCGGATTGTCCCTGGCAAGTTTCCGGACAGCCTGGCGGGACTGCATCCCGGCCCTGGCTGTGACCGCACAGGTGTTGATGATGCACACATCGCAGTGTTCCCCCTTTTTGGCCCGGACCATGCCTTTGTCTTCAAGGCTTGCGGCAACACCGTCTGATTCATACTGGTTGACCTTGCATCCAAGGGTTTTGATATAAAATGTTTTCATTGAATGATCCCGGATCCGGATACCTTTTTTCCCTTATAGAATACCGCTGCCTGGCCCGGGGTGACAGCATGCTGGGGGTGGTTGAATATCACCCTGCCGGCAGATCCTTTGCGATAAAGCCGGGAGTCAGCTTCTTTGTGGTGATATCGGATTTTGGTTTTCAGGTTCTGGGTATCGTCAGTGTCTGGATCATTCCACATGATGCTGTCCACTGCCATCTGATCCTGTGCCAGATCTTTTTTGAAACACACATGCAAGGAGTTTGTCAAAGGATCGATTTTTCTCACATAATAGGGTTCAGATGCCGGACAGTTGATGCCCCGGCGCTGGCCTATGGTAAATTTGAAAACCCCGTCATGGGTTCCCACATGCCTGCCTGTCATGTCCATGACAGGCCCTTTTCGGGGAGCCATGCCTGTTTTGTCAGTGATGAATTCACAAATGCCGGTGTCGTGGATAAAACAGATGTCCTGGCTTTCCTTTGCACGCAAGGGAGCAAGATTATATCGGACAGCCAGATCTTTGACCTGTTCCTTGGTAAAATCCGCCAGGGGACATAATACCTGAGAAAGCTGGCGGCTGGACAGTCTGGCCAGAAAATAGGACTGGTCTTTTGCTGTATCCATCCCTTTTTCAAGCCAGGCGTGTGATGTATCCAGGTGCGGCCGTGTCAGGGTATTAACAATGGCGGCATAGTGACCGGTTGCCAGATAATCCGCCCCCAGTTTTTTTGCCTGTTCAAGCAGGATGCCGAATTTGATTTTCTGGTTGCATACCATGCAGGGGTTGGGTGTCTGGCCTTGTGTATAGGTGGATACAAAATATTGCACCACCTTTTGTTCAAAGGCTGCAGACAGATCCAGGCAGACAATATCCATTTTCAGCTGCTCTTTGATATGGGCCATGTTTCCCGGCCGGTTTTCATATCCAGTGATAAAATGCAGGCCAAATACATGGGGGTATTTTTCTTTCAACAAAAAACCGGAGACCAGAGAATCAACGCCTCCGCTCAGGGCAACGGCTATGACCGGTTTATGCATCAGACCATGGCTTCCATTGCTTTGGAAAACAGTCCCATGGCCCGGGTGGGGCAGGTGAGAATGCACAGTTCACACACAGAACACTTTTCTTTGTCAAACATAACCCGCATTTCAGGCCGCTGTATATAAAGGGCCTGGGTGGGGCAGACAGCAGTACAGGCCCCGCAATGGGTACATATCTCTTCATCCTTGAAAATCTGGTGTTCCGGTGAGGATACCTGCACCCCCTGTTTTTTGAGAAAAGAGATCCCTTTATTGAATCCAGCCCGTGAAGCAGCGGAGATTTCCATCACCATAACCCCTTCTTTTCGGTTGGAAATTTTTGCACCCAAGATATTAAACAGCAGGTCAAATTTTTTTACCAGCTGGCAGACCAGTGCTTTTTGAGCCACTTCCGGTGGAAAATTCAAAATAACGATTTTTGCATACAAAGCAGTGCCCCCGTAAACTATATACTGTGAATTGTTTTTGACAACCTGGTATGGTAGCGTATTATAATGAATACGGAGAAAAAAGGCAATACACCCGGTCTGACAGTCTTGCTGCAGGAGCCGGCAGGGCCTTGTACACCATACCGAATATTGATGCTATTGCCCAGGTCCTTTTCTGCTGGACAGTATTTCAAAAAAAGGCCAATGCATGAATCCTTTTGCATTTAAACTGTCAACTTATACCCTGAAATACCTTTCCGGTTTTTCCCGGGCACGGATTCAGATCCAGGGCCAGGAAAAAATTCCGGAAGGTTCCGTGGTTTTCTGTGCCAATCATTTCACCCGTATCGAAACGGTGTTTCTTCCCCACCATATCCATACCATCACAGGAAAACAGGTCTGGTCCCTGGCGGCCCAGGAGTTATTCCAGGTACCGGTGCTGGAAGGGCTGCTCAGAAGGCTGGGAGCGGTATCAACAGATGCACCTGACAGGGATGACCTGCTGCTCAAAACCCTTTTGTCTGGAGAAGCCCACTGGATCATCTTCCCTGAAGGTATGATGGTGAAAAACAAAAAACTGATCAGAAACGGGCAGTTTGTTTTGACCGATGATGCCGGAAATCTGCGGCCCCATACCGGGGCTGCGGTGGTGGCCCTGCGGTGTGCTTTTTTCCGGGAACGGCTGCGCCGTCTGAAAGCATCGGGTGCAAAAGAGTTTGACCGACTGGCACAAGAACTGAATATTGGGGACATGGATGCTGTGCTGGGACAGTCGACCCATATAGTACCGGTAAATATCACCTATTATCCGGCAAACC
This sequence comes from Desulfotignum sp., assembly GCA_036351635.1. Taxonomy (GTDB): domain Bacteria; phylum Desulfobacterota; class Desulfobacteria; order Desulfobacterales; family Desulfobacteraceae; genus Desulfotignum. Next base: position 20,002 of record JAZBPL010000197.1, read on the forward strand.
CCCGGGAAAATATCCTGGGTGCCATTGCAAAACTGCTGATGAAAGAACCATCCAAACGGGTACTGGATGAACTCATGACAGAAGGTGCCATGCTTTTCACCGGGGTTGATATCACCATCCGGTTCGGGACACCAATTGCCATGGAACCCTACCTTGCAGATTACTACCTGGAAAGCATGCTTACGGTAAAACGGCGGGTGCGGCCTTTTGAGGACCTTGACTCCAGGCAGATTTCACGGCAGATAGCCATAACCGTTATGGAACGGTACATGGCCCAGGTGTATGGACTCACCACCCTGAACCATGACCATGTCATGGCATGCATCCTCAAGCACTATCCCTATAAAAAAGATGGTATTGACCGGTATGAATTTGCCTGCAAGGTGTATTATGCCATCACCTGTCTGGTTTTAAACCGGATCTGTTACGTGACAGACGGTTTTTTGCACAACCAGGTACACCTTCTGGTGAACGACCGGTTCAAACAGATATCGAATTTTCTGGATCTTGCCCAGAAAACCGGTGTGATCCGCATGGAAGGGGACCGGTTTTTCAAGGATCATACGCGGTTTTACAAAATATCAGCATTCCATGCCATCCGTATGGAAAATCCCATCCTGGTAATGGCCAATGAAGTGGAACCGGTGACAGAAGCGGAAACATGCCTGAAAAAAATTGCCCAGAAATCTTTTCCCCAGATACAGCAACTGGTGAAAACCCGCATCATCGAAAAAATGCATATGGATTTTACTGCGGATTACGCTGCCCATTACATTGCAGGTGAGTCCAAGAAAAAGAGGGTCGGCAGGCCGTTGTTTTTAAATCAGGCTGATAAAAAATCCGGAATACTGCTGATTCACGGATACATGGCGGCACCTGAAGAGATGAAATCATTTGCCAGGTATCTGTATGCAAAGGGTTTTACAGTGCATGTGCCCCGCCTTGCAGGCCATGGAACAGCGCCTGAAGATCTTGCGGCCTCGGGCTATGACCGGTGGATGGAATCGGTGGAAGAAGCCTGGGTGGGGCTGCGCCATTCCTGTGGGAAAATGGCCATCGGCGGCTTTTCCACAGGCGCGGGCCTGGCCCTTGAACTGGCCACGCGGGTCCAGGATTTTGCAGCCATTTTTGCGGTGGCCCCTCCCATGCGTCTTCATGATATGGGGTCATATTTTGTGCCGGCCATTGATACCTGGAACACCATGATCAAACGGATAAATCTCAAAGGAATGACCAAGGAGTTCATTGACAACCACCCGGAAAACCCCCATATCAATTACCTGCGCAATCCCATCTCCGGGATACACCAGCTGGAAAAACTCATGGTTCAGCTGGAGCCCAAATTAAAAACCATTGAAAAACCGGTTCTGGTGGTCCAGTCCAGAAAGGACCCGGTAGTCAATCCCAGGGGAACACAAAAATTGTTCACCCGGCTGGGATCACCGACCAAAGAATTTTATCTTTTTGATTATGAACGCCATGGCATTCTGACAGGAAAAGGGGTGGAGCGGGTATACCAGGCCATTGTAAATTTTCTGCTGCAGTGGCTGTAACCCGGAAGCCATAAAAAAAGGCCCTGACAGGCAGCGGCTGTCAGGGCCTTTTACAGATTTCAAAAAGAACCAACCTACATGTTTTCTTCCACCAGCATCATGGTGGCGGGTTCCAGGAGAAATTTCAAGTTGGTGTTTTTGCCGTCCTTGAGAACAATGGCCTGGATTTTGTTGTTTTCCGGCTGTAAAAAAACCGCCTTGTCAAAGAACTCCTGGCGGGTTTCCAGCTGCACCGGAAAGCCGTCCCTGCCCAGGGCTTCATCCCGATGGCTTCGCATGGCAAACCAGATGGAAATGGCAAACTCCTGATTCAAAGCTTTTAGCTCCTCCAAAACTTCTGTGACATCTTCATCAAAGTTAAGCCCGTCAATGATCATGATGGCGGGCATGGGCAGCTGGGCTTTTTTAAAGCTTTTCAGATAATCTTTTATTTTTGTGGTGTCAAAGCTGGCTTCATTGTAGCTGATACCCACTTTGTTCAGGTTGATATCCTCCCATAGGCGGAGCGCCTTTTGCGGATCCACATATCCGATACTGTCCACCAGATTGGTATACCCCTCATTGTACCGCAGATTGATTTTTCCCATGGAATCTTCCAGGCTCACATGCACAATTTTTTCATCACGCAGCAGCTGGGTTAAGGCTATCTGAACCAGAAATCTGGTTTTTCCCACACCTGCCCTGGAAAGTACCGCACCAAAATTGCTGCTGCTGATATTGTCAATGCCGATGATTTTTTCAATCGGGCTCCTGAGATTGAGATCTTTTTTTAGCATATTCCCTCTCTTTATATTGCGACCTTAGGCTTTTTTTTCTTCTTGTTTTTGTCTGATAATATCTTCGGCAATTGACTGGGGAACCTGTTTATAGGAAGAAAACTCCATGGTAAACTGGGCCTTTCCCTGGGTGGCAGACCGCAGAATGGTGGAAAAACCGAACATTTCCGACAAGGGTACCTGGCTTTCAATCACAGACATAACCCCTTCCTCCTGGGACCCCTGGATGATTCCCCGCCGCTGATTGATCAGTCCCATGCACGACCCCTGGAATTCATTGGGGGTTTCAATTACCACTTTCATGATGGGTTCTTTGATGACCGGCCTGGCTTTGCCGTAGGCTTCTAAAAAGGCACCCCTGGCAGCGGCCTGGAAGGCCATTTCCGAGGAATCCACTGCATGGTATGCCCCGTCCTCAATGGTTACACGGATGCCTGTGACCGGGAATTCCAGTTTGGGGCCTTTGGCCATACAGGACTGAAATCCTTTTTCACAAGCTGGAATATACTGGGTGGGTATCCGGCCGCCGGTGATTTTGTTTACAAACTCAAATTCCTCTTCACATGGTTCCACAAACCCGGCCACCCGGCCGAACTGGCCTGCACCACCGGTCTGTTTTTTATGGGTGTAATTGAACAATGCCTTCTGTGTAATGGTTTCCCTGTAGGCGACCCTGGGCTGTCCTGTGGTGACTTCCGCCTGGTATTCGCGCTTCATTCTTTCCACATAGACCTCCAGGTGCAGCTCACCCATGCCCTGGATGATGGTATCACCTGTTTCATGGTCCACATAGGTTTTAAATGTGGGGTCTTCTTTGGTAAACCGGTTGAGTGCCTTGGACATGTTTATCTGGGCCTTGTTGTCCTTGGGCACAATGGAAAGGGAGATCACCGGCTCCATGACATGCATGGCCAGCATGGAATAATTGATTTTGGGAGAGACAAAGGTGTCGCCGGAAGCACAATCAATGCCGAACATGGCGCCAATATGCCCTGCCGGTATTTCTTCCACATCTTCCATCTGGGAGGCATGCATCCGGATGAGCCGGCCGGCCTTGACTTTTTTCCCGTCCCGTGAGTTGATCAGGGTGTCGCCTTTGGCAATACATCCCTGATACACCCGGAGATAGGTGAGCTGGCCGTACTGCCCGTCCTCCAGCTTGAAAGCCAGGGCCACCGTGGGCTTGTCAAAACTGCTTTCCAGCACCACGCACTCTTCGTTGTTGTCCAGATCAATGGCTTCGTTATTGATGTCCAAAGGAGAGGGGAGATAATCAATAACCGCATCCAGCAGGGGCTGGACAGCCTTGTTTTTATAGGCAGACCCCAAAAAAACCGGGGTGATGTGGCGGGCAAGGACACCGGTTCTGACCGCTTTTTTAATCATGTCATCACTGATATCTGATTCTTCCAAAATGGCATCGGTCAGTTCTTCTGAAAAAAGCGAGGCAGCATCGATCATTTCTTCTCTGGCTTCCTGTGCCTGGTCACGCATGTTTTCAGGAATATCTTTGACCGCCACGCGTTCGCCATGATCGCCCTCAAAGTAATAGGCTTTCATGGCCACCAAATCGATCACCCCTTCATGCCTGTCTTCAAGGCCTATGGGCAGCTGCATCAGAACAGAATTGTGCCCCAGTTTATCCTTGAGCTGCCGGGCCACCTTGGCCGGGTTGGCACCGGACCGGTCACATTTGTTGACAAATGCGATGCAGGGGACTTCATACCGTTTCATCTGCTGATCCACGGTGATGGACTGGGACTGGACCCCTGAAACCGAGCACAGAATCAGTACCACGCCGTCCAGTACCCGCAGGGACCGTTCCACCTCCACGGTAAAATCCACATGGCCGGGGGTGTCGATGATGTTGATATTGTGTTTTTTCCATTCACAGTAAGTGGCTGCCGAGGCAATGGTTATGCCCCGCTCTCTTTCAAGGTCCATGGAATCCATGACCGCACCGGTACCGTCTTTTCCCCTGACCTCGTTGATCTTGTGAATCCTGTCCGTGTAAAACAAAACCCTTTCTGTAAGCGTGGTTTTGCCGGAATCAATATGGGCACTGATGCCGATATTTCTTACCCGCTTTAAATCTCTGATCATGTTACATCATCCTTATGAATAAAATTTGCCCTTGGAACAATACAAACAATAAAACGCAATTATTGCCAAAGGTATTGCCATATGCTATTATTTTTGCGATTTTATTAAAATGGATCTCTGGCTGCATCCAGCGTATGTATGAAAGTCAGATTCTATACCCCATTTGCTTAATTTTGTCAATGGTTTATTTACTGGATAGATGTGCAGATTCTGCCGGAAAGGAACTGCCCTTGTGAAAGAACAGGACATGGCGCTGTTTTGTAAAATCCTGTGCCAGGGGAGCCGGCAGATGGGCATATCTCTTACCAGAACCCAGGTGGATCAGATGGTCTGCCATGCTGTCCAGCTGGAAAACTGGAACAAAAAAATCAATCTGACAGCCATCACCGGTCCCAATGCCATGGCCAGGAAGCATTTTCTTGATGCCATTGCAGTGCAAAGGTTTGTAAAACATGCAGCAACCGTTCTGGATATGGGATCCGGCGGCGGTTTTCCCGGCCTGCCCCTGAAGGTGCTCAATGGGCATATGCAGGTGGTGCTGGTGGATGCATCCAGAAAAAAGGTGCATTTTCTCAAACATGTCATCCGGATGCTGGGCACAGGGGGTATTAACGCTATACATGGCAGAATAGAAAATTTTCACCAGGATCCTGATTTTGCGGGCAGGTTTGATGCGGTTCTGGCAAGGGGGTTTGCCTCTGTGTCTTCTATTGCCGGCCTGGCTGCCCCACTGCTGCACCCAAAAGGCACCATCTATGCGTTGAAAAGTCCTTCAGCAGCAGAAGAAGAGATCACCCCGGAACTCAAAAAGCAGTTTGTAATTCAATGTGATTATTATACACTGCCGCTGGTGGAAACACAACGATGCCTGATAAGGCTTGCGCCCATAAAAAAAGTTCCTGAATCATAAGATCCAGGAACTTTTTTTGTTGTGTAATGTCTTTGGATGTAAACGGACCGGTTAGAGCACGGTTACATTTTTGGCAGAAGGCCCTTTCTGGCCCTCTTCAATATCAAATGACACACGGTCCCCTTCATTCAGGGATTTAAAACCGCTGGAGTTAATACCTGAGTGATGTACAAAAACATCTTTTCCACCGTCTTCAACTTCGATGAATCCAAACCCTTTTGAGTCGTTAAACCATTTTACGATACCATTTGCCATGTCGGCACTCTCCTGTAATAAAAAATAAAAAAAATCTTCTTGCTTTGGGGGGTAATCACACGCTAAATCGGGATATACACCTTACGGCGGAAATTAATTGCACGCCTTTTTCTCCGGGCGCGATAAAAGAAATTATATATTGCTGTTTGCAAAAGTCAAGCAAAGTTTCATATAAAACAAGAATTTATTTTCCCGGGAAAATGTCAGCAAAGTCCAGACTTGACTTTTCGCCATTTTGGCTCTAAAAAGAAAAGTTTAATGCCGACATATTGATCATGCTGCGTCAAACAATATTTATCCTGATTCGGAGGACGAATGGATTATAAACAGACACTGAACCTGCCTTCCACCCGGTTTGCCATGAAGGCCAATCTGCCCCAGCGGGAACCGGAGCAGCTCAAAAAATGGGATGAGCAAAAAATATATGAAAAACTGCGGGAGCAGTCAAAGGACAAACCGCTTTTTATTCTCCATGACGGCCCTCCCTATGCCAACGGCCACCTGCACATGGGCCATGCCATCAACAAGATTTTAAAGGACATTATTGTCAGATCCCGTCAGATGGCAGGCTTTAACGCGCCCTATGTCCCGGGATGGGACTGCCACGGCCTGCCCATTGAGCACAATGTGGACAAAAAGCTGGGATCCAGGAAAAAAGAGATGACCCCGGTGCAGATCCGCAAAGCATGCCGGGCCTATGCTGCCGGGTTTGTGGATGTGCAAAGAGATGAGTTCAAACGGTTCGGTGTGACCGGAGAGTGGGATGATCCCTATCTGACCATGAACTATGCCTATGAGGCACGGATTGCCAGAGAATGCGGCGCGTTTGCCCTGTCCGGGGACATGTTTTTAGGCAAAAAACCGATCCACTGGTGCTGTTCCTGCCAGACAGCCCTGGCTGAAGCAGAAATCGAGTACCATGACCATACCTCCCCATCCATTTATGTAAAATTCCCCCTCAAAGATGATATGTCCCATCTGATACCAGGCTTGGAAAATGCGCCTGTTTCCCTGGTGATCTGGACCACCACCCCCTGGACCATCCCGGCCAACCTCGGGATCTGCCTGCACCCGGAATTTGTCTATGCTGCGGTCAAGACCGATGCCCACGGGGTGCTGATTCTGGCAAAAGAGCTGGTGGAAACCGTGATGCAGGTATTCGGCATTGCGCATTACACCATTGCTGCCGAAATCAGTCCCCGGGAGCTGGAACATAAAACATGCACCCACCCCATCTATGACAGGGATTCTCTGGTCATGTTGGGGGAGCATGTCACACTGGATGCCGGCACCGGGTGTGTGCACACCGCGCCGGGTCACGGGGCAGACGACCATGTGGTGGGCCAGAAATACAACCTGGACTGCTATTCCCCGGTGGAGGATACCGGTGTTTTTGCTTCAGATGTGCCCCTGTTTGCCGGAGAATTTATCTTTAAAGCCAACCAACACATCAATGCGGTGCTGGCAGAAAAAGGGGCTTTGCTGAAAAACGAAAACCTGTCCCATTCTTATCCCCACTGCTGGCGGTGCAAGAACCCGGTGATTTTCCGGGCCACCCCGCAATGGTTTATTTCCATGGACAAACAGGGGCTTCGGGAAAAAACCCTTGAACAGATCAACCATGTAAAATGGATACCTGCCTGGGGAAAAGAAAGAATTTATGCCATGATCGAGAACAGACCCGACTGGTGTCTGTCCCGCCAGCGTTCCTGGGGGGTCCCCATCCCGGTTTTTCACTGCAAGGCATGCAAAAGCACTTATGTGACCAGAGAATCTGTGGACAAGATCCATGCCCTGTTCACAGAACACTCTTCTGATATCTGGTTTGAGAAGGATGCAGCGTTTCTCATGCCTGACAATGCAACATGTGACGCCTGCGGTGCCGCAGAATTCACCAAAGACCACAACATCCTGGATGTATGGTTCGACTCCGGGGTCAGCCACGCAGCCGTGCTTGCCGAACGATCAGGATTGCAGCGACCGGCAGACATGTACCTGGAAGGATCTGACCAGCACCGGGGGTGGTTTCATTCCTCTTTGCTCACAGCGGTGGGCCGCACAGGAAAAGCCCCGTACAAGGCCGTTCTCACCCATGGGTTTGTGGTGGATGAGGCAGGGCACAAAATGTCCAAATCGGTTGGCAATGTGGTGGCACCGGAAAAGGTGATCAAACAGTATGGTGCCGATGTCCTGCGCCTGTGGGCGGCCTCTGCCGACTACAGGGGCGATGTGAGCATCTCCGATAATATCATCAGGCAGTTGTCTGACGCCTACCGCAGGATCCGCAACACCTGCCGGTTCATGCTGGGGAATGTCAGTGATTTTGACCTGAAAACAGATGCCAGGCCCATATCCGGCATGTGTGAGATGGACCGGTTTATACTGCACCGGCTGTTCCAGGTGACGCAAAAATCGGTGCAGGCCTATGAAAATTACGAATTTCATACCATTTACCACGCCCTGCACAATTTCTGTGTGGTGGATCTGTCAGCTTTTTACCTGGATATCATCAAAGACAGGCTCTATACTTCTCCTGCGGCCAGCCCCCGGAGAAAAGATGCCCAGACCGTAATGGCCTTTATTCTGGATGCCCTGGTAAAGATCATGGCGCCGATTCTGCCCTTTACCGCAGAAGAAATCTATTCCCATCTGCCCCCGGGGTTGGCTGGAAAAGAAAGTGTGCACATGGAGCCCATGGCTGTGTCTGATCCCCTGTGGCAGGACCACATTCTGGCAGACAAATGGAAACAGATCCTGGTCCTGCGGTCCGAGGTGACCAGGGCGCTGGAAGAGGCCAGGAAAACCAAGCTCATCGGGCATCCGCTGGATGCGGCCATTGAAATCAGCGTGCCGGACACCGGCCTCAAGGAACTGCTGCTGCACCTGGACCAGGACCTGTCTGATATTTTTATTGTGTCTTCTGCCAGGATAGTTGAAAATATGGAACCCGGTGCTTTTTCGGGAAAAGAGATCCAGGGCCTTGAAATTGCGGTAAAAAAGGCAACAGGAGAAAAATGTGCCCGGTGCTGGCGGTTCAGCAATGCCATTGGACAGGATGAAAATCATCCCACCGCCTGTGACCGGTGTGCAGCTGCCCTGCAGCAGATCCTGTAACAAAGGGATGTTGTGGGGAAAAAAGAAATCATACGCCTGGTTCTTGTGAGTGGTGTGATTGTCCTGGCTGACCAGGCAGCCAAAAAATGGATTGTCATGCACCTGGCCCTGCATGAGTACATTGTGGTGATTGACAATTTTTTTCATATCACCCATGTGCTGAATCCCGGGGGAGCATTCGGCTTTTTTGCCACCCAGTCAGATCTGGTGCGCAAAATTGTGTTTCTTTTTTTGTCATCTGTGGTGGCCCTGTTCATCTGCTGGTTCTACTCCCGGGTGGCCCGAACCCATATTGTGCTGTCTTACGGCCTGGCCCTGATATTTTCCGGGGCTGTGGGCAACCTTGTGGACCGGTTCCGGTACGGGCATGTGGTGGATTTTCTGGATTTTTATGTGGGCACGGCCCACTGGCCCGCCTTTAATGTGGCAGATGCCGCCATCAGTTGCGGCATGGCAGTGCTCATATACCATGTGGTATTCAAAAAAATACCCGATTTTTAATCAGAGGTGATATGCATCCCATTCTTTTTACCTTCGGCAGCTTCAGCCTTTATACCTACGGGCTGTTTCTTGCCTTGGGGTTTATGGCAGCTGTCTGGTTTTCCAAGCGCAATGCCCGGTTTTATGACATAAAGCCTGATGATGTTTCCGATCTGTTTTTTGTGGTCCTTGTGTGCGGCCTCCTGGGTGCCCGTCTGCTGTATGTGGCCATCAATTTTGCTGATTTTCGATCCAGCCCCATGGATATGGTGAAAATCTGGAACGGCGGGCTGGTTTTTTTCGGCGGATTCATGGGGGCTGTGGCTGGATCCGTGGTGCTGCTCAAAATAAAGAAACTGCCTTTTTTCAAAACTGCTGATGTCATTTCCCCTGGTGTTGCCCTGGGCCATGCCTTTGGCCGGCTGGGATGTCTGTTTGCCGGATGCTGCTACGGCCGGCAGTGTGACCTTCCCTTTGCCGTCAAATTCACCCATCCTGACAGCCTGGCACCCTTGCATATCTATCTGCACCCTACCCAGGTGTACATGGCTGCATCCAATCTTTTCCTTTTTTTTCTGCTGGTGTGGATACAAAAGCACAAACGCTTCCATGGGATGGTGTTTTTAAGCTATGTTATGCTCTATTCCGTTTTCCGGTTCATCATTGAATTTTTCCGGGGGGATTTCCGCGGTGATTTTTTCTTTTCCTTTTTGTCCATGTCCCAGGGAATCGGGATACTGGTTTTCATCATCGCCCTGGCGTTGATGGTAAGACAGGCAAAAACCGCCAATGCCGACCGTTAGACACAAAGACCTGGGAAAATGGATGGCCCGGGCCCATGAAACTACGCTGCCAGGATGCATACTGGTTGCTGGTGACGCTTTTCTGGTAAACGAAGCCGTTGACCTGATAACCGCTTTTCTGTCCAAAGACCAGGCCGGCGGTGCCAATATGGCGGTTCTGGATGGCCGGTCCACCCCCATGGGAGATATCATAGAACAGGCCACCACCTTTTCTTTTTTCCCGGGCAGAAAAGTGATTGCCCTGAAACAGGCCCCCATTTTTTCAACCAGACCCGGTGCCGGGGAAATTGTGTATTCTGAAAAAGATTTTTTGCGGCTGTCTGACCTTGTGGAAAAAGGCATGCCAGAAGACAATTTTCTGATCATGACCGCGCTTTCTCTGGACAGGCGCAGAAAAATTTATAAAACCCTGGACACATCCGGATTGATCATCGATTGTACCGTGGCCCAGGGGGCCCGAAAAGCGGATCTCGATGAGCAGCGGGCCGTGCTCCGGGATATTGCCAAAAAAGTGCTGGGCAGATCCGGCAAAACCATGGATCAGGCAGGTTTTTCAACGCTGTCTGATCTGACAGGATTTGATCCGGGATTGTTTGCCCGGAACCTGGAAAAGCTTGTGGCCTATTCCGGAACCCGGCAGGCGATAGTACAGGCAGATGTCAAGGCTGTCATCCCAAGAGATAAAAAAGATCCCATTTTCAGCCTCACCAACGCATTGATGGAAAAAAATGCGGGCAAGGCCCTGTTTTATCTGTCCTCTCTTTTTGCGGATGGATTTCACCCGCTGCAGATTCTCAAAGCGTTTGAAAACCTGGTGAGAAAACTGGTGCTGGTCAAAGCATTTGCTGAAGATTTTGCGCGGAGCCACCCGGAAGTCCGGCTGGACCGGTTACATTTCAATACCTTTAAGCAAAAGGTTCTGCCGGCAATAATCTCCCATGATGATATGGTGAAAAACCAGACACAGGCATTTCAGACCACCCTGGCAGACACAGGGGCTTCAGACGGTAAAAAAAAGGAAAAAACAGCAGCACCAGTGGATCTTTTGCTTGCCCCCAACCCCAAAAGCCCCTATCCTGTATTCCAGAGTTTTGACAAATCAGCTGAATTTTCCCTTAATGAACTGTGCGCTGCCCTCATTGCCCTGGGAGATCTTGATTTTGCTCTGAAATCCTCATCCATGGAAGCAAAGGTGGGCATTGAAAATTTTGTGATCATATTCTGTCAAAAAGGAGGCTGGCTTCATGCAGCGGAAAACCAAAATAATTGCAACCATTTCTAACCTGAACTGTTCCAGGCAGTTCATTGCAGGGCTTTACCAGGCCGGCATGAATGTGGTCCGGCTCAACACGGCGCACATGACCCATGAAGATGCCCTGAAAGTGGTAAAAAACACCCGGGCGGTTTCTGAAAAGATCGGTATCCTTGTGGACACCAAGGGTCCGGAAATCCGCACCTGTGATGCCAAGGCCCCCCTGACTGTTCACCATGGCGACTATATCCGCATCAAAGGGGACCCGGAAGGCATCTCCCATGGTGATATCATTTATGTGTCCCACAGGGGGTTTGTCAGGGATGTGCCCATGGGCAGTTCCGTGCTCATTGATGACGGCACGGTGGCCCTGGCGGTGATGCACAAGGATGACCAGTACCTGGTATGCCATGTGGAAAACGACGGGGTGATCCATGCCAGAAAAAGCGTGAACATCCCCTCCGTTCATGTGAAACTGCCGGCCCTGAGCGAAAAAGACAAGGGGTTTATCGCATTTGCCGCTGACCATAACCTGGACTTTATTGCCCATTCTTTTGTGCGGAACAAAGCGGATGTGATCGCTGTCCAGGATATTCTTGACCAAAAAAAATCAACCATCAAAATCATTGCCAAAATTGAGAACAGCCAGGGGGTGGACAATATAAAAGAGATCCTGGATCACGCCTACGGGGTTATGATTGCCAGGGGAGACCTGGCCGTGGAGATCCCCACGGAAAAAATCCCTTTGATCCAGAAAAGAATTATCACCACCTGTATAGAGCGGCGGCGGCCGGTTATCGTGGCCACCCAGATGCTGCACTCCATGATTGATTCCCCCAGACCCACCCGGGCTGAGGTGTCGGATGTGGCCAATGCATGCCTGGACCATGCCGATGCCCTGATGCTGTCCGGAGAAACCGCCAGCGGCAAATACCCGGAAGTGGCCGTGCGGACCATGGCAAAAATTGCCAGGGAGGTGGAAACCAACCTGAGCAGCTTCATCAACATTCCCTATTCTTCTGAAAAAAAAGTCACCGCCTACCTGGCCAAGGCGGCAGTGAAAGCGGCCCTGCGGTTGAACACCAAAGCCATTGTGGCAGATTCCCTGACAGGGGGCACCATCCTGGCCCTGGCAGCCTACCGGGGAGACAATCCTATTTTTGCCCAGGTATATGACAAACGGGTGATGCGGCAGCTGTCTCTGTCCTTCGGGGTGTCAGCTGATTACATTCCCATGAGTGCCGGATCCATGGAGACCCTGAAACTGTCCATCTGCCGGCTGCTGGATGAAAAAAAACTGGCTGATGATTCTTTGATCATTGTGCTGGCCGGCAGTTTCGGGCCCACCCACGGAGCGTCTTTCATTGAAATCGCCTCCGCCGGTACCATGAAGGAAAAATGTGTGATTGCCTGAATCACAGGGCATTGGATAGGTTTTTTTAGAAGGACACGAAAAACGGGCTTCTTCGTGTCCTTCGTGGTAACAGAATTTGACAGCACTGAGTGCCTAAAACAGATGGACTGACGGTTTTCTGCTGCATACTAAAGGCTAACAGCTAATAGCTAAGATCTGAAAGGTGCTCGGGTTTTTGGAACAGCTCTTCCGCCCTGTAGGAGCTTCTCACAAAAGGCCCGGCAGCCACTTTGGTGAACCCGATATTCCGGGCGGCCTGCGCCAACTGTTCAAATTCTGCCGGTGGATAGTATTTTTCCACGGGCAGGTGGTTTCTGGTGGGCTGCAGATACTGGCCCATGGTCAGCATGTCGCAGCCATGGGTACGCAGGTCCTGCATGGCCTGTTCCAGCTGGGGTAAGGTCTCCCCCAGCCCCACCATGATGCCTGATTTGGCCGGCATATCAGGATTCAGCTTTTTTACGCTGCGGATCAGATCCAGAGAGCGCTGGTAAACAGCTTCGGGCCGGACACGGGGATACAGGTCTGCCACGGTTTCAATATTGTGGTTTATGACATCAGGCTGTGCATCCATAACGGTTTTCAGGGCAGCAATCTCCCCTTTGAAATCAGGGATCAGTACTTCCACCCGGATGGTCATGCCCATCTCTTTTCCCATTTTTTTGATAGCATGGATCACGGCGGCAAAATGGGCGGCCCCGCCGTCGGGCAGATCATCTCTCGTGACAGAGGTCACCACCACATAATGCAACTTAAGTTCCCGGACTGCCCGGGCCACCCGGTCAGGTTCCTGCAGGTCCACGGCCAGGGGAGGGCGGGCAGTGATATTGCAGAACCGGCAGTGCCGGGTGCACTGATCCCCTAAGATCATAAAGGTGGCGGTGTCTTTGGAAAAGCATTCAAACATATTGGGGCAGTTGGCCTCCTGGCAGACCGTGTGCAGCTTTGCCCCGGCCAGCAGCCTGGTGACCTTTGCATACTCTCCGCCCCTGGGCAGATGTTTTTTCAGCCAGGCAGGCTTGCCGGCTCTGGCAGCAGACTTACACATGGGCCGTCTCCCTGACCAGGTGGAAATCAAACACACGGCAGAAATATGTGACAAATTTTTCTTTTACAGCTTCCATGGGAATATGGCTCTTTTTTTCTTGGGATTTGCACAGCTCCTTTTCCAAAGATGTCATGGCCACCCGGGAAAGACCGCAGGGATTGATCCAGGAAAAAGGGGTCAGGTCCAAAGAGACATTCAAGGCCAGTCCGTGGATACTGATGCCGTGCCTGATGGACAATCCCACAGACCCTATTTTTTGGGGTCCTTTCCACATGCCGTGGTTGCGCGGGTCCCGTTTGATCTCCACCCCGAAATCCTGTGCTGTTCTGCCCATGATCTCTTCAAGCCCATACACGAAATCAGCCACCCCGATGCGTGCACGCTCCAGATCCACCACCGGATACAGCACCGCCTGGCCCGGTCCATGATAGGTGATATTGCCGCCCCTGTCTGTCTGCACCGTGTCCACTCCCCGGGTATGCAGAAATGCTTCCGAAACCATCAAATTCTCCTGTCCGCCGTTTCTACCAAAGGTGAAGACCGGGGGATGCTGGACAAAAAACAGGTGGTCCGGTATTGTGCGGTCCTGGATTTTGGCATTGCGGGTGTCCTTCTGGTGGCCCAGGGCAAGCCGGTATTCCAGGACCCCCAAGTCCTGGAATACACAGACGGATCTGCCCGTTTTCACCCCTTCAGGCATGGCTTTCTGGCAGCGGCCACCTCATCCAGCCGGGTGACCTTGGGAAGCACCGGGGCCTGGGTGAGTTTGTCTGGTACGGTTTCCGCTTCTTTGGCAATGGCCTTTACTGCATGGATAAACTGGTCAATGTCCTCTTTGGATTCGGTTTCCGTAGGTTCCACCATGAAAGCACCTTCCACCACCAGGGGAAAGTAGACTGTCGGCGGATGGAATCCATAGTCCAGCAGCCGTTTGGCCATATCCATGGTGGTGATATGGTGTTTTTTCTGAAGGGCATCGTTGAATACACATTCATGCATGCAGGGCCGGTCATAGGGCAGGTTCAAGGTGTCTTTAAGGCTTTCCTTGATATAATTGGCGTTGAGCACAGCCAGTCTGGAGGCATCCAGCAGTCCCTGGGCTCCCATGGACAGAATATAGGCATAGGCCTTCACCATGACCCCGAAATGGCCGTAAAAAGTGTGCAGCCGCCCGATGGTGTCCGGACAGTCCGTGACGAACCGAAAGGTGTCCAGCTCTTTTTCCACCCGCGGCACAGGCAGAAACGGAATCAGTTTCTCCACAACCGCTACCGGACCTGATCCCGGACCGCCGCCGCCGTGGGGGGTGGAAAAGGTCTTGTGCAGATTGAGATGCAGCACATCAATGCCCACATCCCCTGGTTTCACAACCCCCATGATGGCGTTCATGTTGGCCCCGTCTCCATACACAAGGCCGCCCTTGGCATGGACGATATCGCAGATCTCTTTGATGTGTTCTTCAAACAGCCCTAAGGTATTGGGGTTGGTGATCATGATGCCGGCGGTCTCTTCATCCATGACCGCTGCCACAGCGTCCGGTTCCAGAATCCCTTTTGGTCCGGATTTGAGGTTGACGCTTTTGTATCCGCACAGGGTGGCAGAGGCGGGATTGGTGCCGTGGGCGGTATCCGGAATAATGATCTTGGAGCGCTGCCTGCCCTGTTTGGCATGATAGGCATGGATGATGAGCATGCCGGTCAGCTCTCCATGGGCACCGGCTGCCGGCTGCAGGGTCACCCCGGCAAACCCGGTGATTTCCGCCAGATATTGTTCCAGGTCATACATGAGCCGCAAAGCCCCCTGGGAAAATGCTTCGCCTGCCAGCGGGTGTGCCCCGGCAAATCCCTGGCGGGCCGCCTGGACCTCATTGGTTTTGGGGTTGTATTTCATGGTGCAGGATCCCAATGGATACATGCCCGAATCCACACCAAAATTCCACTGGGACAATCGGGTATAGTGGCGGACCACATCCAGTTCAGACAACTGGGGCAGATCAGGAGCATCCCCGGTCAGGGCCGGATCAAGGGGGGATCTGTCCACATCTGGTCTGGGCAGAGATATGGCACACCGACCGTCTCTGCTTTTGTCCCATACATTGGGTTCATTGAAAATCAGTCCGCTGGTTCCTGGCTGTCTAATCATCATGCCACCTCCTTTGCCAGTTGGTCCATCTGCTGTCTGGACACTTTTTCCGTGGCGCAGAACAGATAATGGTCTGTGAGTTGGGGATAAAAGGGTGCCAGATCCAGCCCGGCAAACATGCAGTGCCTGTTGATCAGCTCGGCCCGTTTCTGTTTGAAATTTTTCGGGGCTTTCATGACAAATTCATTGAAAAACGGCTGATCAAACACCGGTTCAAATCCTGCCGCGGCCAAAACAGATTTCAGATACACGGCTTTGTCGTGGTTGAGCTGGGCGATTTCCCGGATCCCGATTTTGCCGATGGTGGACAGGTACATGGCTGCGGTCATGGCGTTGAGACCATTGTTGGAGCATATGTTGGAGGAGGCTTTTTCTCTTCTGATATGCTGTTCTCTGGTGGACAGGGTCAGGACATATCCATCTTCTCCGTTGGTGTCTTTTGTCCGTCCCACGAGACGCCCGGGCAGATCCCGCATCAGTTTTGCGGTGCCGGCCAGAAGGCCTAAGCCGGGTCCGCCGAATGTTTTGGCTATCCCCAGGCTTTGGCCTTCTCCGGCCACCAGATCAGCCCCGAAAGATCCCGGGTTTTTCAAAAGACCCCAGGCCAGTGCTTCGGTAAAAGAGGTGATGAACAGTATTTTCTTGGATTCCGCCACCTTTTTAAAGGCGGCCAGGTCTTCAATGTGTCCGAAAAAGTTGGGGGACTGTACAGCCACACCGGCTATGCCGTCCATGGCTTCCAATGCCCCGATATCTGTGAGCCCCTCTTTTGTATGGCCGATGGTTACCATCGTAAATCCGCTGGGTTTGAGATAGGTATCGATGATCTGCCTGTGGCTGGGGTGCACCAGATCAGACACGGCGATTTTGTCGGCTTTTTTGTTTTTGCGCAGGGCAATGAGGGCACATTCCGCCAGGGCCGTGCCGCAGTCATAGTGGGAAGCCGTGGCAATGTCCATACCCAGAAGGTCGGTCACCATTGTCTGGAATTCATAAATGCCCTGCAGGGTACCCTGGCTCACCTCGGGCTGATACGGGGTATAGGCGGTGGCAAATTCCGATCGCGAGACCAGATAGGGAATGATGGCAGGGATATGGTGGTCATAGCTGCCTGCACCGATAAAGCAGGTATACCCTTTGCAGGCAATATTGTCTGACGCCAGTTTTTCCATGTGGTCATTGAGGTCCCACTCACTCAAAGGATCAGGCAGGTCCAGGCCGGTTTTTGTTTTCACGGCATCCGGTATGGTGTCAAACAGGTCATCCAGAGAGGCGCGGCCGGTGACAGCCAGCATCTCTTTGATATCTTCCTGTGTATGTGGCAGATAACGCATAATCTTATCCTTTCAGCATCTCAAGGTAAGCTGCTTTGTCCATCAATGCATCCATTTGTGCACTGTCTGAGGGTTTGACTTTAATGATCCAGCCCCCTTGATAACAGTCTTCATTCACAAGTTCCGGGGCATCTTCCAGGTTTTCATTGACTGCCACAATCTCACCGGAGATGGGCATGTACATTTCTGATACCGCTTTGACCGATTCCACGGAACCGAACTCATCTTCTGCGGAAAAGGAATCTCCCACTTCCGGCAGTTCCACAAACACGATTTCCCCCAGCTGGTCCTGGGCATAGTCATTGATGCCGATGGTGACGGTATCGCCTTCAGGTTTTGCCCATTCATGGTCTTTGGTGTATTTAACATCTTCAGGTAAATTCAGGTCATTGATCTCTTTCATAACAGCCTCCTTTTGTTTTAAATAAAATGGCTCAGTTTTTTTCTTGCGGTTCTGTCCGGCCGGATGTCCTTTACAATGGTCACCTTAATGGAGCGCTTGCCTTCTTTGAGGGTGAGCTGTGTGCCCGTTTCCAGCTGTTTTGAGACCATGACAAAGCCGCAGGCAATGCCTTTGATTTTTATGTTGTCAGGCAGATTCGGGGTGGCGATGCTCACAATTTTGTTGTCATGCCAGGTGATACCCATGTCCGTGGCACAGGTAAGCACATGCCCGATCCGTTCCTGGTTGTGATCAAACACACCGGTGTCTTCACCGGCAGCCACTTTCCGCAGGCTGTCCCCTGCAAAAGGAAATACATACACATCGTTTGCTTCGGACACCAGGGCATCAGCACCCAGAAATTCTTTGGTGAAACCGTCCTTGTCCGGCGTATAGGGCAAAGCAAAGTCCCAGGGATGGTTCATGAATTTATAATGGCCGATATCCTGGTGGGACAGGGGCAGACAGGCCCCGGCCCGCAGAGAATCCCTGGCACCCAGACCGCAGGCGGCGATGCCGTAATCTTTTCCAGCTGCCAGTACATCCTGCCACAGGTTCACAATGGCATGGGGGGCTAGAAAAATTTCAAACCCGAACTCTCCTGTATATCCGGATCTGGACAACAGCACCGGGGTGCCGTCATTGAGTTTGACAGCACCCGCCTTGGGATGGCCGGCATCAAAATGGCCTTTAAAGGAAAAATAGGGCATGTGGTCAAACACCGTATCCTGCGACTGGATCAATGGGGACAGGATACGGGCTGCGTTCACCCCCTGGATATCCATTTTGGCGATTTTTCCGGACAGATCGGTTATGGCGGCATCTTTTTGTTTTTTGTGGGATGCCAGGTGTGCGGCAATGGGTCCGCCCATGCCGGCGTTCACGCAGACCATAAATCCTTTGTCTGAAAATTTATACACAATGGCATCATCCAGGCAGTGGCCTTTTTCATCCAGAAAGGCGCCATAAACACACCTGCCTTCAGCCAGGGGTGTCAGGTCCCGGGTAAAGCAGAAATTGAGAAGGGTAAACGCATCTTTCCCATCCACAGTGATACAGGCCATGTGACTGGTGTCAAATATGCCTGCAGACGTCAGGACAGCCAGGTGTTCGTTTTTGACCCCGGTGTCATACCACAGCGGCATGTCGTATCCACCGAAATCAGCCATGTTGGCACCGGCGTTCAGGTGCCACTGGTGCAATGGTGTGGTTTGTAAACTGGTATTCATGGCAGCAACCTTTTTATTAATGGTGTTAAATATTTAGTGTCCTAGAAAATATAGGGAACCTTTAAATTATAGGATTTATACACAACAAATGTTTCCACCGACCGCACCCCCTCAATTTTGGAAATCTCTTCTGTGTAGAATTCCAGAAGGCCAAATCCTTTTTTAAACAGCACCAGGATCACCAGATCAAACCGTCCCGTGACCACGCTTGCGGAAATAACCCCTTTGAGCCGGCTTATTTCTGCGCCTTTCTCCACCAGGTTCATCTCAGACAGCTTGATGCCGATGATTACCACCCGGTGTCCGGGGAGGGTGGCAGGGTCCACAAGGCCGCAGATTTCCAGTACCCCTTCCTCCTGGAGTTTGTTGACCCTGGAACGGACAGTGTTTTCTGTGATCTGCAGTTTGTCCGCTATTTTTTTAAAGGATTTTTTCCCATCCTTGAGTTCTCTTATGATATCAATATTGGTTTTGTCGATTTTCATTCTGCCTCTTTTTATGCTGGAGAAATGATGAAAACATAAAATTTTTCAAATCATCTTGATATTTAGACCAGTATAATGATAATGTCAATTAATTTTTAAAAAATTTGTGAAAATAGAAATTTTTGTTAAAAAATCAATGAAATTCCTTTATAACAGGAAAAAAATCGTAAAGAAAACACCATTACACCAAAGGAGTACACCATGGGCAAAAAAATCATTGTTGTGGGCGGGGGACCGGGCGGTTATGTGGCAGCACTGCGGGCTGCATCTCTGGGGGCGGATGTTACGCTGATTGAAAAGGAAAATCTGGGGGGCACCTGCCTGAACTGGGGGTGTATCCCTTCCAAAATCATGAAAAATACGGCTGAAATTCTGCACAAATGCCGTAAGGCAAAAGATTTCGGCATCCATCTGGACGGGGCGGTGCTCCCGGACATGGCCGGGCTCATGGCCAGAAAAGACAAGATTCTTGATTCCCAGCGCACAGGCATTGCCGGGCTGCTCCAGGGCAGAAACGTACATGTTGAAAAAGGGTGCGGCCGCATCACAGGCAGGGGAACAACAACAGTCACAGCTGCCGATGGCACCACGACTTCCCTGAGCTGGGACAAACTCATCATTGCCACAGGCACCACCCCCATGAACGTGCCGGATTTTGCCTTTGACGGCAAAAAAATTCTGTCATCCAACGACATCCTGGTTCTCAACCATATCCCTGAAACGCTGACCATTGTGGGGGGCGGGGTGATCGGGTGTGAATTCGCCTGTATTTTTGCCGCCCTGGGCACAAAGGTGACGGTGGTGGAGGCCATGTCCAGGCTGCTGCCCCTCCCGTCGGTGGATGCTTCCATATCCAGGCTGCTGCTGCGGGAGATGAAAAAACAAAAGATTACGGTGTTCTGCGACACGGTTGTCACCGCCTGTGACACATCTGGAAAAGGGTGCAGCATATCACTTTCCAAAAGCCCGTTCACAGATAACCCCAAGGCAAAAGATCCCAAAATTGCTGCCCTGGCTTCAGATCTTATGGCGGTGTGTATCGGCAGGACCCCGCTGTCATCTGATCTGGGCCTGGAAACCATCGGCCTTGAAACCGAAGGACCTGGTTGGATTCCTGTCAATGACCGCATGGAAACCCCGGTGGAAAATGTCTATGCCATCGGAGATATCCTGGGACCCTCCCGGGTGATGCTGGCCCATGTGGCCTCCCATGAAGGTCTGGTGGCGGCTGGCAATGCCATGGGGCACAAGGAAACCATGGCCTACAATGCCGTACCCGGCGCCATTTTCACCATGCCGGAAATCGGAACTGTGGGGATAAGTGAAGGGCAGGCCCTGAAAAGCGGTCTGGCCGTTGACACAGCATCCGTCAACTTCCGGGTGCTTGGCAAGGCCCATGCCATTGATGAGATCGCAGGGGAAGCCAAAATGGTGGTGGAAAAAGATACCGGCCGGGTTCTGGGGGTGCATCTTATGGGTGCCCATGCCACCGACCTGATTGCAGAAGCCACACTGGCCGTTGCAAAAGGGTTGACAGCACAGGATCTGGCCCATACCATCCATGCCCATCCCACCATGGCGGAAATCATGGGAGAGGTGGCCTCAAAGGCGGTGGGCATGCCGGTGCACGGTTAATACACCCCTGGTGCGTTACTCCCCGGCTTCAGTTTAGAAAAAAATGCGGCGGAGGAGATGAATTGCGGGTCTCCTGATTTTTGTTGCACATACAATCAAGATGACACATCAGGCTCCCAGGTAGGCTTTTTTTACATCCGGATTGTCAAGAAGCGCATCTGTGGGCCCTTCCAGCACCAGGGAACCATTTTCTATGACATACCCCCTCTGGGCGAATTTCAGGGCCAGCCTGGCGTTCTGTTCCACCAGCAGAATGGTGGTGCCCAGTTTGTTGATCTCCCTGAGGGCATCAAACATGTCCAGCATGAGCAGGGGTGCCAGCCCCATGGAGGGTTCATCCAGAAGCATCATCTGGTGTCCGGACATATACCCTCTGCCAACGGCCAGCATCTGCTGCTCACCGCCGGACAAGGTGCCTGCCAGCTGGTGCCGGCGTTCTTCCAGCCGGGGAAACAGGTCAAACACCCATTTTCGGTCCGCTTGAATCTGGTCTTTGTCTTTTCTGGCAAAACAGGCCAGGGTCAGGTTTTCCGTTACGGTGAGGTTTCCGAAAATACGGCGGCCTTCCGGCACATGGGAGATCCCCAGTTTTGACACCACCTTGTCTGCTGAATATTTTAAAATGTTCTGGCCGTTGAATTCCATGACAGATCCGCCTTGACAGGGAATCATCCGGGAAATGGCCCGCAGGGTGGTGCTTTTGCCCGCCCCGTTGGCACCGATGATGGTGAGGATTTCACCTGCTGCCACGGAGAAACTGATGCCGTGAAGGGCCTTGATATTGCCGTAGGATACGTTCAGGTTTTGGATGTTCAGCTGCATCAGGTCATATCCTCCTTGCCCAGATAGGCTTCTATCACCTGGGGGTTGTTCTGAATTTCTTCAGGCGGTCCTTCGGCGATCACTTCCCCGAACACCAGGGTCTGGATCGATTCACACAGCTCCATGACAAATTTCATGCGGTGTTCGATCAGGAAAATCGCCACGTTGAAATCCTGGTGCACCTGGCGGATGATGCGGATCATTTTCACCAGTTCATCAGGGGTCATGCCGGCGGTGGGCTCATCTAAAAACAGCACTTTGGGATTGGTGGCCATGGCCCGGGCCATTTCTACCCGGCGCTGGGCCCCATAGGGGAGGCTTGTCACAAGATCGTCGGCATATTTTTCGATATCAAACAGCTGCATGAGGCGGTGGGCATTTTCCCTGACCTGGCTTTCCTGGTCCCGGCAGGCACGGGAGTTGAAAAACGCCCCCAGCAGCCCATAGTCCAGCTGTGCATAATGGGCCATGCGGATATGGTCCACCACATTCATGTGCCGCCACAACGCCAGGTTCTGGAATGTTCTGCCCAGGCCCCTGGCGGCAATCTGATTGGTTTCCAGGCCTTTTATGTTTTTGTTTTCCAGCAGGATCTCCCCTTCAGTGGGGGTGTACACCCCTGTGATCAAATTGAAAATAGTGGTCTTGCCGGCACCGTTTGGGCCGATGAGACCGAAAATCTGTCTGGGTGCAATGTTCAGGTTATAGTTATGAACAGCCCGCAGCCCGCCGAAAAAGTGGGTCATGTTTTCAACATGCAGCAGTGCGGTCATGGGGACACTCCTTGTTGGCGTTTGTGTTTGGCTTCCAGCAGTTTTTTTGCATTGATTTCCGTAAAAGAGATCAGCCCATAGGGCCGGAATATCATGACAAAGATCAGAATCAATGGAATGATGATCCATTTGAACAGTTCCAGGGGACGCAGGGCCTCACCCAGCACATTGATACTCACCGCACCCACAATGGAGCCCACAATGGAATTGAGTCCGCCAAAGTAGACCATGGCAAGAATTTCAGCCAGGCGGTTGATGCTGAACATGCCCGGGTTGATATAGGTGAGCACATGGGCAAAAAGTCCCCCGGCAATGCCGGCCCAGAAAGCACCGAACATAAACGCCGTCATTTTGGTTTTACGGGTTTTAACGGTCATGGATTCTGCTGCTGCTTCATCATCTCTCACCGTGTTCAATGCCTTGCCCAGAATTGAGGTGACAAAGTTGTGGATGATCCAGATGCACAGCAGGGTCCAGATGAAAATGACGGGCAGGGGGGCAAGATCCGGCTGGCCCCCCATACCCCTGGCACCGCCGATGAAGTTCAGGTTTTCAACCGCAGACTTGACAATAAACATGAATGCCAGGGAGATAATGGCCAGGTAATCCCCCCTGGTGCGGAAAGAGGGAATAGCTACGGCCAGTGAACCGATGGCGGCAGCCGCGCCCCCAGCCAGCAGCACCAGCGGAAAAAGATAGGGACCCAGGGCAGGGGGCAGCAGGGCGGTGCCGAAAATTTTGTCGTTGGTGAACAGCGCCAAAGTAAGAATGGAGGACACATATGCCCCCAGGGCCATGAACCCGGGATGGGAGCAGGAAAATTCCCCCTGGTACCCGTTGATGACATTGACACTCACCGTGAGGATAATGGAAACAAGGGTGAGTTTGACCACCAGGACCCGGTAGTCGTTAATGCCTGCCCACAAATGAAGAATGGCATAAAAACAGACCAGGTGGATGACAGCGGAAAGCCACAAAGGCAGCTTTTCCAGCAGGGCGGCCCCGGGATTGGTGACAAAACAGGAAAGTTTTGCCACCACCAGTACCGGGATTACATATACAACCAGGTCATAGGCAAGGGCACCGGGTATCATCACCGGTTCCTTGAGCATGATCAGCGCCCCGAACAGCACCGGTATCTTGGGCAGACCCAGGTAATAGGAGATATAGTCATATCCCCAGAAATATTCAATGAGCACGGCTGTGAGGATGCCCAGAAACCACCCCAGCATGGGTACCGTTGAAAACATGTGTCGAAATTTTTTTGCAATTCCCATTTGACGTTCCTGTGTGTGTAGGGTCCAGAATTTAAAGCCGAAGCTTGGTGCTGTGTTCCATTCCGAAAAATCCCCTGGGCCTGAAGGTCAGGATGACCAGGATAATGGAATAGGCTATGAAATCCCGCAGGGTGGATGGAAAAACCGTGGCCACAAAGATCTCTATGAATCCCAGCAGATATCCGGCCAGGGCCGCTCCCTTGATGGAGCCGCGTCCTCCCAGGATGGCAGCCACAAACGCTTTCCATCCCAGCAGCACCCCCATATAGGGATCCAGGATGGGATAGGCCTGGCCGTAGAGGATGCCGGCCACCGATGCCAGGCCTGCGCCCACTGCAAAAGTCAAAGGTGCAATGATATTAATGGAAACCCCCATGAGGGGTACCGCCAGAAAATCGTAGGACATGGCCCGCATGGCCATGCCCCATTTTGTTTTCTGGATAAAGGCGTGGAGGGCCAGCATGAGCAGCAGGGAGATAATGATGATCATGGCCTTGACATTGGTGATATAGATACCCCCGATGTGGTAGTTCACCGTTTCCATCAACGGCGGAAAGCTCAGTCTTTTGGCGCCCAGCATGATCAGAATCCCGGTCTCAAAGATGATGCCGATCATAAGTCCGGTGATGGCGGCCGAGGCCCGGGGGGCCTGACGCAGCGGCCGGTATCCGGCCACTTCCACAAACACCCCGATCCAGGATGCCAGAAACATGGTCACCACCACGGTGGCCAGAAAAATCACCGGGGGGGGCACCAGACCGGTTAAAACCGCCAGAAAAACCGTGGCAATGCCGAATCCGATATAGGTGCCCACCATGAAAATGTCGCCATGGGCAAAGTTGAACAGCATCAGCACCCCGTACACCATGGAATATCCGATGGATATCACGGCGTAAAAGCTGCCCCGCTGCAGGGCATTGATAATGTTCTGCAGAATATAATAAAAGGATTCTATCAAGGGTTCCATTCACCGACTCCTGTTGGATTGGACAACTGCTGCAGGCCTGAAACAAGACCTGCAGCAGTGTAATACAGTTTAATGGACAAAGATTTCAAGAATCAGGGGCAGCTGGAGCCGTAGAATTCAAATTCGCCCTGGTTGTTAATTTTAACGATGACCGCACATTTTATGGGATCCCCTTCTTCGGTAAATGTCATTTTACCGGTGATGCCGTCAAAGTCCGCGATGCGGGTCAACGCATCTCTGACGGCTTCTCTGTCTTTTTCGATGCGGCCGGTGAGTTTGCCGGCATCCTGGATGGCCTGCTGGGCCAGCTGCAGGGAATCCCAGGTAAGGGCGGCCACGTCATCAGGGGTATAGCCATATGTTTTTTCATACCGGTCAATAAAGGCTTTGGTTTCGCCTTTGGCGCCGGCTGCTGCATAATGGGAGGAAAAAAACAGGCCATGACAGGCTTCCCCGCACAGTTCAACCAACTCAGCTGATCCCCAGGAATCAGATCCCACAATGGGGCCTTCCCAGCCCAGGTCTTTGGCCTGGCGGACGATCAAAGGTACTTCATTGTAATACTGGGGGGTGAACAGCACCTGGGCACCGGATTTCACAATCTTGGTGAGCTGGGAGGAAAAATCGGTGTCCTTGGTGGTAAAACTTTCATAGGCTACCACACTGCCGGCCCCATGTTTTGCTTCCCAGGCCTCTTTGAACACTTCAGCCAGTCCCTTGGGATAGTCGGATGCCACATCATAGAGAACCGCTGCTTTTGTGAATCCGAATTCATCTGTGATGAAATTTGCCACAACCGGTCCCTGGAAAGGATCCAGAAAACAGCCCCGGAAGACATAGGGCCGGTCCAGGGTGGTGTCGGGGTTGGTGGACCAGGGGCTGATCATCACGGTTTTGTATTTGTTTGCCACCTCTCCTGCAGGCACCGCCTGTTTGGAGGACTGGGGTCCGATGATGGCCAGCACATCATCCTGGGAAATCATTTTGGTGTTTGCTTTTACAGCAGATTCCGCCTTGGATTCATTGTCTTCAATGACCAGTTCCACATCGTACTTTTTACCACCCACTTCCAGACCGCCGGCTTTTTCAATATCTTCCAGCCACATCTGGGCCGCGTACTTGGTTCCTTCCCCCACCTTGGGAATGTCACCTGTCAGGGGGGCGTTGATGCCGATTTTAATGATGGTTTTTCTGGCAGAAAAGGCCAGAGAAGAAAACAACATGGCCACAGAAAAGGCCGCAACCGTTAGAACAGCAATCTTTCGCATACTTCCTCCTTTACAAAAAACGATTAAAAGATTTGGATTCTCCATGGTAAAGAAAACCAATTGCAAAAATCCAACATATCAAGGTCCAAATTTTGGCAAAACCACATGAAACAGAAGCACTGTTTCCAGAAAAAGTCCGGGATGCAATGCACCTTTGGGTAAAATATCAGTTTACTCTATATGTAAAATCACGGATGAAGTAAAGAAATAATATGCATGATCTGGCAAGAATTTTTGTTATTTGCTTGGGGGATCGATGTCAAATTCGGTCATTTTATACAGCAGGGTTTTATAACTGACCTTGAGGATTTTGGCAGCCCTGGACCGGTTCCATCCCACTTTGTCCAGCACAAAGGTGATCACCTCTTTTTCCACCCGGTCTGCGGCCATTTTTTTGATTTTTTTTAAGGATATGTCCTCAAACAGCTTATCAGAACTGGTGGACAGATCAACAAACTGGGATATCAGGCCGGTCTGGTCGTTGGCAAAATCCGGGTGCACCGTGTTCACGCGGCCGGAATGGGGCTTTGACTGGACAGATATCTGGGGAACAATGCCCTGGGGCTCTTCTGCCGGCATTTCATCAAATATTTTGTTCCATGAGTTGAGAACCATCTGCTTTTTGATACAGTTCTGCAGCTGCCGGACATTGCCGGGCCAGGGATAATTGCACAGCCGTGTCATGGTATCTGGGTCAGGTTTGCTTCCCTGGCTGTTGGGGTATTCAGACTTGTACAGCCGAAAATAATATTCAACCAGGGCGGGAATATCTTCTTTGCGTTCCCGCAAAGGGGGAATATCAATTTTAATGATATTAAGCCGGTAAAACAGGTCTTCTCTGAACTGTTTCTGTTTAATCCGCTGCTCCAGGTCATGGTTGGTGGCGGCAATCACCCACACATCGGTTTTAAAGTCCTGGTCTGATCCCAGGGGTGAAAACTCTCCGCTCTGGAGCACATGGAGCATTTTGGATTGCAAAGACAGGGGCATATCCCCGATTTCGTCCAGAAAAAGCACCCCTTTGTGGGCAGCCTGGAACTTCCCGGGTCTTTTTTTGTGGGCACCGGTGAATGCCCCTTTTTCATATCCGTACAATTCACTTTCAAGAAGGGTTTCAGGCAGGGCTGCACAATTGATTTTTACAAAACTGTGTGCGGTTCTGGGGGATTCTCCATACAGATTTTGTGCCACCACCTCTTTGCCGACCCCTGTTTCCCCTGTGATCAGAACATTCAGGCAGGTATTGGCCACATGGTTGATCAATTCCTTGATCTTGAGCAATGATTTGCTGACGCCGATAAGCGGGGTTGTGGTCATGATACAATGTTACTCTTGTTTGTTTTGACTGCCGTTGTCCAGGAGCCCGGTTATTTTTTCTTCAATTTTGAACAGGTCCACCGGTTTGAACAGCACCATATCTGCGCGGGCTTCTGAAGCCAGTGCCCCGGGCTGGTCACCATAGCCTGTCATGGCAATAATTTTAAGATCAGGATATTCTTTTTTCACAATGGAAATCAAGCCGACACCGCTGATGTTGGGCATGACAAGATCGGTGATCAAACAGTCAAAATTGTGTGTTTTTTCCCTGAGCAGTTTTAATGCGGCAAAACCGTCCACCGCTGTTTTTACTTCATACCCCATGGAATTGAAAAATTCATAAAAAGTGGACAAAATATCTTCATTGTCATCAACAATTAACAATCGTATGGGGTCTGCCATTTTTGTTGCCTTTATACCAAAGGGGGTTTATTGCTGGTTTGTATAAACAACAATTAGTCCATATAATAGATGGATTAACACATGCAAGCAAAAAAAATAAAAAACCATAAAATTGTTGGTCCGGTGCAACTTGCACAAAACACCAATTAATACTATAAGGCGTGTGAATCATTGTGGTTGCATAACATGAAAATGTATGGATGAACAGATCCACACGAAACCAACAAGGAAACCTTAATGAAAAAAACCACCATACGCAGCACAGGGATGTTTGTCCCCCCCCATGTGGTGACCAACCATGATCTTGAAAAAATCATGGACACCTCTGATGAATGGATACGCCAGCGCACCGGTATCAGGCAGCGCTACTGGATAAATGAAGAATGCGGTGCTTCCGATCTCGGGGCTGAGGCTGCCAGAATGGCCCTGGCAGGTGCCGGATGGCAGCCTGAAGACGTGGATTTTATAATTTTTGCCACCTTGAGCCCGGATATCATGTTTCCCGGGTCCGGATGCCTGATGGCAGCCAAACTGGGCCTTGACAGAACACCTGTTCTGGATATCCGCCAGCAGTGCACAGGGTTCCTGTACGGACTTGCCACGGCAGATGCCTATATCAAATCCGGCCTGGCCGGCAGGGTGCTCCTGGTGGGGGGGGAAGTCCACTCTTCCGGACTGGATAAATCCACCAGGGGACGGGATGTTACGGTGATCTTCGGGGATGGTGCTGCAGCCGTCTGCCTTGAGGGGGTACAGACAGATGAGAAAGTGGGGCTGCTGGCATCAGCTTTGCATGCCGACGGCAACCATGCCGGGTCTTTGATGGCGGAGCTGCCGGCCTCAAGGCTTCCCCAGCGCATACCGCCGGGTCTGCCGACAGACGATCCCCGGTATTTTCCGGTAATGGACGGTCCTGCCATCTTTAAAAAAGCGGTTCGGATGCTGCCCCGGGTAACCAATGAAGCGCTGAAAAAAGCAGATATCGATCTGGATGAAATTGATCTGGTGGTGCCACACCAGGCCAACAAACGCATCAACCAGGCATTCGGGCAGTTCATGAAACTGGATGAATCCAAAATTTTTCATAATATTGAAAAATACGGCAACACCACCGCCGCCAGCATTCCTTTGGCCCTGCATGAAGCCATGGCCCAGGAACGGGTCGGTAAACCTGGAGATACGGTGCTGTTTGTGGCCCTGGGTGCCGGCCTGACCTGGGGGGCCTCCATTTTCCGGTTCTTTTAAATTATTTTCCCGGCAGACAGCGCTCTCATATAGAATGCAGCTGTGGGATCCACATGGGTCAAATCATGGTCCGGGTTGCTGTTTTGGTCTGCCATTTTTTTGCGGATGCCTGAGGCCAGCACTTTTCCCAGTTCAACCCCGAACTGGTCAAAGGGATTGATGCCCAGTATAAATCCCTCATATACCGTCCTTGCCTCATAAAACGATACCAGCATGCCGATACTTTCCGGTGACAGGTCATCTATGACCAGCAAGGATGAGGGCCGGTTACCGCCAAAGGCCCTGGCAGGCACCTCATGGTCCAGGCCTTCTGCCAGGGCCAGTGTCTGGGCAATGAGATTGGCCCATAACTCCTGGTGGTTATACACCCCTTTGGCGGTGACCTGACGTCCCTGATACCCCGGGCAAAGCACCCCGATGAATTCCACGGGAAAGGCCGGGCCCTGGTGGGCCAGCTGGAAAAATGAATGCTGGGCATTGGTGCCGGGTTCTCCAAAAACAATGCTGCCGGCCGGACGGGGCAGGGGAGTACCACTCTTATCCACCCCTTTGCCAAGGCTTTCCATGTACAACTGCTGTACATGGGGTGCCAGTTTTGAAAGGGCGCTGGAATAGGGGATAATGGCCTGGGCCGTATATCCAAGCATCTGGATGTTCCAGATGCTCACAAGGGCGGCCATGAGGGGAATATTTTCACCAGGGGGTGCATGCAGGGCATGGCTGTCCATGATGCTGCAGCCTTTTAGAAATCGGTCAAACAGGTCAGGACCGAATGCCAGGCCCAAAGGCACCCCGCCCACTGCCGAAGACACCGAGTACCGGCCCCCGATAAAATCAAACATGTGAAAACTTGCCAGAACCGGGTTGGATGAATCATCCCCGGGGCTTCCTTTGGCGGTGATGGTCACCAGGTGGTGTTTTGGCAAAAGGCTGTGCCGTTCCAGAAAAGCCCTGGCCTGGGCCAGGTTGGCCATGGTTTCCGTGGTGGTGTATGATTTGGAGACAACAATCCACAAACAGGTCTCCGGATTGATGCGTGTGATCACCTCACCGAAATTGTCAATATCCACATTGGACAGAAAATGCAGCCGTATTTTCGGGGTGTGGGCTGCCTTCAGTGCGTTGTACACACATTCACACCCAAGGTAGGATCCGCCGATACCCACCACCACGGCATCGGTGAAAGCCTGTCCATGTGTATTGGTGATGCTTCCTTCGCGGATGTCTGAACAAAAAGAGCGCATGGCCCGGGTTACCTTTTGCATCTGCTGGATAATTTTTGGCTCAGCCGGGATCAGGTCAGGGTCTGAAAAGGACCGGCAGGCGGTGTGAAGGGCGGGACGGTTTTCCGTGGTGTTGACCTTTTCCCCTGCCGCCATCCGGGCAAACATCTCTTTTGCACCTCTTTCTTCAGCCAGGTCACACAGAATATTTTTTACCGTGTTGTCCAGGCGCTGGCGGGAAAAATCAAAAAAAAAGCCGGGCAGGCCCAGGGAAAATTCCCCCAGACGCTCCGGGTCTTTGATCATCTGTTTTAAATGATTATCCGGGGTGTCAAACCGGGGGGCTTGTTTTTGCAGGGATCTATAGCTGTCTGATGCATACATGGGTGTTATCGGTATCCTTTAATGAAGATGAAAACCACCTTGGTATGACAGTTTCATCAAATTTTGGTTTTCTGTACGCCTGGTTTTTGTAAATTACCTGTTTTTCATACCGAAAATGTTACTGACCGGCCCCTAAATTTTTACCAGCATTTTTCCGGGGTGTAAAGAGATTATCCTTGATTCTGAGACTGTCCGGTCCGCAGTTTTTGCCGGTTTTTTTTATAAAAGCAAGCAATAATTATTGACAGCCGGCTGTCAGGGCGATTATTACTTAATCCCATGAAACCAACCGATCATGTAACCAAAGAAAAACTGCTGGCAAAAGGGGTGACCATGCCCCTTCCGGATACGGTCCATATTGCCGATGATGTGCATCCGGACCGGATTTCAGGGGACGGGGTAACCATATACGCCGGATCCAGGATCATGGGTAAAAACACCCTGATCCTGCCGGGAGCAAAAATAGGATATGAAGCGCCCGTGACCATGGAAAACTGTATGGCGGGAAATGATGTCCGGCTGAACGGCGGGTTTTTCCAGGGTGCGGTTTTTTTAGGCGGCAATGTATTTGGATCCAATGCCCATGTGAGATCCGGTACCATCCTGGAGGAGCAGGCCGGGGCGGCCCATACAGTGGGCCTCAAACAGACCATTTTGTTTCCCTTTGTCATTTTAGGCAGCCTGATCAATTTCTGCGACTGCTTCATGGCAGGGGGCACCAGCCGCAAAGACCATTCAGAGGTGGGGTCTTCTTTTGTGCATTTTAATTATACCCCCAACCAGGACAAGGCCACCGCTTCCATGATGGGCAATGTCCACCAGGGCGTGATGCTGAACCAGCACCCCATTTTTCTGGGGGGACAGGGGGGAATTGTCGGACCTGTGCGCATCGGATTCGGCTGCCTGACAGGGGCAGGCGCCATTGTCCGCAAAGACGAGGAACGGTTAGACAGAATGATTCTGGCAGGAAGTACAAAATCGGTTTCTCTGCCCAGGCGGCCGGGGCTGCATACCGGTGCTGTCCGGATATTCAATCACAATATCCGGTATATCTCGGCCCTGACAGCCCTGGATGCCTGGTATATGCATGTGCGCCCCATTTTTGCCCAAGACGATTTGTCCAGAAAACTGGTGGCAGGTCTTCAGAAAACCCTGACCGGGTGTATCCGGGAGCGTATCAGGCAGCTGGAAAAATTTTGTGACACACTGGGATCATCTTTGACCTGCAACCAGGTCCTGGCAGGGATGCACACTGCAAAAAAATATTTCGACACTGCCCCGGGCCAGGGCATCATGACCCGTGATGGTGAAACATTTGTTGCCCGGGTGGCAGACCTGGCAGCAGAAAACCGTACAGAATATACAGCATGCATCCAGGGCCTCGCCCCTGAAATCAAAGCCATGGGATCTGAATGGCTGCTGGGTATTGAAACCGCCATGTCAGACCAGCTGCAGATCTGACAATTTTTCTATATGAAATAACCGTGCAACCTGCCTGATTATTTCATGATTTGCTGTGCCTGTCAGGGCATGGCCGATATGTAAGGACACACATATACATGACACGATTGTTCGGAACAGACGGTATCCGGGGCCGGGCCAATACCCCTCCCATGACCTGTGAAACCGCACTCAAAACGGGCAGGGCAGCCGCAATGCTGGCCCTGGAGCTTGGGCAGAACCAGGTGGTCATCGGCAAGGACACCCGGATTTCAGGAGATATGCTGGAGGCGGCTCTCGCAGCCGGTGCCGCTTCTGCCGGTGCGGATGTGGGCCTGGCCGGGGTGATCCCGACTCCAGGCGTGGCCTTTCTGACCGCCTGCAGAAAAGGGGTCGGGGCCGGCATTGTTATTTCCGCATCCCACAACCCCTTTTATGACAACGGCATTAAAATTTTTCAAAAAGGCGGCACCAAGCTCACAGATGCGCAGGAAGATGCAGTGGAAGCCCATATCCATGATGCGCAGATTGTTCCACGGGATAAAATGGGAAAAATATCCATGATTCCGGATAGTTTGGATATGTATGCACAATTTTTACTGGACAGGTTTCCTTTCAGGAAACTGCCTGTCCGTATAAAACTGGTGGTGGATGCATCCAATGGTGCTGCCTTTGCCATCTGCCGCAAGGTATTCCATGACAGGTTGTTTGATGCGGTATTCATCCATGACCAGCCGGACGGGTTCAACATAAATAAGGATTGCGGTTCCCAGCACACACAAGACCTCCAGGAACAGGTAAAGGCACGGGGAGCGGACCTGGGTATTGCCTTTGACGGGGATGCGGACAGAATGATCGCCGTGGATGAAAAGGGCCGTGAGATAACAGGGGACCGTATCCTGGCCATCTGCGCCAGTCATGCCAAATCAAAAAACCAGCTGAAAAACAATATTGTTGTAAGTACAATCATGAGCAACATCGGTTTAACAAAAGCTCTGGATACGCTGGGTATCGAGCATGTCACAACCGGTGTGGGCGACCGGAAAGTGCTGGAAGCGATGCAGCGGAGCGGGGCGGTCATGGGGGGAGAAGATTCCGGCCATATGCTTTTTCTGGAAGACCATAGCACCGGGGACGGGATCTTGTCAGCGCTGCGCCTGATGGCGGTGATGGCAGACACCGGCAGGTCCTTGTCAGATCTGGCAGAAGTGATGCAGGTGTATCCCCAGGTGCTGAAAAATGTCACGGTGCATGCATCCCGTCCGGATTTTACACAGATCAGTCCCATTGCCGATGCCATAGCACAGGTGGAGGCACAACTGGGTGGAAAAGGGCGGGTGCTTGTGCGGTATTCCGGTACCCAGCCCCTTTTGCGGGTGATGGTGGAAGGACCGGATAAGGAGGTGACAGCTGCGTGCTGTGAAAAAATCTGCCG